>DASSNV010000070.1:0-12791 GCA_035701245.1 Gemmatimonadaceae bacterium | reverse complement strand
CCCACCGAGAATTCCATTTTCTTGCCGCGCGTCAGAAACCGTCGATCGGGCAGCCAGCTGAAGCCCAGATCGCGGCCGATCGAGTCGCCGACCATTCCGCGCTCGAGGAGCGCGTCCTTGACGTCGTGGATGGTGTAGCGCGTGCCGGTGCTGTCGACCTTCAGTACGTATGCGCCTGAGCGGAGTCTGTCAGTCGATTCGAAGCCGCGGAAGAGAACCGAGTCGGACGCGATCTTCGGGTTCACGTTCAGATGAAGCGCGCGGATGACGGGATCGACGATCGCGAAGCTGCGGAGCAGCTCGACCCATGATTGCGATGGAAGGAGCTGCTGGGCGCGAATCGGTCCCGTCTGCTGCGCGTTCGACCCGTTGATCCAAACGGTCGCCTGCGCTTCGTACACGGGCTTCACGCGCTTCGATGCCACGTAACCAGCGCCGGAGCCGACGACGGTGACGGCGATGATGAAAAGCGCGTGACGCTTGACGACATCCAGGTACCGCGTCCATGGCACACCCTCTGGCTCCTCGGGAGGCAACCGGTTGGCGTTCTGTTCCCATTCCGACGCGGGCGACATCGCCGCGGGTCTTGGCGTGGTAAGCGTCACGCCTGGAGTGTGGTCGGGACTATACCGAGAGGGCATGGTGAATGGCGAAGGGTGCGGGCGTCCGGCACGGGGCCGAACGGCGCGCGTCAACGCAATTCACTGCCCACCCTAACTCCATTCTATTACAACGACTTACGTCGCTTTTGGCGTGGCACGTGTTGCGATGGCGCCACATTCGAGTTGGACGGCCGAAACACATCCCGTTTTGAGCTTCGCTGTGCTGCAGATGCAAGAGAAGCCACCGGGAGTGCGATCAAGCATCCCGGTGGCTTCTCGCCGACGTCGTTGCTAGAGCGCGGAAGCGTCGGCGGTGAAGGGAAGCTCCACGACTTTCTCGATCGGCGCCCACGATTCTGCGGGGCGATCTGCGACGGCAGGCTCGTTCAGCTCGCGGCGGAAACCATGGCGCTCGAGCAGGCGGTACAGTGTGGTGCGATCAACGCTCGCCAGTCGCGCGGCGCGCGACATGTTCCCAGACGCACGTGCGACCAGTCGGGTGACGTAATTCTTCTCGAAAGTCGCCAGCACCTGCTCCTTCGCTACATGATAGGCGTCGCTCGTCGGCAAGGCACCGACGCTCGCAGTGCTGGACGCTGCGAGATCGACTTCCTGGTCCAGCGGCAGATGATGGATCTGAATCTTCGCACCGGGCTGCGCGAGGATCGTCACGTGCTCGACGAAGTTCTGGAGCTCGCGCACGTTGCCGCGCCACGGACGAGAAGAGAGGAAGTCGAGAGTGTCCTCGCTGAACGTCGGCAATGCATCCTTCGGAGAGCGATGCCGACCCCAGAAAACGCTGAGGAAATGGTTCGCCAGGAGCGGAATGTCCTCGACTCTGTCGCGCAGAGGCGGAATGGTCACCTGCACGACGTTGAGTCGGTAGTAGAGGTCTTCACGAAGCTGCTTGTTGCGGATGGCATCGCGCGGATCTCTGTTGGTCGCAGAAACGAAGCGCACGTCTACGACCGCGTCCTCCTCTTCGCTGCCGACGCGGCGAACGATACCGTCCTGGAGCACGCGCAGCATCTTCGCCTGAAGCGCCATCGACATCTCTGTCAGCTCGTCGAGGAAAAGCGTTCCCCCGTTGGCCAGCTCCAGGAGTCCCATCTTTTCGCGGTCGGCGCCCGTGAAGGCTCCTTTGCGGTGACCGAACATCTCTGACTCGAGCAGCTGCTCGGGAATCGCAGCGCAGTTGATCGGCACGAGCCGCTTTCTGGAGCGCCGGCTGTGGTGGTGGATGTACTGGGCGATGACTTCCTTGCCGGTGCCAGTCTCTCCGACGATCATGACCGAGGCGTTGGTCGGCGCGGCGCGCTTCGCGAGATCGGTCGCACTGCGGAAGGCACTCGACGTGCCGAGCAGGAGGCTGCCGCTGGATCCGAGCGAAACCGAGCCCGAGCCGACCGGGGTCTCGCGCTCCCGGCGGGCGGTGACCGCGTGTGCGGCGCGTCCGACCAGAAGCTGGAGCTGGGTGCCCGAGTATGGCTTCGGCAGATAGTCCCACGCGCCGATTCGCATTGCCTCGATGCTCGAATCGACGCTTGGATTTCCCGTCATCAGCACCACGAGCGTGCTCGGCGATGTTGCCATGACGGCCTTGAGGACATCGATTCCTGAAACCGGCTCCAGATAGACATCGACGAGCATGATGTCGTAGCGGGAGCGGTTGATCATCTGGATGGCTTCTTCACCACGTGCGGTTACTTCGACGATGATTCCTTCGGCGCGGAGGACGCTGGCGCAGCCCTCACGGAGAGTTCGATCGTCGTCGACGATCAGCGCTCTCATCTTTTCAGTGGTGGGGTTGTACGGCGGGTTGGAGTCGGGTCCTACACGAAAATCCTTGCGAGCCAAGGCGCTGGTCATTGAGCTCCCGTCGTGTGGCGCATTGTGGACAATGTTGTGGCGCTAAACTTCGTGATCGAAGGCTCACAACCTAGCAAAACCGTAGACTTGAGCAATAGGCATTTTTGCGAACATCAGACTCGGTAACGTCTGAATTTTCGGACGTTAACAGCCGCTGCGAGGGCTTAACTCCCTTTGGCGTGGCCCACGGGCAGTCGAGTGATTCAGAGGCCCAACAAAGCTGTTGCGGCAGCGCAACACCGTTAACCCGTCGAAATACGGGCTCTCCCGGGTTTGACCGCGAGTCGCCCAAGGTGTTGCGAGTGAGTTGCAGTCCGCGCGAATTTTGGCTGTAGTCACGGGAATTGACGCTGGCGTCGCCGTTGGGGATTTGGATAGCTTGTTGTCCAGACAAATCGCGCATAACGCCCGCCCCGACGAATGACAGCCCCCGCCTCACGTCCCAAAGAAACCATCCTTCTCGTCGACGACGAACAGTCGGTTCGCGCCATCGTCCTCAAGATCCTTCGCCGCGCCCGCTACAACGTTATCGAGGCCGAAAACGGGGAAGCCGCACTCGAGATCGCCGAGCAGCACCAGGGCAAGATCGATCTCGTGATAACGGACATGTTCATGCCGGGCCTGCGGGGTCCGGAAGTAGTCGAACGGCTCGCACCCAAGCGCCCCGGCCTGCGGGCGCTTTTCATGTCGGGCTATGCCGACCAGGATGCCCGGACCGGTGTACCCGCCGGCGCCAATTTTCTGAACAAGCCTTTTTCCGGGCAGGAGCTTGCAAAGGCAGTCGAGGCGGTTCTGAAAGGACCTACTATTTCCTAGTCGAGCGGCTCCAGCTCGCCCGCCCCGCCGTTATACCACCACGCCGGCCTTCGCCATCAGCGCCTTGAGCCCTTCGAGGGGCAACGCGCCCGACTGGCGGGCTACCTCCTTGCCTCCTTTGAAGACTATCGTCGTCGGGATGCCGCGGATGTTGAATCCCGACGCGGTTCGTGATGCGTGGTCGGTATTGAGCTTCCCGATGAGAGCCTTGCCCTGGAGGTGTGCAGCGAGGGCATCGACGGCCGGCGCCATCATTCTACAGGGCCCGCACCAGTCGGCGTAAAAATCGACCGCCACCGGAACCTCGCTTTCGCTGATGGTGCGGGCAAACGTTTCGTCGTTGAGCGGGAAAGGCCGCTCGAGAAGAATCGGGCGCGCGCACTTTCCGCACTTGGGACCGTCGGTGACCTTGTCCGCATCGATGCGGTTCCACGTATTGCAAAACTGGCAGCGCACCGTGAGCTTCAGACTCGCCGGTTTTTCCTCCGTCGCTTTCGTCGCTGTATCCATCCAATCCTCGGAATTTGTCGGGTCCCCAATGACAAGCACGCAACTGCAAAATTCGCCGCAGGTAGGGGACATCGCTCCCGACTTTTCCGCGGCGTCGACCTCGGGTAGTGAAGTGACGCTTTCGTCGTTCCGTGGCAAGAGCAACGTCCTGCTCGCGTTTTTTCCGCTCGCCTTCACTGGCACCTGCACAAAGGAGCTGGTCTGCTTCACGGAAGACTTCGATCAGTTCGCGCGCGAGGGTGTGGAGATTCTGCCGATCTCGGTCGATTCCACCGCGTCGCTGCGCGAGTTCAAGAACAAGCTTGGGATTAGGACAGACCTGTTGAGCGACTTCAAGCGCGAGATCTCCCGGGCCTACGGGGTGCTCAATGAAGATCGGTTTTACTCGAACCGCGCCTATTTTCTGATCGATCGCGAGGGCAGAGTGGGCTGGTCGCACATCGAGGCGAATAATGGCGAGCGCCGCGAGAACTCAGAGATTCTCGCCGCGATCGAACTGCTGAGCTAGGTCCCCCTGAGTTAGTCCCGTGTAGAGGGGCTTAACGCGGTTTTCGGACGTTTTGCGGGTTGCATGGTAACCTCCAACTCGTCCTACATACGACAAGAATTCTGGTCCACCCGGGGCGTGCGGAGCCGGTTTCCGTCGCGTCTCACGGAGGTTTTTCGCATGGGCAACAGCGCTTCCAAAAACAGGGTTTTCCCCCACCGCGGCTTCTCGATGTTCGAGTTGATCGCCGTGGTTGCCATTCTCGGCATCCTGGCCGCGATCGCGGGCCCAGCCATGTCCCGAATCGTGCGTCACCAGCGCGTGAATCGCGCGGCGACGGTTATCGCTTCCGATCTCCAGAACGCCTTCGCCGTAGCTGCACGTCAGCGCCAGCCGGTTCGAATCCAGGCCGACGCCACGACCCGTAGCTACCAGTTCGTCGACAGAAAGACCGGGGCGGTGCTGCGGATCCGCACGTTCTACGGCGACACCTCTGAATATCGTCTCACCAAGTTGGTGTTCACTCCGGCAACTATTGACGTCTTCCCGAGCGGTATCTCGTCGAACGCCGTGACGATCGATCTCGCGAATGGCGACTACTCCAAGCAGATCACCGCCAGTACGGCGGGATTCGTGAGGATCAAAAAATGATCAAGGCATCCGGACGTAGCCTGAACGCCGCCGGGATCCCGGCCGCCAATCGGCGCAGTCGAAAGGGTTTTGTGCTGGTCGAAGTCATCGTCGCGATGGTGCTCCTAGCCGTCGCGGTTTCTTCGCTCGCGGCACTCGTTTATTCCGTTTCCCGCAGCGGTCTTGCCGCAACGGGTAGCGCGTATCGCAACGGCGTGTTGATGCAGGAAGTCAATCGTCTCGAGACCATTCCCTACGATTCGATGGCCGTCGGGAGCATGTCGACGACGGTGACCGCTCAACCTTATCCGCACACCCGTATCGTGACGGTCACTGAACCAGTCGCGAACGTAAAGACAGTCAAAGTGGTGGTGACTCCGGCGAACTCAGCCTTCAAGCCGGACACCGTGACGTTCACCAGGACCAGAGCACGCACATCTAAGGTCCTGTGCACCGACTGCCCCCAGGGGTGATCCCATGACCAGGAACATGAAAAAATCCCGCCGCGGCTTTACGCTCATCGAGCTGATGGTCGGCATCGTGATTTTTGCAATCATCGGCGCGCTGTTCACCAAGCTGCTGACGGTTCAGGGCAAATTCTTCGACCGTCAGGGAATGGGCAACGCTGCGCGCAACGTCTCGCGCGCTTCGCTCAACCGGGTGGTCTCCGATTTTCGCATGATCGAGGCGACAGGCGGCGTAATCGCGGCGAGTCCGACGTCCCTCACTCTTCGTATTCCGTTTGCGATCGGCGTTGTATGCAAGGCCGCAAACGGAGGCACCGCCTTGAGCCTCCTCCCGGTCGACTCTACCACCTACGCCAACGCGAGCTACTACGGCTACGCCTGGAGAAACTTCCAAACCGGCGTCTATGGGTACGTTGAGTCCGGTTCCACGCGAGAGACCGGCGACCCCGCTAATTGCGCCAGCGTCCTGATCACCACCGTGAGTGGCGGGAAAAACGTCTTGGTCAAACCTCCGGTACCGGCTGCTGCAGGACTCGGGACCCCGGTATTCCTTTACTCACGCATTCGCTACGAATTCAAGGCGTCGACGGCCGTGCCGGGTAAGCTTGGGCTGTGGCGGACATCGATCACGCCGAATGGTAATGAGAGCACTGAGGAGCTCGTTGCTCCGTTCGACAACACGGCTCGCTGGGCGTTCTTCACGATCAATGGTGGCAACGTCGCACAGGCGAACCCGCCGGCAGCCCTTTCAGATATTCGTGGGCTGGAACTACACCTCGATGGTATGAGCGAAACGGTAGCGCCCGGCCAGACGACCAGCGAAAAGGCTCCGTTCACAACCGCGGTGTACTTCAAAAACCGCATCAATTAGCCGAGAGGCTCGACCATATGCTGAACAATACCGAACGCCGCGGTTTTGCGATTCCGATTGCGATTCTCGTAATCCTCGTCCTGACGATCATGATCGCCGGTGGCTTTTCGCTGGTGAGCGCGGAGCGCAGATCGGTCGCAGACCAGAAATCTCAGATCTCCGCTTTCAGAATCGCCGAGCAGGGGCTAGAGCTGTATCTCGTTCGTCGCGATTCACTGTTGAGTGGGACGCCGAACTACACCCGAGTGCCGGGTGCGAAGGACAGCGTTCGTATTCAGATGACCGGCGGATATGCTGACGTCTCGCTGACCCGTCTTCGCGCGCCGAAAGGTTCGCAGTCGGGACTCTACGTCGTTCGCTCAAAGGGCGTCGAGACGGCGGGCGCTTACGCGGGTACCCCGCAAGGCGTTCGCACGGTCGCGCAGTATGTGCTATGGGAGCCGGCGCCGATGCAGGTGCTTGCCGGATGGACCGCGCTCTCCGGTCTTCAGAAGAACGGTGGCGCCGGTACCCTCGGCGGCATCGACGTTTGCGGTGACTCGGCGGCCGTAGCTGGCGTGGCAGTTCCTGTAAATCCCGGATATACCGGTAAGACAGTGGCAGTCGGTGACCCGCCGGTCGATTCAATTGCCCCGGACTCGGTTGCAATTGACTGGAATGGTATCGTCAACCTCGGTGCAATCACGCCGACGATCACGCTACCGGGCGGATCCTGGCCAACTGCGGCGCTGGAGGCTGCGTACGCCGATTCGACGTCAACCTACTACCCGATCATCCGCGTCAATGGTGACTTCTCGCCTCCTTCTTCCGGAAAGGGGATGCTGATCGTCACCGGCAATCTGGTCTTGAATGGTAGTGTTGGGTGGAAGGGAGTCATGCTGGTCGGCAACGATATCACTTCCAACGGCAATAACGCGGTTGAAGGCGCCACCATCAGCGGCCTCAACGTCAAGCTCGGCACCTATGTGCCGGCTTCGACCGCCAACGGTACCAAGCAATACAACTATAACTCGTGCGAAGTCGCCAAGGCGACGACCACGATGGGAGCGCTTGTCACCCTGCGTAACACCTGGGTCGACAATTGGGTGGAGTACTAATGCCGGGCGACGGACGGCCCGCAGAGGGGCACCGTCGGGGATTCGTGTTCGGCGAGCTGCTGATCGCGTTCCTGCTGCTCGCGGTGGCTGTTTCATCACTCGCTGCGCTTATGTACTCGGTGTCACGTCGGCCGGTCGCCGGCGCGGACGTCGAGTGTGCGGCGAGCGATGCAGCGGCTGGCAAATGCGTTCCGGTCAAACCCGTGACGGCGACGGCGCCGTCCAAGCTGCTGCGGTCGGGATGCCAAACCCGTGCAGTGTTCGACAGGAGGCCGTGCAAGGACACCCTGGTTTCGTCTGATACAGGGAGCGAGGCGGTGATCAAAGCGCGTACCGACTCAGCTGCCTTGGCGTTGATGGCCAGGAAACAGAAGTCTGAACGTGAGCGGGAGCGCACGGATCTGGGATTCATACGGTAGGCGGGAAAGGCTGCTTGCAGCCTATCCATAAGAGATTCAATGGTTTAGCCGCGCTCTCGGGCGCGGCTAACTGCTAGGTAGGAACGTCTGGTGACGAATCCGGAGTTTGCCAAAGTCTTTAGTACAGCTGAGCAGTAGAATCACTGACGAGAGGCGGGTCGAACAATGATCGGGTCTCAAAGACGCGGCGTAACCATGGTCGAGCTGCTCATGGTACTCTCCGTAATCGGCATCGTCGCCGCCATGGGCGGGCCGAAGATCTCGGCCGCCCTCCAGCGCCGCACGACGGCGTCAGTGGCTGACCAGTTCGTCCTCACTCACTCGCTCACCCGCTCGACAGCGCTGCGCTATGGGCGCGTCGCTCAGCTACACATTGACGCGCCCGGCAAGCGTTTCTGGATCGATGTCGATACCAGCGCCAACGGCATCGGCCAGCGCGCGACCATCGCCTTCGTTCGCGACGTCAGTGGCAACGGTCTGCAGATGGCCAGCACCAGGACGCTTCTTTGCTTCGATGCCCGCGGGATCGCCTCCACCGTGGGATCGTGTGAATCAGGCGACGCGCAGGTCGTGTTCACCGATGGCTCGATGGCGGACACGGTCAAGACGACCACGCTAGGCAAGGTTCTGCGGTGAGGCCATCCGCCCAGCTCCAGTCGCGTCAGGGGTTCTCTCTCGTCGAAGTAATGATCGCCATGAGCTTGCTCGCGGTGGCGATGATGAGTCTGGCGGGTGCGGCCGCGCTCGGTCTCAACCAAATGGGACGGGCGCGCCAGGATCTTCAGTACAACGCGGACGTCCAGCAGGTAACCGACAGCTTGATTGGGGCCGGATGGAATCGCGTCTCGACCGGGTCAGCGACGATCCGCGGACGCCCAGTGAACTGGGTCGTCACCGCCGTGAACGGGAACTCTCAGAAGATCGACATCGTCGTTCAGCGACGCGGTCAGACAGATGCGACTGTGATCTATCGCGACACGGTCACCGTGTTCGTGTCGAAGAGCCAGATCCAGTGAGCGCGCGCACTAGTGTTGGACCGGCGCGGGAGCGCCGTGGCTTCACGATGGTCGAGCTCATCGTCGGGCTCGTGGTGGGTCTGATGGTGCTCGGCGGCGTAGTCCAGCTGATGGTGGTGCAGGGCAAGGGCTACCGGAAGCAGCGCGAGGTAATCGACATCCGTGAGACCGCGCGCGAAGCGGCGGCGCTCCTGACCTGGGATCTGAGGCAGTCGGTGTTCGGCGGAAGCGTTCCCTCGGTGATGACGGCGGGAACCGTTGCGCTGAGGTCACCACGCGGATTGGGGACGGTTTGCGCGCGCCACCCCACACTGCCTCGTTACGCCCTTTGGAAGACCGGGGGCAACATCACGGCGACTGTCGATGACAGCGCGCTCGTCTATCAGCTTGGACGCGACAAGTGGGTCCCACTCAAGATCTCGGCGGTTGGCACCCCCGCGTCGATGGGGGTAACTGCTTGCGCCTGGCCCGGGGCCAGGCCGCCCGACGTGGTCGTTGAGCTCGTGCCGAACACGAAGTACGACAGCGCCTATATAAAGGTAGGAGCACCCCTGCGGACCTTCCGGCGAGTGCTGTACACGGAATTCCAACAGAACGGTCGGTGGTGGCTTGGGCGCAAAGTCGGTGCTGCGGCAACCTACGATCAGCTCACCGGGCCGCTCGTCGCGCCGGGGAACGGGCTTGCCTTCGCTTACTACGATACGCTGGGGGCGGTGACCGCCAATCCGGCCGCTCTGGGGAGCGTGGCGTTCACGCTCCGCACCGAGAGCTACAAGAATACCTACGTGGGCAGCACCTTCGCGTACCAGCGCGATTCGCTGATCACTCGAGTGGCACTGAGGCGCTGATGCAGTCGAGGCGTGGTTTCGTGCTTCCGACCGTAATCCTCGCGATCACAGTGATGAGCCTGATCGCGGTGGCCGCTTTGACGACGGCGACTGACGAGCGCCGCGCGTCCCGTGCGACGAGAGAGTCGACGCTCGCGATGTACGCCGCGGAAGCGGGATTGCGACAGACCTATGGAGCATGGCCTGCTGCCGTGAAGAACATGAATCCCGGCGACAGCCTCGACCTCGGCTGGCAGACTCTGCCAAACAAGGCGGCGTATCGTGCGGTGATCCACCGTGTCGACAAGGGTGGCCTGCAGGAGTACACCGTTGTGGTGCAAGGACGCCGTACCGACCCAACCGCGGGGATCATCACGATTGTCGGAAACGCCGGCGGAGTCGCGATCTTCAAGTACGCGGTGCGAACAGATAGCGTGCTGTACCTGGACAACGGCGGCATGTTTGATTCGTTCGATTCCGATGTCGGCTCCTATGCCGCAAGCTTTGATACTCTCGCGAATCTTTGGTCGAACAACAACTTCTACGTCGGTGGAACAACGGTGAAAGGATCGGCTACGGTCGTGGGCTCTATCACATACGGGGCCTCGGGCGTGGTAACGGGAGGCGCGACATCAGGCGCGCCGCCGCTCACGGCACTCGACATCCTGCCTTGCCCGACTGGAGGATTCACGCCGACAAGCAAGGTGCCAACCGGACCGGGTGTTAGTTACAACTCGTTGACGGGCGTACTCACCCTGTCTGGCGGTACTCTGAATCTGACGGACACAGCATACTACTTCAGCTCCATCGTGCTAAGCGGAACCGCCAAGCTCACTTTTCCGGGAAACCCGCGTGCGACTGTCGTTCTGCGTGACTCGCTCAACGCCTCGTCGGGTACAATCGTCAACACGGCGCAGAACGCTGCGGGCCTTTCGTTCGCGTCGTGCGGCACATCGGCCACCCCCGCCTACTGGTCGCTCAGCTCGAAGGGCACTTCATCATACTACACCGTCTACGCGCCCAATCACGTCGTCTACGAAAATGGTGCCGGCGATTTTTACGGAGCCGTTGTCGCCTCGATCTACTACGCCAGTGGTGGCGGGCGATACCACTACGACGCGGCCCTCGCTCGTCAACCCTCATTCAAAATCGCGGTGCAGAGCGGTTCATGGGCGCAGCTACCCGGGAGCTGATCGCGGTTCGTTGAAGGCAATGGCGTCGCGATATACCTTTTTGCAGGGGCGGACGATTCGCGTCCGCCCTTTGCGTTCCTACCCGATGCATCTCCGATTCGCTCGATGAAGATCCTCGTAATCGAAGACGATCCCACCGTCGGACAGTTCGTCAAGCGCGGTTTCGAGGAGCAGCGCTGGGGCGTTGATCTCGTCGCCAACGGCGACGATGGCGAGGCGCGCGCGATCGCCGAGGAGTACGACGTCGTGGTGCTCGACATGCGACTGCCGGGGAAATCGGGCGCGCAGGTGCTCCACGATCTCCGTGCGAGGGGCTTCGACAGACCCGTCCTGATTCTCACCGCCCAGGACGCGGTCGACTCAAAAGTCGAGACGTTACGGGCCGGTGCAGACGATTACGTCACCAAGCCGTTTGCGTTCGAGGAGCTGCTGGCGCGCGTCGAAGCTCTGTCGCGCCGGCCGAGGGCGCGGATCTCGCCGGTGCTGAAGGTCGCCGATCTCACCCTCAATCTCGACACGCGCGAGGTTGCCCGGGGCGGGCATTCGATCGAGCTCACGCCGAAAGAGTACACCGTGCTCGAGTATCTGATGCGGCACGCGGGGCGGGTGATGAGCCGAACGCTCATCACCGAGTACGCGTGGGGCTATCATTTCGATCCCGGCACGAACATCGTCGACGTCGTGATCAATCATCTGCGGAAGAAGATCGACAGCAACACGTCGAAGCGACTCATTCACACCATCCGCGGCGTCGGTTACGTGATCCGCGAGGAAAGCGCCGCCGGCAAGGGCAGCTAGGGCGAATGTTCTCGACGCGCGTGAAGCTTACCGCGGCATTCGTGGCTGGTCTGGTCGCAATCACCATCACGCTGTTTCTGGCCGTCCTCGCGGCGCGGAACAACGCCGTTTACCAGGACATCGCGCAGTATGCCGCTGCTCAGGGCGATCTAGCGGCGCGGGTGATCACCGACGGCGTCCAGTCCGGAGAAAAAGTCATGGTGAGCAACGATACGGCGCTCATGGCTGTTCTCGCACCCAGGCTGGCCGAGCGACTACAGGCCGTGCCGGGCTACATCGTGGTCGTCGATACCGCAGGGCGGGCGGTCTATAGCTCGCCCGACGTGATGCGGCTTCAGGGAACCGACCTCCAGACCTTGCAGACTCAACTCCAGCACCTGCCGCAGTCGGGTGAGGCGGCCATCATCGGACTCGACTCACTTCAGGAAAAAGTGCTATTCGTTTCCCACGCGCTACCCGGTAGCCCTGCCGGTCTGAGCCGGATCGCTTCCGGCGCGCTGGCGACAAGGGCGAGCACGGTACCAAGAGAGTACATGATCGACGCGCTGGCGATCGTTCCGCTCATCATCGCCGCGGCCGGCATCGGGGCGTTTGTCTACTTGGGACGGAGCCAGCGGCAGCTCTCGGAGATCACCGCCGAGATGGCGGCGATTACCGACGGCCGCAGTCTGCACCGGCGGCTCTCGCTCTGGCCGGAGGCGTCGGACTTCTCGGATCTGGTCGCGACGCTCAATGCCATGATCGCACGTCTGGAGACATCGTTCGGAGGCTTGCGGCGCTTCACCGCCGACGCCAGTCACGAGCTCAAGACACCGTTGGCGGTTCTGCGCGCGGATGTCGAGCGGGCGATGATGGATACGTCCACGCAGACGGAGCGGATGGTTGCGCTGGAGGAGGCGTTGCAGGAGGTCAGACGAATGAGTGACCTCGTCGAGAGTCTCCTGACTCTGGCCCGTGCCGACGAAGGCAGGTTCGATCTCCATCGAGAGCCGGTGGAGCTCCAGCCCCTGGTCCAGGAGGTCTACGAGACCGCGCTCATCCTCGGCGAGGCGCAGGGAGTCACGGTGAACCTGCCGTTCACGGCGGACGTCACGGTGATGGGTGATCGCACGCGGCTGCGACAGCTCTTTCTCAATCTCGTGACCAACGCCATCAAGTACACACCGCCCGGCGGCAAAGTGGAGCTCGG
>DASSNV010000069.1:0-14547 GCA_035701245.1 Gemmatimonadaceae bacterium | reverse complement strand
AATCATCTCGCTCGAATGCATCCCGAATGGGTGAAAAGCAAAGCTAGTGGCGCGTCATCAGCCGAGGGAGAGTCTATCCGGCAGCGTAGCCATGGCCAATAAGAATTAGATTCTGGCCGTTCCGGTGGGTAACTCAAAACGGGAAGCGATGATCAACGCCTCGACAGCCGCATGCATAGTCCTCTTCGCGCCGTTCGCCGCCCTGGCGCAGCAAGCTCCTGCGGATACAGCAAGGACCCCACCTACTGCCTCGACGGGACCTTCGGCAACAGTTCTCGATTTTTCCGGGATATTGTTCGCGAACTTCCAGTATCGCGGCGACAGCGGCGTGCTCAAATCGCAAAACAAGTTCGACCTCGAGCGCGCGTACCTCACCTTCCGAATGCCTGCTGGTGATCGCGCCAGCATTCGGATAACCGCTGATGTTTTCCAGCAGAATAACTCGCCGAATGATTCGTTCTACCGCGGCTGGGTCATCCGCGCCAAGTACGCGTACCTGCAATACGATCTGGTGAGGCGCGCGAATTGGGGCGCTAACATCCGGGCGGGGATACTTCACAACGTTGTCATCGATCACATCGAGTCATTCTGGCCACGCTGGCTGTCGTTGTCTCCGCTCGAGCGCGCCGGGTTTTTCGCCTCCTCCGACGTGGGAATCGCGACCCTCTGGACGTTCCCCGGAAAATGGGGCGAGCTCTACGCAACGATAGTCAACGGACCCGGTTATACGTCCCACGAGACCGACCGGTTCAAGGACTACGCGGCCCGAATCTCCATTACGCCTCTCGCACAAGCCCGAAACAAGGTCCTGAGTACCCTGGCGATGACCGGTTGGACGTACAATGGAGCAATTGGCAGCAGCTTCGCGATGGGAGGGCCCGGGCAGCTTGGCCCAGTGGGATCAGCCATGCCAAGAACCAGGCTAGGGCTGTTCGCCGGAGTGCGCGACCCCCGTTTGGCGGCAGGTCTGGAATTCGACCGACGGACCGATGGTGGAGAGACCGGCGCGAATACTTCTGCTTCGCCGCGGATCGAAATCGACAGCGCCGGGCGACTCGTCGCTGGCTTCGTGATGATCAAACCGTTCCAGCTGCGGAATCCATCCTCGCGTTTCCCACTCGGTTTGGTGGGCCGGTGGGACCATTTCACGCCTAATACGAGCTTGACCGGGCACGTGAACACCATCGTCGCAGGGTTGACCTGGGATTTGAACAAGAAAGTGTCAGTGTCGGCCGATTATCAGGAGCAAACGCCCCACGCGGTAATTGCGGCGGCGACAAAATCGTACTTTTTCCACCTCGTGGCGAATTTCTAGCCGTCGCGATCGTCAGGCTACCGCTGCCCGAACGCCGCCAGAATCCAGTAACTGATCGCTGCAACGAGGGCCGAGGCGGGAATGGTGATGATCCACGCCCAGACAATTCGGCGCGCGATTCCCCACCGCACCGCCGAGAATCGGTACGTCGCGCCTGCGCCCATGATCGACCCGGCGATCGTATGGGTCGTGCTCACCGGGATTCCATAGTGGGTCGCAAAAGTAATGGCGAGCGCTCCGCCCGTTTCTGCCGCGAAGCCGCTCACCGGCCGCAGCCGCGTGATGCGAGATCCCATCGTGTGCACGATTCGCCAGCCGCCGAATAAGGTGCCGAGCGAGATCGCCGTGTACGCTCCCAACTTCACCCAGAGCGGAATCCCCTCATCCGGAACGTGCAAATGATGGAAAAAACCCGTTTGCACAGCGGTGAGTGGGTTCACAGCTACCAGCAGCCCGACGATGATTCCCATCGTCTTTTGCGCGTCATTCGCGCCGTGCGCGTGAGAGAGGAGCGCCGAGCTCGCCAGCTGCGCAACGCGAAAAAAGCGGTCGACGCGTCCCGGTCCCATCCGCTGGAATATCCAGTACACCGCCACCATCAGCACGAACCCGGCGAGCATTCCGACCAGCGGTGAAATCACTATGAACGAGAGGGTCTGGACCCACTTCTCCCCCCAGGTGATCGCACTCCAGCCCGCCTTCGCCACCCCGGCGCCGGCGTACCCACCGATCAGAGCGTGCGACGAGCTCGAAGGTATCCCATAAAACCACGTGATCAGATTCCACACGATCGCGCCAAGCAAGCCGGCGAGAATCAGGTTCGGCGTGACGATGTCGGTGCGGATGATCCCCTTCTGAATCGCCTTGGCGACCAGCTCACCGGCGGTGAAGGCAGCGGTGAAGTTGAAGAACGCCGCCCATAATACGGCGGCGAACGGACTCAAAACCCGGGTGCCCACGATCGTGGCGATCGAGTTCGCCGAATCGTGGAAGCCGTTGATGAAGTCGAAGATGAAAGCGATCAGTACGATCGCTGCGACGTAGTAGATCACTACGCGTTTTTCAGGGCAATGCTTTGCAGCACGTTGCCGACATCCTCACACTGATCTAGCGCGTCCTCGAGCTTGTCGTAGAGATCCTTCCACTTTATCACCTCGAGGGTCTCACCCCCTTCGGCGAACAACTTGCCCATCGCGTCGTGGTAGACGGCGTCGCCCTCTTCCTCGAGAACCTTGAGCTTTTCGCTCACCGCGTAGACGTGTTTCGCGTTTTTCATGTCGCGCACCCCTTCTTCCACCGCCTGCCCGGCCCGCGACAGCACTTCCGCGAGAACGATTGCCGGTGGACGGATCCGCTGAATCCGGAAAATTTGCGCGCGGCGTGCCGTACCGTCGATCAGATCGATGACATCGTCCAGCTCGGAGGCGAGAGCGTGGATGTCCTCGCGATCGAACGGGGTGACGAAGGTTCGATCGATCCGGTCGATGATGTCGTGGGTGAGATTGTCGGCCTCGTGCTCCAGCCCTTTGATCGCCGTCACCTTGGCGTCGAGCTGCGCCGGATTCTGAAACATTTCCTGCAGTATGCTCGCCGACCCGGTGAGTCTTTTCGCGAGCTCGGTGAAGAGATCGTAGAACTTCTCGTCGCGTGGAAGAATCCGCAAAACGCGCTCTCCGTTGAAATCTGAATCCGTCAGATCGTTATGGGGCGTGAATCTATGGCGGACCGGTCGACGGAGCCACCGAACACCGCCGTTGTGCGCAGGATTCGCGCTAGACGACTGGGGTTCTTCGCACCACCAGACGGCGGTTCTCGAAGATCTTCACCAGCAAAACACCTGTTAGGAAGCCGCCTACATGCGCCCACACCGCCACGCCGCCGCTCAGATCGCCGGCGTTCTTCAGCTCGGGCAACGCCGCGACCAGCTGCCAGAAGAACCACCAGATCAGCACCATCCAGGCGGGAATCGGAATCACCTTGAAGAAGATGATGAAGAAGAAAAGCATCCGCACCCGGACTCGGGGGTAGAGCATCAGGTAGGCGCCCATTATTCCCGAGATCGCACCCGATGCCCCCACAGTCGGCAGCGGCGAGGCAGGTTGGGTCAGGATGTGCGCGACCGCGGCAGCCAACCCGCAAACGATGTAGAACACCAGAAATCGGAAGTGCCCCAGACTGTCTTCGATGTTGTTTCCAAAAACCCAGAAGAACAGCGCATTCCCGAGGATGTGCCCCCACCCGCCGTGCAAAAACATCGAGATGACGGGCGTCAGGATGTTGATCGGCTCATTGTCGACCACACACGCTACGCCGCGTCCGAGTGGAACGGCCTGCCCGATCGGAGCGAGGTGGGTGATCTCGCCGGGCACCATGCCGAGGTTGCAGACACTTGCCGCCAGCGCCTGCTGATCGAACCCCGCCCCCTGCACGAGAATCCACGCCCCGAACATCGCAATCAGGATGAGATAGGTCATCCAGGGCGTGCGCGTAGTCGGCAGCTCGTCGCTTAGCGGAAACACTTCTTATCAGGTTGTCGAATGAAGGTCGCGGAGGGTGTCCGCGAAAACTAGCAGCGTTAGTCCACCCGCAAGACCGTGAACATGCCGAGCATCAGGTGAAACGGCGCCTCGGGAGTATCCCTGAAGTTGCAGAACAGCAGATAGCTTACCCCCTTCCGGAGATCGGTGAGCAGCTTGCCATCGGGCTCGCTGCCGGGCCCCGCCACCAGAATGCCTACCGATCGATCGAGAAGCTCCCGCGGCCGCCCGCCTACTTTCACTTTGGCAAGAACACTGTCGACGCTGACGCCAGGCTTCAGGGCCGCGATTGACAACTCGTGGGCAACCTTGCCCCGGTTGACGAAGGTGAACACCGTCGCCCCCGCCGGGACGTGCGCCGGAAGCGGCATGAACGCGTAGTCGTTGGCCACGACGTCGATCTGCGCGGGGGCGCGGCCCGGCTGCCCCACGCCTGCGCCCGGCAAGACGATTAGTACGAGCGACAGGAGCGCTGCTGGACGGAGCATAGGACCCCCGGCAAATGGGTGGCTCGAAACGCACGCCAAGATGGCTCGCTCCGGGATTCGCGGCAAGTTGGCACGCTCAGCCGTGATAGAACCGCCAGAAATCGGCCGTTATGGCAGAGATTTTCGGCCTCGTGCTTGCCTGTGAACGGTTAAACACAGGCACCACCGGAATTGGAGCGGTCGCCGCTCCAGGAGAAATAGCGATGGCAGATAAGGTAATCGGAATCGATCTGGGCACGACCAACTCGGTCGTGGCAGTGATGGAAGGCGGCGATCCCGTCGTCATTCCCAACGCCGAGGGCGGGCGCACCACTCCGTCCGTCGTTGGCTTTACCAAAGACGGCGAACGCCTCGTCGGGCAGATCGCGAAACGACAGGCCGTAACCAACCCCCAGAACACGGTCTTCTCGATCAAGCGCTTCATGGGACGCAAAATGTCCGAGGTAGCTGACGAGACGAAGCGCGTTCCCTACAAGGTTGTCGCAGGCTCCAACGATCTCGCGACCGTCGAAGTCCAGGGCAAGCGCTATTCGCCGCCCGAGATCTCGGCAATGATCCTTCAGAAGATGAAGCAGACCGCCGAGGACTACCTCGGCTATAAAGTCGAGAAGGCGGTCATCACCGTCCCCGCCTACTTCAACGACTCCCAGCGCCAGGCAACCAAGGACGCCGGCAAGATCGCGGGCCTCGACGTGCTGCGCATCATCAATGAGCCGACCGCGGCAGCCCTCGCCTACGGACTCGACAAGAAGAAGGACGAGAAAGTCGCTGTATTCGATCTCGGCGGAGGCACCTACGACATCTCGGTCCTCGAGCTCTACGACGTCGAAGGCTCGCGGCAGTTCGAGGTCAAGTCGACCAACGGTGACACCCACCTTGGCGGCGACGACTTCGATCAGCGCGTCATCGACTGGCTCGTGAGCGAGTTCAAGCGTGACCAGGCCATCGATCTGTCCAAGGATCCGATGGCGCTCCAGCGCCTCAAGGAAGCCGGTGAGAAGGCCAAGATGGAGCTCTCGACTACGCAGTCGACCGACATCAATCTGCCTTTCATCACCGCCGACCAGAGCGGACCGAAGCACCTCAATTACACGCTCACCAGAGCGAAATTCGAGCAGCTGGTCGATGATCTGATCCAGCGCACGATTCCGCCGATGGAGCAGGCGCTCAAGGACGCCGGCATCAAGCCCAACGAGATCGACGAAGTGCTTCTTGTCGGTGGATCGACACGCATTCCGAAGATCCAGGAGATCGTCAAGAAGTTCTTCGGCAAGGATCCAAACAAGGGCGTGAACCCCGACGAGGTCGTCGCTATTGGCGCGGCCGTTCAGGGTGCGGTTCTTACCGGAGAGCAGAAGGACGTTCTGCTGCTCGACGTTACGCCGCTGTCGCTCGGCATCGAGACCCTCGGCGGCGTCACCACCGTACTCATCCCGCGCAACACCACGATCCCGACCAAGAAGAGCGAGACCTTCTCGACGGCTGACGACAATCAGACGACGGTGGAGATCCACGTGCTTCAGGGTGAGCGCGAGCTCGCGACCTACAACAAGACCATCGGCAAATTCCAGCTCACCGGGATTCCGCCCGCACCACGCGGCATGCCGCAGGTCGAGGTGACCTTCGACATCGACGCCAACGGAATTCTGCACGTGACCGCCAAGGACAAGGCCACGGGCAAGGAGCAGAAGATCCGCATCGAGGCTTCGAGCGGACTCTCCGACGCCGAGATCGATCGCATGGTCAAGGACGCGGAAAAGAACGCGGCCGAGGACAAGAAGCAGCGCGAGGCGATCGACGCCCGCAACCGTCTCGACTCGATGACTTACGAAGTCGAGAAGAACGTGAAGGAGTGGGGCGATAAAGTCTCACCCGACACCAAGTCGAAGATCGACGCCTCCATTGAGCGCGCTCGTAAAGCGCTCCGCGGCGACGACATGAACGAGATCCGCGCGGCGCAGGAAGAGCTGACGAAGGTCTTCAGCGAGGCCGGGCAGGCGTTCTACCAGCAGCAGGGCCAGGATGGCGCGCAGCCGGAAACGGGCCAGCCGGCTGGAGCCACGGCGGGCGCAGAGGCCGGCGCCAAGCCGGACGACGTCGTCGAAGCCGATTACGAGATCGTCGACGACAAGAAGTAGCAGCGCAGTGAGGAACCCCGGTCACTGACCGGGGTTCCTCACTGATGAGTCATTCTAGCGTGAATCGACTCGGGATGTCTTCGGTCGCTCCGGCCGGGCTCCACCTCGCACGCCAGAGGACGCTGCCAATGGGACGAATTCTTGTGGGTCTTGTCGTGGTCGCCTGCATCGCGGGCACGGCGGCCTGTGCCGATTCCACGGCGCCGGCATCGGCCGTGAAGCAGCCACCCCGCCAATCGATGTTCACACGCTACATCCTTGCTTCAGGCGATGTCCCGCCTGCCGGCTGTAGCGACCTTGGGAATGGATACTGGGTATGCGACGGGCAAGCCGATCCGGCCGCGCCCGCGCCGCCGCCACGCTCCACGGCGCCCGCTCTCGCCCCAAGTAAGCCGAACTAGCGCGCGGTAACGCGCCAGTCGGCGAGATGCGCCCACCACGCGTCCGGCCGGATCCCGGTCGTGGTGAGGCGCTTCGAAGCTCCCTGTACATTGCGCAGCTCGTAGATCCACATCGCGGGCGCGTCGTCCGTCAAAATGCCATAGGCGCGGCGGTAGAGCTCCACGCTCCTCGACGGGTTCATCTCTCGCACCGCGCTGTCGATCACAGCGTCAAATGCCGGGTTGCGATATGAAGTCGCGTTGTAGCCACCTTTTCTGACCTCCGAGCTCGCCCACTCTTCGCGAACCGACGATGGCGTCGGGTCGATGTGCCACGCATTGAGCAGCGATTCAAACTTTCGCTCATCCATCCGCTGGCCGAAGGAGTTGATCTCGATTTGGTCGAGGCTCACCTTTGCGCCCGCTTTCCGCCATTGCTCCTGGAGCAGCACAGCGATGCTCTTCCTGACCGCACTCGAGCTCGGCACCATCAGTGAAAACGCGAGCGGAGTCTTCCCGCGCGAGCGCATTCCGTCGGTGCCGCGCTTCCAACCAAGTGAATCCAGCAGCTGGCCAGCGCGCTGCGGATCGTAGGGAATCCCGAGCGTCGTGTCGCTTGTCGGCAGAATGCGAGTCGCAGGTCCGTGCGCGACGAGACCGAGGGTGTCGAAGACATTTCGCACCACGGCTTCACGGTCCACCGACATCACGAGTGCCCGGCGGGTCTCGCGGTCTCCGAACACTGGATTTGGACCGGTGTTACCGGCGTTGCGCAGATTGAAGGCCACGTACCCGTAGTCGAGACTGCCGGGAGAGGCGAGAACCGTCAGTCCCTTCGCCTTCGCCTGACCGACAAGCTCCGGCTTCAACACATCGAGAAAATCGGCGTCGCCGTTGAGAAATCTCGTCGCGGCCGCCTGGTAATCCGCGGAGACGATCCAGATGACGCGATCCGCGATCGGACGTCCACGATAGTTCGCGCTATCCGCCGTGAGAACGATGCGTGCGGCTTTCTCCCACGAGCCGAAGCGAAAGCGGCCGCTGCCAACGGGTGCGCGGGCGAAAGCGCTCTCTCCCAGGGCGGACGCGGGGGTCTGCCGCAGCAGGTGCGCTGGTAGAATTGCGATCGGACTCGCCGCCTTGTAAAACGCATCGGGTGTCCGCTGATGAAACCACACTACCGCCGTCAGGGAATCGGCCACGCTCACCGAATCCACGTTGTCCAGATTCGACGACAGTGGCGATGCCAGCGCCGTATCCTTCACAAGCTGGAAAGTGTAGCGCACATCTTCAGCCGTAACGGGCTTTCCGTCGTGCCACCTCGCGGCGGGATTGATGTGGAATGCCACCGACAGCGAGTCCGGCGCCCAGCGCCAGCTGTCGGCAAGTCGCGGCGTGAAACCTTCGTCGCCAACGGTGTTGAGCGATGGCCCAATGTCGGCGAGGTTGTCGAAGACCTGGTCGACGACCTGCTTGCCCTGCAAGGTCATGGTCAGCGGCGGAAACAGGATGTCAGCGTCGCCTGACGATGAGATCGCGATGGTGCCGCCCACGTTTCGGTCTCCCGAACACGCTGCAAGAGTGAGAACAACACCAAGCGTGATCGGGAGTGCCCGCAGGCGTGCCGTCATGCAGTGTTTCCGATCGAGAAAGCCGCGAGTCCCTGCGGCGTCGAGTGCTCGGGCACGTTGGTGCGCGCCCACCTGAGAAATGATTCCAGCAACTCGGGATCGAACTGGCCGGTGGATTCGCGCATCACCTGCGCTGCTCGTGTATGGGTCAGACTGTCGCGGTACGAGCGCGCCGTCGTGAGTGCGTCATAAACGTCGGCAACGCACAGAATCCGCGCGGCGAACGGAATCTCTTCGCCCTTCAAGCCATCGGGATAGCCATTGCCGTCCCACCGCTCATGATGATTGCGGATGATCGCGCGAACGTCTCCTGGAAAATCGATGTCGGCGACCAGCTCGAGCCCTGCCTCGGGATGCCGCTTCATGATCGCCCATTCCTCATCGCTCAGATCGCCGGCTTTGTTCAACACTTCGGTTGGTACGATGATCTTGCCGATGTCGTGGAGCAGGGCTCCGAGCCTGAACCAGAACAGCGAGCGCGAGTCCATCCCGGTGCTGTCGGCGAGCACGCACGCGAAGAAGGCGACGCGCTGGCAGTGCCCCTGGGTGTAATGGTCCTTGCTCTCGATCGAGTCGCCCCACTGGTGCGCCATCTCCAGAAAGCGCGCCTCCAGCGCCGCGTTGCGCCTCTCAACCTGCGCGACGCGGTGCTGCGCCTTGAGCCGCGTGTAAAGGGCGTGCGATTCATTCAGGTGCGCCAGCATGTCGCGGTGACGCTTCTGGGTCCAGTAAAGCTCCGCCAGCTGCTCGGTCACATCCGCCTTTAGCAGCAGGTCCTCGGCTTCCTCCGCACACTCCGACGCACGGCCGAGGTACTCGGCGGCTTTCACGTAATCGCCGCGCTCCCGCGCGATGACCCCAACATGCCTCAACACCTCGCCACGCCACGACGGGGCTATCTCACCGCTCAGCGCCAGCAGCCCCTCCGCCCGCTCCATTGCTTCGTCGTAGCGCTCGGTCACGATGCACAGCTGCACCTGGTTGAGCGCGACGTTCAGCTTGTTGGTATTGTCGCGCTCCTCGCCGAAGGTCTGCTCTGCCTCCGTATACGCCTTCTCGGCGCGATCGAGCTCGCCGAGATCGCTGTAGGCAAGACCGATGTTGTTGAGAACCTGCGCCGCCTGGTCGCGCATACCCAGCGCGCGATATCCATCGAGGCTCAGATGAAACGCGTGGAGTGCGCGCGGAAGATCACCGCGAATGCTGGCGACCGTACCGAGGTTTTGATCGATCATCGCCAGCGCCTCGGCGTCGCCAATTGACTGGGCTGTGATCCTCGCCTCGGTGTACATCGACTCGGCGCGATCGAGATCGCCGCCGGTCTGGTGTACGATCGCGACGACGTTGAGAGCCTGTGCGATAGCGGATGCGGAGCCCGCTTGCGTCGCCGCAGCGACTGCGGCTTCCAGAACATCTATTGCCGCGCCGCGGTTCCCCTGCTCCAGATACACTCGCCCCAGCCACCGGAGAGCCGACAATCTCGTCTGGTCGTCGGCAAATGGGTTCCGGACCAGCGCTTCGTAGCGCAACGCCGCTTCGCTCCACCGCCCTTCGCGCTCCGCGAGCTTTGCCTCATCGATGAGTACTCTTACGCCACTGGATTCCACCTCGTCGGAACGAGAAGTGGAACGCACCCTCATGAGGAAGCGAGGATTGTGCGGCGGGTAGAACTTTCGTCGCGGAGTTTTCTTGTCAGCGTCGGCCGGGAGATGCCGAGGATGCGCGCGGCAGCGCTCAGGTTACCGCCGGTGAGGCCGATGGTGGTGTGAATGGCCTCGTCGATGATTGCCTGGAGCGATTTTCCTTCCGCGGGGATTCGAATCACGCCCCCCGCCGGGGTTTCAACGAGTGGAACATATGATCGTCGCTGTAACGAGAGGTGGTGCGGCTGAATCACGTCGCCCGTGCAGACGACTACAGCCCGCTCGATGACGTTTTTGAGCTCCCGAATATTGCCCGGCCACCGGTGACGCTCAAGAGCGCTGACGGAATCCTGCCCGAGGCGCAGGTTTGGCCGCCCCTCGCCGTCCGCGTGGCGCTTCACAAAGTAATGCGCAAGGATTGGAATGTCTCCATCGCGTTCGCGAAGCGCCGGCAGCTCGATCCGGGCAACGTTCAGGCGGTAGAACAGGTCGGCGCGGAAACGGTTGTCGCTTACCGCCGCCTCGAGCGAGGAATTAGTACCCGCGATGATGCGCGCGTCGAGTCCGCGCTCCTCGGAACCGCCAAGCCGGCGGAAGCGACGGTCCTCCACCACCCGAAGCAGCTTCGCCTGCAGCTTGAGCGGAAGCTCGGCGACTTCGTCCAGAAAGACGGTGCCTGTGCCGGCTACCTCGAAAAGACCGCGCTTGAGGGCTCGCGCGTCGGTGAACGCGCCGGGCTCGTGGCCGAAAAGCTCACTCTCGAGGAGCGTCTCCGGGATCGCCGCGCAGTTGATCGCAACGAACGGCTCCGCCGCGCGCGAGCTCGCCGCGTGAATGCCGCGCGCGAACAGCTCCTTGCCTGTCCCGGTTTCGCCGACGATCAGAACAGTCATGCTCCGGCTCGCGGCAATCTGAGTTGCGAGGGAGATCACTTCGCGGATGGCGGCACTGTCGCCGATGACGTGGTTGCCCCAACCGTCCATCGGGGCCTGCTGCTGCGATCGTGCTGAGATAATTACACCGTTCCTTTGACGCGGGGATAGACGCGCATCCCCGCGCGGAATTGTGAGTTGACCGAGCGTTAGAGGCCTCAACTGGCATTGAGGCTCATTTAGCAGACGAGGAAACGGGGAGCCAAGTCACCCGTTTTTCACTCTTATTGAGGTGCAGAAACCGGGCTGTGGGCCCTGGGGCCTCAGGACGGCAGCGATGACAGCAGCGCGTTGATTTCGGCGGCCTCGTGCTGCGCGCCCACGTCCTCGAAAGACTCGGCGGCATCGCTCCACGCGAGTCGTGCGTCAGCGGAATTGCCGAGTGCCCGGGAGGTCTGGCCGAACTCGCGCAGCAGCTCGGCTTGGAGCAGCCTGTCCTCGAGACCCTCAGCCTCGAAGATTCCGATTCGGAGGCTCGCAATACTCTCCTCGAAAGCGCCGCGCTCGCGCTCGATCCGAGCCCGGCATTTGAGCGCCTCGGCGATGGTCAGGTGATCGCCGCGGACCCGAGCATCCTCGAGCGCGGTCGCGCACGCGCGCTCCGCGATGTCGAGTTTGCCGGTGGTCACCCACACCAGTGCCAGATTGAGCATCAGGACGTTCTGCACCAGCGAGTCGCCCCTGGCACGGGCAATCGCCAGTCCGCGCTCGAAAGTCTCGATGGCGCGGTGGTAGTGACCGAGCTTGGTGTAGAGCATGCCGAGGTTGTTGAGCACCCACGACACGGCTTCGTCGTCATGGGAGCGCTCGAACGCAGCGAGGCTGTTCGAGTAACGGGCCTCGGCGGCGACGAAATTGCCGCGCATGTTGAGCAGCACGCCGCGGTTCTGCTCGATCATTCCCAGCAGCCGCACATCGCCCGCGCGGCTGGCGAAGTCACCCGCCTGGGTGTAGAGCCTCTCGCTCTCTGCGAGGTTGCCACGCCGCTGGGCGATAATCGCCAGGCAGTTCAGGGCGTGCGCTTTACACCCCGCTGATCCACACCTTTCGGCGTGGATCAAGGATTGGGCGTAGCATCTGTACGCCACTTCAGTCTCGCCCTGCTCGCGGTGGACGGTACCCTTCCACCGCAAGGCGTCGGCGAGCAGTGCCAGATCCTGCTCGCGCTCCAGGGCTTCGATCGCGTCGTCATACAAGCCGAGGGCTTTCGGAACATCTCCCCGCCGCTCGGCATCGCGTGCGAGCTCGACGAGCTTGCGCACGCCTCCGGATTCAGTCTGCATCAACTGAGGTGCAGAACTGACGGATCGATCATAGGTGCGACCTCAATTGCTGAGACTGTCGCTAACGAACGCGGGATTTCCAGTTTGTTGGTTCTGACCGCCAAGCTTGTTGGTACCACAGTCATCGACGCAAACCCACGCGCCGGAGATCAGAATGTATCGAGAGAATGAAGCACCGGCAGGAGCGGCCGGAGCGTCGAAACTGCCAGAAGTCGGACTGGTCGGATGGGCGTAGTCTCCACAAGCGAGACAAGCGAGCATGCCCACGCCGATTGCCATGTACCGAAAAACGCGGTGACTGGACATCGTGCACCACCTCGGTAAGAGACGTATGACTTTCCAAGCTCATCCGTGGCATAGGCCGTGCCTTCGCTAACTCCTTATTTTATAGGCGGTTGGGTTTTCCGGCGCTTTCGCTGACTCATTTTGGACTAACGTTCCTTTACGAATCAACAACTTTTGACTCCGGCGTCTATTCGGGCTATGCGACGGCGCTTGATGCGAAGATCGCCATGCGCTGGGGTGTCGGACGGCCTGGTATGTCGGCCGTCTCGGCCCAGGTCAGGAAAGTCTCCAGCAGTTGCGGGTCGAACTGGCCTTTCGACGAGCGCATGATGTCCGCCGCGCGGGCATGGGTGAGTCCTGGCCGGTATGACCGGGTCGTCGTGAGGGCGTCGTAGACGTCGGCGACGCAGAGAATCCGGGCCGCGAACGGAATGTTTTCACCCGCGAGGCCGTCGGGATATCCTTTTCCATCCCACCGCTCGTGGTGGTTCCGAATGATTGCCGCGATGTCGCCGGGAAAATCGATGTCGGCGACGAGCTCGAGTCCGGCCTCGGGGTGGCGCTTCATGATCGTCCACTCCTCATCGGTCAGCTTCCCGGGTTTGTTCAGCACTTCCGTCGGCACGATGATCTTCCCGATATCGTGCAACAGCGCACCGATGCGGAACCAGAAGAGCGATCTGGAATTGAACCCGGCGCTCTCCGCCAGAACGCACGCGAAGAAAGCCACACGTTCGCAGTGACCCTGGGTGTAACGATCCTTGCTTTCGATCGAGTTACCCCAGTGCTTCGCCATCTCGAGGAAGCGCGATTCGAGAGCCCCGTTACGCTTGTCGATCTGAGCGACGCGGTGCTGCGCCTTCAGCTGCGAATAGAGCGAGTGGGCGTCGTTGAGGCATTGCAGCATGTCGCGGTGTCGCTTCTGCACCCAGAAAACTTCAGCCAGCTGTTCGGCCACGTCGGCGCGCAACAGAAGGTCGCCATTTTCGAGGGCGTGGCGCTCGGCCTTTCTGAGGTTTTCGGAAGCTTCGACGAGATCGCCCCGCTCGCGCTCGATCACCCCGACGTGACGGAAAACCTCGCCGCGCCACGGAGCAGAATCTTCGCCCGGCAGGGCAAGCAACTTTTGGCAGTGGGTGAAGGCTTCATCGAAGCGACGGCCGGCGATGTAGAGCTGTACCTTGTTGACAGTAAGATCGAGCTGGCGCGCGCGATCGCCCTCTTCCTCGAATCCACGCGCTGCTTCGTTGTAAGCCTGCTCGGCGTCTTCGAGCTCGCCGAGCTCCATGTACGCCAGCGCGATGTTGTTGAGAACCTGCGCTTCGTGATTGCGCATTCCAAGCGTCTGGTATCCGAGCTGACTGAGCCTGAAGGCCTCGAGTGCGGCGCGGAGATCGCCGCGAATCATCGCCACGGTACCCAGGTTCTGGTCGATCATCGCTATCAGGGCGCCGTCGCCGGCGATTTCGGCTTTGGCGCGCGCCGCCTGGTAGATCGCGGCCGCCTGATCGAGGTCTCCGCCAACCTGGTACACGATCCCCACGACATTCAACGCCTGAGCAACGGCGGGCGGAGATCCGATGATGTCCGCTGCGGCAACTGCGGCCTCGAGCACGTCGAGGGCGGCGCCGCGGTTTCCCTGCTCGAGATACGCTCGTCCGAGCCAGCGTAGCGCCGCTAGCCTGGTGGTGGCATGTGCGAGTGGGTCGCGCACCAGGGCCTCGTAAATCGAGCAGGCCTCGGCCCAGCGTCCCTCGCGCTCGGCGTGCTTCGCGCGATCGATGCTTTCCCGTACGGCGGATGATTCCACCGCTTTCAATTCAACTGTTGGCCTGTTGGTCATGGCGGCGCAACGACGGTCCCGGGCAGCGCGCTCGCGCCCCGGCCTGGTCAGGATGTCTGGCCGGCTCTAGGG
>DASSNV010000068.1:0-23162 GCA_035701245.1 Gemmatimonadaceae bacterium | reverse complement strand
GCATTCCTGTTTGCGCTGAGCGCCGGCGTCATCGGTACGCAACCGGACCCACCGGCCGCGACCCCGACGCCTCCCGCGATGCGGGTCGTCGGCTACCTCGCCTCGTGGGGCGTCCGCAGCAAGGGGACCGCCATTGCCGATCTGCCCGCCGCCGATCTGACCCACATCTTCTACGCCTTCGCCGAGATCGCACCTGACGGCTCGGTGACAATGGCCAACTCATGCCTGGATGTGGGCGCCTGCGGGGAGGCGAAAACCCGGCCTGATCACCCCGCTGGAAGCTTCGGCGAGCTCCAGCGTCTCAAGCGGCGGTATCCTCATCTCAAGCTGACGATCTCGATCGGGGGCTGGGGCGGATCGGCGAGATTCTCCGACGCCGCCCTCACCGACTCGTCGCGCCGCAGGTTTGCATCGAGCGCGATCGATCTGTTCATCCGGAAGTGGCCCGGACTCTTCGACGGCATCGACATCGACTGGGAGTTTCCGGTCGAGGGCGGCCTCACGGGGAACGTCGAGCGGCCAGAGGACAAACGCAATTTCACGCTGCTGCTCGCGGAGCTGCGACGCGAGCTCGACGAGCAGGGCGCGCGCGATCATCGCCACTACGAGCTCACCATCGCTGCGTCAGCGCGGCCGTCGGAGATCGCCAACATCGAGCTCGACCAGATTGTGCCGCTGCTCGATTTCATAAATGTCATGACCTACGACTATCACACCGGTGGATCGATCGCGCACTTCAACGCGCCGCTCTTTCCGCCGGCGAACGATCCGACGCCGGAGCTCACTGTGGACGCCAGCATGCGCGCGTTCGAGCAGGGCGGCGCGCCGCGCGACAAGCTGTTGGTCGGCATTCCGTTCTTCGCTCGGGTGTACGGCGGCGTACCCAACGTGAACGGCGGCTTTCTGCAATCGTCGACGAAGCGTCCCGACGACTGGCGCGATTCCGACGGCGATTGGCGGCGGCTGTCACGAACGCGACTCGTCAGCCCGCGGTACACCCGCCACTGGGAAGCGTCGGCAAAGGTGCCGTGGCTGTACGATCCAAAATCGGGCACCTGGATCAGTTATGACGATCCCGAATCGGTGCGCGCGAAGATGAACTACGTGCGCGACAACCAGCTGGGCGGAGTGGTGATCTGGGAAATCGGCGCCGACGATGGCCGCCTGATGCAGGAGATCGCGCGCGGATCGCGCCCAGCGAGCGCTGCACCGAGGTAGCATTGGCGATTCGCCTCCGCCGCTGCACCGTCGACGACGCGCCAATGCTCGCCGAAATGGGCGCCAGACTTTTTATCGAGACCTACGGACCGACCCATCCCGAGCCTGGACGCAGCGCGTACCTGGCGCGCGCCTTCGCGCTCGACGGACTGCGCCATGCGATCGAGAGCGACGACGCCGAGATCCTGGTTGCCGAAGACGATGGCGAGCCCGTCGGCTATTCCTTTCTGCGCGAAAGTCCTACGCCTCCAGCCGACGTTAGCGGAAAGAAGCCGATCGAGATCCTGCGCTTCTATGTGGATGGAAAAACGCAGGGCCGAGGTATCGGAGCAATGCTGATGAAGGAGTCACTCGACATCGCGCGCCGTCGCGGCGCCGACGTCGTCTGGCTACAGACGTGGAAGGAGGCATCCTGGGCGGTCGGGTTCTACCAGCACCTCGGTTTCACCATCGTTGGCTCGGCGCCGTTTTACTTCGGCGATCAGGTCGCTGAGGACCATATCCTCATGCTGCCCATTGGGGATTCCAAGTGAATGTCGGCGTCCCCACACTCGCTGGCCAATCAGTTTGCTTGCGCGATGACGATGATCTCCTTCGAGGCATCGCCGACTGGAGATCGATCGAAATCTCCGTAAAGAGCGGTGACGCTGAAGCCCGCCCGCGCGAGCAGGTGCACCAGCTCATCGCGCAGAAACCAGCGCATGTCGAATGATTGCACGGTGCGCTGTGGCTCGGCGCCCGCGCCGCTGCTCACGTAGTAAATCAGCTCGACCTCGCTTACCTGATCGACGAAACGCACACGCTTCACCCGACCGGTCCGCCTGAAGGTACGACCATCGCCAAGTCTGGTATCGGGCACGTCTTCGCGTTCGACACCGTCGGCGGAGACGAGCGCGGCGAAGCTCGGATTAAAGACATCGAACACGAAACGTCCGCCCGGACGCAGGTGGCGTCTGACACTGGCGAGAAAGCGGAGCTGATCGTCGATGGTGATCTGATGCTGCATCACCCGAAACGGCGCCGTGACCAGAGCGAAGGTCTTCCCCAGATCGAAGCTGCGCGCGTCGGACTGGTGGAGCGTCACGCGCTGGCGCACCGCCGGGTTTTCGCGCTCCAGTTTTGCCGCACACTGCGCCAGCATGTCCGTCGATTCATCCAGCCCGTCGATCGCAATGCCGGCCCGCGCCGTCGGGACCAGGATTCGTCCGGTGCCGCACCCGACCTCGAGAACGAGGCCGCCGGCAGCCCGAGCCTCATCGACGTAAAACGCGACGTCGGTGCGGGACGCGTAAACGGGCACAAAGTCATAAAGCGAAGAGATCACCGGATCATAATGGGACATTGATTTCGACTGGCTCGAGGTAACTTGATCCTACGAAGTTTTTGCCTCCAGGTTGCGTGACTGTGACTCCGAGAAAACAGTCTCTGCAATGTGAGAGTCTCGATCCACCCGCGCACCTGGCGCCACTCCTGGCCCCGCGCCTGGAAGCGCACCCAATTCGCTCAGCCTGCCAAAATCGCCGGCTGCATTGCCATATCCGCGCTCAACGTTCTCTGGCGTGGCCACGGGATCTTCAGATCGTCGCCAACCGCGCTCCGACTGATCCTGGTCGGCGTCGGCGGTTACGTCGTGACGACGGTCGCGGAATTTCTGTGGCTCGTCTACAGCGGACCCCAATTCACCGGCTTCGAGTCGCCGACGGCGGCGAAGGTCGCAGCGGGATCTGATGCCGGCGTCGATCCACTCGCCACTGAGCTGAGCGAGCTGCCGCCGGCCGAGCTCCGCGAGGAGACCCTCGAGCTCGCCGAGGCGATGAAGTCGTTCGAGGCGGGCAGCGACCGCGAGTTCGTGAACACTCTCGCCGCTGCGAGCGGGATCCCGGTGACGAGTGAGGCCGAGAAGGACGAGGTGCTCGATCAACAGAGCGCGGTGTTGATGGAGCACAACCTCCGCACCTGGCGCGCATATCGGGAGCGCTTCTACCGTCCTGCCCGAGTCTTCCGCGACGAGCTCCGCAAGCGCCTCGGCATCCGCAATCTGAACAGCGAGCCCCGCATCCCGGCGCTTGATCAGGCCGTGCTGAGCGGGGCGCGGCCGATTACGCAGGCCGCGAATTATCTGGCTGGGCTCGCGCGGCGCCTACGGTAATTAGCTACTCGGCGTAGAGTGCGCGATGCGGCGTCTGGTCACACGAGTCCAAAAGCCGGCAGATGGGAGACGTGGACAGTTGGGAGTGTTGCAGCCTCTCGTGCTGCGCATCTCTAGGAAACGCGAGGCTGCCAGGTAGGAAACGCGAGGCTGCCAGGCGCGAGTATTACAGCTAATAGACTTTCAGCTGTCCAGTCTCCAGACTGCCGGCTTTTGGACTCGCGTGGTCAGCCGAAGCGATCGAGTCTCTACGCCGCTCTACTAAGCAGCGGGCTTCTGAGGCTCAGCCTCTTCGAGCCCGACCTCGATCTGCGACAGCGCGTCGGGCGAGATGCCGTGGGTGGCGGAGATGTTGAACTTGCGGCGCAGGTACTCCTCGAAGGTGATCCACTCACCCTCGTACTCCACCGACCGCGACCAGGCGCAGAGAGTCACCAGATTGCGATAGTGCTCGGCGCCGCGCGCGATCACCATCAGTGCAATCAGCATCAGGAACAGCGCGGCGGCGAGACCGATCGAGATCAGGTCGCCGTGGCGCAGCTCGGTGACGAGAGCCTTCTGGCGGTTGCGGAGCAGCATCGCTTCCTCGGCGGTCATCGATTGCAGCTTGACGCGAATCGCCGTCATCAGGCTGTCGCTGCGCGTTGCTTTGACTGCCTTCAGCGCGATGTCGCGCTTGCCGGTGCGCTCGAGTCTTATCGTCGAATCGAGCTCGGCGATTTTTGCGCGCGAAAGTGACTCGATGATCAGGAGGCGGCGCAGCTGCGCGGAGTTGTCCGATACCAGCCGGCGGAGGTTCGCCAGCCGGTTGCGCACATCCAGAGTTGCCGCGTCGTAAGGCCCCAGGAAGCTCGGGTTGCCGGTCAGGAGATAGCCGCGCTGCCCCGACTCCGCTTCGCTCATCCGGGCTTCTACCGTGGCGAGCTCGCGCTGGACTTCCAGGGTCTGACTCACCCACTCGAAGGACTCGGCGGCAGCGGTGCCGCCCTTCCACTCGAGCAGCAGGAGCGCGCACATGACCAGCGCCGTCGACGCCAGCCCGAATGAGAGAAGAATCGGCCTGCTGTGGGGAATTTTCATGGTGAGCTTTGGAGCGGACTTCGAGGGCTACTTTCTTCTCCTATAGGACGATTTAGACCTCGGCAGGGTATCCACGCCGATGTCAAACTTCGGTACATTGCGACGTGCCAAAAGCGGCCCCTCCGCGCCAGGAAGATCTTCCCCTTCACGATGACGTGCGCTGGCTTGCCGGCGCCCTCGGCCGGGTAATTCGGCGGCTGGAAGGTGACGAGGCGTTCACGATTGTCGAGCGGCTCCGGGTCGCGACCCGCGCGCGCCGGCACGGGGAATCCGGCGCCCCAAGCTTCGAGGATATCCTTCGGCAAATCGACGGTTTTACGGTCGATCAATGCGCCGTCGCCGCACGGGCGTTTACGCTCTTCTTTCTGCTGATAAACACAGCAGAACAAACCCATCGGGTGCGCCGGCGCAACGCGTATCTCGGGCGGGGGATGGCCGACCCTCAGCCCGCTTCGGCGCGGTGGACGATGCGACAGCTGCGCAGCCTCGGCGCGACGGGCGAAGATGTCGAGCATGCGATGTTGGGGCTCGACATCAGGCCGGTGCTGACGGCGCATCCGACCGAGTCAACGCGCAGCACCCTGCTTGGGCTGCAGGCGCGAGTCGCCGACAGGCTGCTCGCCAGAGAGAGCGCGCCACCCGACGAGGTCAGGCTTATCGAGCAGTCGCTGGAGGGTGAGATCGAGCTGCTGTGGCTGACGCGTGAGGTGCGCGAAGACCGGCCGACTGTTCTCGACGAAGTCAGCTCCGCGTTGTGGTATCTCGAGACGCGCCTGCTCGAGGCGGGTGCGTTCGTGCACTCGACCCTCGCGCTCGCGTTCGAGGAGGAGTTTGCGCGATCGGCCGATTCGTTCCGGCTCGCCATTCCACTGCGATTCGGCACCTGGGTCGGCGGCGATCGCGATGGCAATCCATACGTGACGCCCGAGATCACCATCGCCACGGCGCGACGCGCGAGCCACGTGATTCTCGGTCGCTATCAGCAGGCGCTCGACGAGATGACGCGTCAGCTCTCACTCTCGTCGTCGATCGCCAAGCCAATGGAAGCGCTGATGGACTCCCTCGAGAAGGATAAGAAGCTGCTGCCACTCATCTGGAAGAAGAATCGGCAGCGCAACGCCGACGAAGCGGTGCGGCTCAAATTGAGCTTCATGTCGGCGCGGATCGAGGCGACGCGTCGTCTGGTCGCCTCACGCGATGCGGGACGCCCAAAGAAGGAACCGGCGTCGTATCCCGATGCGGCCGCATTCGAGGGGGACTTGCAGCTGATTCGGAAATCGCTGCTCCGCGCCGGCGCCATCAACGCATGCCGGACCGCGGTCGATCCGTTGTACGCAGCCGTTCGTGCGCACGGATTCCACGGTTTCATGATGGATCTTCGCGATCACGCCGACGTCCACAGCTCGGCCGTCGAGGAGATTCTGGGCGATGTTGACGGCGAGAAGCTGCGCACGGCGCTCGTTGGCCGGCGCGCGCTGGTGACGGGCAAGCGCAAGCTGTCCGACCCAACGCGAAAAGTGGTCGACACTTTCCGCGCCATGCGTACCATCCAGGGCGAGGCCGGGGAAGCGGCAGCTTCCACCTACATAATTTCGATGGCGCGGTCGCCAGACGACCTGTTAAAGGTGCTGTTGCTGGCGCGCGAAGCGGGCCTCGTTTCGCTTTCCGGAAAGAATGCGGAATCGCATATCGATGTCGTGCCGCTGTTCGAGACCCTCGACGATCTCGAGCACGCGCCGGCGGTGATGCGCTCGCTGTTCGAGGACGAGGTTTACACGCGCCAGCTCGAGGCGCGGCAGCGGCGGCAGGAAGTCATGATCGGTTACTCCGACTCGAGCAAGGATGCCGGGATGATCGCGTCCTCGTGGGGACTCTACCGCGCCCAGGAATCGCTGTCGGATCTGTGCGACGAGATGCGCGTCCAGCTCAAGCTCTTTCACGGACGCGGCGGCAGCGTTGGCCGAGGAGGTGGCTCGCCGGTCTACCGCGCGCTGGCGGCGCTTCCGCCAGGTACGACCCACGGCCGCATCAAGATCACTGAGCAGGGCGAGATCATCTCGCAGCAATTCGGGCTGCTGCCCGTCGCGGAGCGCACCCTGGAGGTGACCGTCGCGGGCGTTCTGCTGCATGAGTTCAGCGACTGGCGCCGGAAAGTCGGTGTCAAGGAAGTGCAGGATTTCCGCGACGTCATGGACCGAATGTCCAACCGCTCGCGCGATGTCTATCGCGAACAGGTGTACGAGGGCGAGAAGCTGTTCGAGCTGTTTCGGATGGCCACGCCCATCGACGAGCTCGCCAACGCAAGGTTTGGATCGCGCCCGGCTTATCGACCCGGCGCGAAAACTGGCATCGAAGGAATCCGCGCCATTCCGTGGGGGTTCGGCTGGACGCAGATCCGGCTCATGCTCACCGGCTGGCTCGGCGTCGGCACCGCTCTCGGTGAAGAAGTCTCGACGCGCGCGGGGCTGCGTCGTTTGCAGCGGATGTCGGAGAGCTGGCCTTTCTTCGACGACATGCTGGGGAAAGCGGAGATGGTTTGCGCGAAGACCGACATCGAAATCGCGCGAGCATACGTGAAGCACCTCGGGGGCGATCTCAAGCTGCTGGACATGCTCGTTGGCGAGTACCAGCGCGCGGTGGAATCCCTGCTGCTGGTTCGCGGCCACGCCCAGCTTCTCGACGACAACCCGGTGCTCCAGGCAGCGATCGCGCTACGCAATCCGTACGTTGATCCGCTGTCGCTGATGCAGGTGTCGCTGCTCCACCGGAAGCGGACGGGCGAGGCGGGGACGGAGAAGCAGAAGGAGGCGGTGGATGATGCGCTGGCGACGACTTTGAGCGGGATTGCGCAGGGGCTGCGGAATACGGGTTGAGCGTGCACACGGGGATCCCTGCGTTTAGGAACAGAAGACTACCGGCTGGAGGCCTGGGGGCGTGCCGGCTGGCGGCCGCGGGCTCAAACATTTTATCGCGCGATTTGCGTTCAGCTCTTCATAGGTGTGCGGCAGTAGCGCGCGGCCGCCCGCCGGCCCGCCCACCGCCGCGCGCCGGTTCTCTTCAGTTTTAGACTCGCTCAGCCGTGTAATCGCGCTTGAGCCCCTTTGTACCCCCTGCTATATCAGAGACACCCGATGCCCTGCCCGAGAAGCGGAGCGCCCGATTGCAGCAATCCTCTGAAATCACTGGTTTCCCGGCCGACGTCCGCCCTGCGCGGCCGTCGCAGGAGCATCGCGCCGAGGTCAAGCGGCTAACCGCAGAGATTTTGCGGCTCAGTGAGGAAGTGCGTCGCGCGACCTCGCGCGCGAACAAGCTCCTCAACGTCAGTACCGCGCTCTCGGAAGCGCGCTCCGTCGAAGACGTCACTCAGGCAGTGCTCACCAAGGGCGTCGCGGTCCTCGAAGCCGCGCGTGCCGTCCTGATCTCATGCGACGGGAGCCGGATTCGTCTGCTCGGAACGCTGGGCATCGACCCCGAGCTCGAGGCGAGCCTCGCCAACCTCACCCTGGAAAGCGAACTCCCCGTCGTGCAGGCGGTGCGCAGCGGCGAGATGACGTGGATCGAGTCGAGCGAAGATTACAAACGTCGCTTCGGCGCTTCGTTCTCGGGATTCGGTGCGCTTGCCGATATGCAGACTTATGTTGCCGCGCCCCTCATTCATGCGGGCGAGACAGTCGGCGCGGTCGCTCTTCATTTTCGTGAAGTGGGCGCGCTCGGCGCCGCGGACCGCGCGTTCACACTCCTGCTCGCCCAGGTTGCGGCGACTGCACTCCATCGCGCGCGCAGCTATGACGCCGCGCAGGAGCTCCGCCGCCGGGCCGAGCTTGTTGCCAACGCGCGCGCTGAAGTGCTCGGCGTGGTCGCGCATGATTTACGCAACCCGCTCAGCCTGATCGTGACGACCACCGAGCTGCTCGAGGAAGAAGATCTCGAGGCCGAGCAACGTCGGAAGGTTCTGGAGATCGCGAAGCGCGCAGGCAAGCAGATGAACAGGTTGATCGGGGATCTGCTCGACACTGTGCAGCTCGAGTCGGGCCGGTTGAACCTCGTTCTGGAGGATCTGGATGTGGCGACGCTATTCGCTCACCTCGCAGATACTTTCGGGCCGCTCGCTGCGCGCAAGGGAATCTCGCTCGTTGGAAACACGCCCGCGGAGGGCCTGTCGGTCCCCGCTGACGAGTTCCGACTCTTGCAGGCGATGGGCAATCTCCTCGGCAACGCGATCAAGTTCACGCCCGAGGGCGGCGAGGTGACCTTCAGCGCGCGACACGATGGTACCAGCGTTCTGTTCGAGGTCAGCGACACGGGGCCGGGAATCCCGCCGGAGCAGGTCACACACTTGTTCGAGCAGTTCTGGCAGGCGCGCAAGAACGACAAGCGTGGCGTCGGACTCGGTCTCACCATCGCGAAAGGGATCGTCGAAGCGCACGGTGGTCGAATCTGGGTCAATAGCGCGCCGGGTGAGGGAAGCACTTTCGCGTTCGCAATTCCTGCCGGAGATCGCGCCTGACCCTCCCGAACGACCGCGCGATCGATGCCGCGCTAACCGACGCTGCGGTCGCCAAAGCGCTCCTCCTCGCTGACACTGCCGCCGTCGAGGGTCAATTGGCTACGCCGGTACCCTCCGCCGCCCAACGCGCTGCGATCGAAGCACCGCTCAAGCCGCTGCTCGTGGTCGCGGGGCCTGGCGCCGGCAAGACGTATTGCCTGATCGAGCGGGTCAGATTTCTGATCGACAGGCTCGGCGTTGATCCGGCGCGCATCTGCGTTTTCACTTTCACCAACAAAGCCGCCGGCGAGATTGCCGAGCGCCTCTCGCGCGAGCTCGGGTCGCGCGTCGAAGCCGTGAAGCGCGGCACCATCCACGCGTTCTGCGCAGAGCTGCTTCGGGAGTTCGGTGAGCACGTTGGTCTGCAGCCGGGTTTTGGAATCGCCGATGAAGCATATCAGCGGTTGGTGCTGCGACGGCTCAAGGTGCCAATGCGAATGCAGAAGAGTGTGCTCGACGCGTTTGCGCGGTACCGTTTCCGCGGCGAGCCGCTCGGCAGGCGATATCAGAAATTCTATGACGGCTATCGACGACTGACGGCGGATCGCAACGTCGCCGACTTCGATACTCTCATACTGAAGACCGCCGAGCTGCTACGCGTGCCCGCGGTCGGCACCGAAGCGCAGGGGCGCTGGGACGCGGTACTGGTCGATGAGTTCCAGGATCTCAATCAGATCCAGTACGCCGTCGTTCGCGACCTGGCGCGCGAGCATCGCAACATTTTCGCGGTCGGCGACGACGAGCAATCGGTGTATTCGTGGACTGGAGCCGATCCGCGGGTGTTCAACAATTTCCGCCGCGATTTCGACGTCATGGATCAGGACGTGATCCACCTCTGCGACAATCGCCGCTGCCCTCCGACTGTGCTCGACATCGCGCGCCGCCTCATCTCGATGAACGAGCCGATGTTCGAGAACCGCGCCGCGCAGGTGACGACGCATACCTCGCCGCATCCCGTTCTGGCAGTCGACTTTCCCGACGACGAGCGAGAGACGACCTGGATAATGGACGATCTCCGTCGCGATCGCGCCGCTCATTCTGGAAAGCTCGGGTGGGGCGATGTCGCGATCTTGTATCGCACCCACCGTATCGGCAGCGCCCTCGAGACGGCGTTTCTAAACGCCGGAATTCCGTGTTGCCTGGCGCAGGGCAGGGCGCTCGCCGACGACAAGGTCGTCGCCTACGTGCTGGCGGCGTTGCGGGTGATCGCCAATCCGCGCGATCAGATCCAGCACGAGATGTTTTATCAGACGGTTCTTCCCGACGCGCTGTTCGACAGCGCGCGGGCGTGGGCCGAGGAGACCGGGCGGTCGTTGCTGCAGCAGCTGGAGCACATGGCGCGGACGCTGCCGCGCGAGCACGGCGACGCGAAGAAGATCTGGCGCGGCCACTACGCGCTCAGGAACCTCGAGGCGCTCGGCAAATCGCACACGTCGCTGTCGTCGCTGGTCGGGGACATTCTATCGGAGAAAGTCGGGCCGTACCGCAGCATTCTGGAGGAGAATCACGAGGACCTGAGCGATCCCGCCTCCCACGAGGAGGTCGTTGGCCTCGCGGAGAAGATCCGTGGCTGCGCCGAGAGCGGGCGGCCGGTATGGCTGCCGCGCGCGGGCGGCGCGGAGATCGCCGGCAAGCGAATCCTGATGGAGATGGGAGCGCGACAGATCGAGGTTGGTGGCGCGCCAAGCGCGGGAGCGCTAGTCGTGAAGCCGACGCATTTTCCGGCGCTGGGTTTCGGATTGGGGTTATTCAAGACGGCGCAGCTCGTGCGTGCCGGATCCTTCGGCGCCAGCTTCGGCGACTTCACCGCGATCGATCTCGAGACCACCGACAACGATGTCGCGCGCGCCGAGATCGTAGAGATCGCGGCGGTGAGGGTCCGTCACGGACGCATCGTCGACGAGTTCCACTCTTTGGTGAAGCCAAACGTCCCGATCACCGCCGGCGCGCTCGGCGCGCACGGGATCTCGGAGGCCGATGTCGCCGGCGCGCCCACCTTCGACACGATGTGGCAGCGCTTCCGCGATTTCTGCGGCGGAGACGTTCTCGTCGCGCACAACGGTTACAGGTTCGACTTTCCGGTGCTGCGGCGGATGGCCGCGAAGCTTCCGCGCGGCTCGGACTTCTCTACCTACGATACGCTCCCGCTCGCGCGCTCGTTGTACGCGACGAGCTGCAAGCTTTCGCACCTCGCCAAACGCTACGGAATAAATACTGGGCGAGTGCACCGCGCTCTCGATGATGCGCGAACCCTGGCCAGGCTCTTTCCGGCGCTCAGTCAAAGTCGCGTCGAGTACGGCAGGAAGACGGCGCTGGTCGGATTGCTGGATCACCTCGGCATCGCGCTCGCGCTCAGCGATCGCGATTCGCTGTGCGAGGAAGCGCGGAAATTTCTGGATTGGGCGCCACCGTTTACGCTCGGACGTCATAGCGACTGTCTCGATTGCTACCGCGTTGACCGCGAGCAGAGCGGCGATCAATCGCTACCGACCGTCGATGAAGTGATCACGTTTCTCGGTGGCCACAGCCTGATGGACCGTCTGCGCGCGGAGCGCTCGGCCACCAGCCGCTACCCGGAGACGATGGCGAGACTGCGGCGACTGATCGAAGCTTGCGCGAAAGGCGAGCTACCGGCGCAGATCTGTGCGTTTCTGGAGCGAGCGGTGCTGTCCCGCTATGACGGCGCCGATACCGAGCACAACAGGGTCAATCTTCTCACGATGCATTCGACGAAAGGACTGGAGTTCTCGCGGGTGTACATCGTCGGAGTGGAGGATGAGCAGCTGATTCCGGTGCCGCGCGAGGGAGTGCTCGGCAAGCAGGAGATCGAGGAGGCGCGGCGACTGCTCTATGTCGGAATGACGCGTACCCGCGATCGGCTGGTGATGACGAGGACCAGGACTCGCGCGGATAGACCGACGGGTGGTCATCGATTTCTCGATGAGATGGGGATCAACCCGCGGACGCCTCTGGCCTAGGATCGAGGACTCGGACCGGGATCGAGTACTCGGACTAACGGCATCGACGATCGCGGACTGATCGAGGATCGAGGACCAAAGAACAATCCGCACGCGCCGCTGGCTTATCGCTCATTGCCTCGCTGCTGATCCGCCCGCCCTTCGCCTCTCGCCTCCCGCTTCCCGCTTCCCGCGTCACTCGCCAGATGGTGTTGCCGACGTCGTCGGCGACGAGGAGCGCGCCCGACTTGTCGATCGCGACGCCAACCGGGCGGCCCATCGCGTCGCCGTTGGGCTTGATGAATCCCGTCAGGACGTCGATTGGCTTGCCGCTTGGGCGGCCGCCAGCGAACGGAACGAAGATCACCTTGTAGCCGCTGAACGGTTTGCGATTCCAGGAGCCGTGCTGGCCGACGAACATTCCGCGATTGAGTCGCGCCGGCAGTGCCCGTGCACCCGACCAGGCCAGCCCGAGCGAGGCAGTGTGGGAACCTAGTGCGTAGTCGGGAACGATCGCTCGCTCGATCAGACCCGGCTTTTGCGGGCTGACGCGATAGTCCGTGTGCCGGCCGTAGTAGCTGAATGGCCAGCCGTAAAAACCGCCGTCGCGTACCGACGTGATGTAGTCGGGAACGAGATCGCTGCCCAGCTCGTCGCGCTCGTTGACCGCGACCCAGAGCTTTCCGCTCTCCGGCTCCCAGGCGAGTCCGACGGGGTTGCGCAGGCCAGTAGCGAAGACGCGATGTTTGCCCGTCGCGCGATCGATCTCCCAGATCGCCGCGCGTCCCTGCTCGTGCAACAGATCGTTCTCGGCCACGTTGCTGTTGGAGCCGACGGACGCGTAGAGCTTCGAGCCGTCGGCGCTGGCAATCACGTTCTTGGTCCAGTGGTGATTGATCCGACCGCCGGGGAGATCCACGACTTTTGTTGGCGCGGCGGTTATTGAAGTGGCGCCGCTCACGTATGGGACGCGAACGATCGCATCGCTGTTGGCGACGTAGAGTTGGTTGCCGACCAGCGCCATCCCGAACGGCGCGTAGAGTCCGGACAAAAAGATCGACTTCGCGTCGGCGACACCGTCGCCATCGGTGTCGCGGAGGAGGACGATGCGGTTCTGGCTGGGAACTGCGCCGCCACCTTTGCTGAGAAAGAGCCGGAAGAAAAATCCCTTTATGCCTTTGCCGTCGTCTGGCCGTTTCGGGGCGTTGGTCTCCGCAACGAGTACGTCGCCGTTGGGCAGAACGTAGAGCCAGCGCGGATGATCGAGCCCGCGCGCAAACGGGCGCACCGCCAGACCGTCAGCAGCGACCGGCATGTGCTCGTCTCGCCAGCCTTTGGCGGTGACGACGTTGATCACCGGGACGATCGATTCCTTCGGTGGCGGGATGACGGGCCTGACGCCGGATTCAGCCGCGATCGGCACTCGCGCCGGTGCGCCGCAAGCCGCAAACGCCGCGGTGAGAATGAGCGGGATCGCTACATGAACAACTGAACGGAGACGATCGCGGCGCATTCGGATAAAGCGCGCAAGAATCACGCAATTCGCGGCCGAATGATAAGTTTGAAGCCATGTCCCAACGCGAACGGCAACACGCGCGCGGTGAATGGCGAGTCGCTGTCGGTGATCAGGAAACCTCGGCGGTCTTCGAGGCGGCAAGCGGAGACTCGCTCGGCGATCTGGTCTGCATCTGCGCCCACGGCGCGGGCGGCAACATGAACGATCGCAGCGTGCTGAGCACCGCGAACGCCCTGCGGGCGCGCGGCTTCGGGGTGGTGCGTTTCAACTTTCTGTACAAGGAAAAGAAGTCTGGTCGTCCGGATCCGATGCCGAAGCTCAAGGATTGTTACGCGGCGGTGGTCGCGCGGGTGCGCAACGAGCTCGCGCCCGACACGCTGGTGATCGGTGGACGCTCGATGGGTGGTAGGGCAGCATCGATGCTCGCCGCCGATGGATTCGACTGCGACGGGCTGCTACTCCTTGCTTATCCGCTGCATCCACCGGGCAAACCGGATCAGCTTCGGGACGCGCACCTTCCCGCGATCAAAGTTCCTGTCATTTGCTTCAATGGCACCCGCGATCCCTTCTGCACACAAAGCCTGATGGAACAGGTTCTGAAGCGATTGGGATCGAATTGGGAGATGCATTGGGTCGACGGCGCAGACCACAGCTTTCACGTGCTCAAGTCGTCCGGAAAAACCGATGCGCAGGTGATGAACGAGATCGCCGATGCAAGCGCGACGTGGGCGGCGGGCATCACCGGCACAACAAGGAGTCGAGATGCTCGGAGCTAAAGATGCAACCGCCACCGTTGCGGTGAGCGACCTCGGAGTTGCGAGAAAATTCTATGAGGGCAGCGTCGGCCTCAGGCCGCTTCCGAGTGAGCAGCCCGAAGTCGTCGAATACAAGACCGGCAACGCGACGCTGCTCGTCTACCGCTCACAGTTCGCCGGAACCAACAAAGCGACTGCGGTGACGTGGTCCGTCGACAACACCGAGGAAGAAGTGCGAGCGCTCAAGTCGAAAGGCGTGGTATTCGAGCACTATGACATGCCCGGCGCGACGCTCAAGGGCGACGTCCACGTGATGGGCCCGATGAAGGCGGCGTGGTTCAAGGACCCCGACGGGAACATCCTCGCTATCGTCGGCCGCTGACCGACCAGGCGCAGCGCGAAATCAGAAGTAGCGCGGCCGCAACAACTTAGAGGTCTCAAAAAAATTTCCGGGTGCGTGTCGATTTCCGCCGCGCCCGTTCGTCGCTCTGGTAGAAGACGAGGAGCCGCGAAAGTCGCGGCGAAAACTCTTAACGGAAAGGGAGACAACGATGCCGCGGTTCATAGTGATGGTGAAAGCCACCAAGGAGTCGGAAGCCGGCGTGATGCCGACCGAGCAGGATTTTGCCGCGATGGGCAAGTACAACGAAGAGCTGGCAAAGGCGGGCATCATGCTCGCCGGCGAAGGCTTGCAGCCTAGCTCCAAGGGAGCGCGCGTCAGATTCAACGGTAAGAACAGAACCGTTGTTGACGGCCCGTTCGCGGAGACCAAGGAGCTCGTCGCCGGGTTCTGGATCTGGCAGGTTAAGTCCCTCGCCGAAGCGATCGAGTGGGTGAAGCGCTGCCCGAATCCGATGCCCACCGGCGAATCAGTGATCGAGATCCGTCAGATCTTCGAGGCCGAGGATTTCGGCGCCGAGTTCACGCCGGAGCTGCGCGAGTACGAGGAGAAGATCGGGAAAATGACGAAGAAGAACGCGGAAAAAAGCGCGAAGCGATAACCGGGCGGTCAAATCAACGAGGGAGATCCACCAATGCGAATCATGACGCTATACAAGCCGGGCCGCGAAACGACCGTCCCACCGACCGAGCAGGAGATGGCGGCGATGGGCGAGCTGATCGAGGAGTTCTCGAAGGCCGGCGTGCTCGTCACCACCGATGGGTTGCAGCACAGCTCCAAGGGCAAGCGGGTGAGCATCGACGCCAACGGGAAATTCACCGTCACCGACGGACCGTTCACCGAGACCAAGGAGCTGGTCTCGGGCTACGCGATCCTGCAGGTGAGGGACATGGACGAGGCTGTCCGTCTGACGAAGCGCTTTCTGCAGGTCGTCGGCGAAGGCGAGAGCGAAATCAGGTTGATGCACGATGCGCCGGCATTCGACGGGTCTGGCGCGGATCAGTTCAGCGCGAGTGGCGCGAACCGGTAGGCATCGGGCCGCGCCCCTTGCACCGGAGGAAGAAGGTGGTGTGATTGGAGGCCGTGACGGCCTCCGATACCCACCGCGCGATCGACGCGGTCTGGCGAATTGAGTCGGCGAAATTGATCGCTGGACTGACGCGCATCGTGCGCGATGTCGGTCTCGCCGAAGATCTCGCGCAGGACGCGCTCCTCGCCGCGCTCGAGAAGTGGCCGGAGACGGGAGTACCCGACAATCCGGGCGCGTGGCTGATGGCGACGGCGAAGCACCGTGCAATCGACACCTTCCGGCGCGCGGAGCGCGTCCAGCGCAAGCACGAAGAGATTGGCCACGAGCTGGAGACCAGGCAGGAGGCGATGGTGCGGGAGCTCGAGGAAGCGATCGACGACGACATCGGCGACGATGTGCTGCGACTGATCTTCATGTCGTGCCATCCGATCCTGTCGCGCGAAGCGCGCGCCGCTCTCACTCTGCGCCTGCTCGGCGGACTCACCACGGACGAGATCGCGCGCGCGTTTCTGGCGCCCGAGGCGACCATCGCCCAGAGAATCGTGCGCGCCAAGCGCACTCTCACCGATGCCCACGTACCCTTCGAGGTGCCGCGTGGGGCTGAGCTGGCGTCGCGGCTCGCGTCGGTGCTGGAGGTGATCTATCTGATCTTCAATGAAGGTTACGCCGCCACCGCCGGCGACGATCTCGTGCGTCCGGGGTTGTGCGAGGACGCCATGCGGCTCGGCCGCGTTCTCGCCGAGCTGGCGCCGAGAGAGCCGGAAGTCCACGGACTGGTGGCGCTGATGGAGATCCACGCATCGCGGTTCCGCGCGCGCACCAATGCGGCGGGAGAGCCGATCCTGCTGCTCGATCAGGATCGGGGACGGTGGGACCGGCTCTTGATTCAGCGCGGTCTCGCGGCTCTCGAGCGCGCCGAACGTCTGGGCGGCGCGAACGGACCGTACGCGCTCCAGGCAGCGATCGTCGCGTGTCACGCGCGCGCGCACCGCTGAGGAAACCGACTGGCGGCGGATCGCGTCGCTATACGACGCCCTCGCGGAAGTGGTTCCGTCGCCGATCGTCGAGCTCAATCGGGCGGTAGCAGTGGGAATGGCATTCGGTCCGGCCGACGCTCTCGAGATAATCGACGCGATTGCCGACGAGCCCGCGCTCAAGGGCTATCACCTGGTTCCCGCCGCGCGCGCCGATATGCTGGAGAAGCTCGGACGCAACGACGAAGCGCGCGGCGAGTTCGAGCGCGCCGCATCGCTGACGCGGAATGCGCGCGAGCGGGAGCTGCTGCTCAAGCGCGCCAGGTCAAACGAAGACCCGCGGAAACAGGCGCGACCATGATGCCGTCGGATTTGCGCACTTGACCGAAGTAACGGCGCCGGTCACAGCGACACCGGAAGCTGGAGCGTCCGCGACCAGGCCCGAACGCCGGCGCTACGATCGCTCGATCGTCGAGGGTCCGCTGCTCCCCGCCGTCTGGAAGCTGGCGTGGCCGACGATGCTCACCAACGTCGTCGGCGGACTGCAGGCGATGGTCGATCAGGCGCTGGTCGGACACCTGATCGGCTACCAGGCCAACGCCGCGATCGGCGTCAGCTCCCAGATCTTTCTCGTCGTCGTGATTTTCATCTCGTCGTTGTTCAGCGGGATGAGCGTGCTGGTCGCGCGATTCGCCGGCGCCGGCGATCACGACATGGTCGATCGCACCGTCTATCAGGCGTTCGTCACCGCGATCGGGATCGCGCTCCTGATCATGGCGCCGATCGGCTACATCGCGTCGCCGGCTCTGCTCGACTTCGTGAACGCCGCGCCCGCGGTGAAGGCCGAGGCGCTGCCGTTCCTCCGCATCTCCTTCGTCTTCAGCAGCGGCATGCTGGTGTTCTTCATGCTGGGCGGCGCGTTGCGCTCGGCGGGCGATGCGCGGACACCGATGATACTTGGCGTCTCGCTCACGGTGCTCAACGTCGTGTTCAACGTGATTCTGATTCGCGGCCTCGGGCCGATTCCCGCGTTCGGCACCAAGGGTGCGGCGATGGGGACGAGTCTCGCGTCGGGACTGCTCGCGGTCTATTCGCTCTGGAAGTTGTGGACGGGCGGCTGGGTTGTTTCGTTCCCGCGCGGTCGTGGGTGGGGACTCGACTGGGAGATTATCCGTGCGCTGTTCCGCTTCGGGTTGCCGACCGGCTTTCAGGGCATCGCGATGAACATCGGCGGCGTGCTGATGCTGGCATTTATCGGATCGCTCGAGCAGAGCGCGGCGGCGCAGGCGGCGTTCGCGGTCTGCTACTCGCAGCTCTTCTCGCTGGTGACGTGGACTTCGGTCGGCTTGATGGGCGCGTCCGCGGCGATCGCCGGCCAGAACCTCGGCGCAGGCAAGGCCGATCGCGCGTCGGCGGCGGTCCACGTCGCGGCGCGGATCGGGATTGCCAGCGCGGCGATCGTGGGAGCAATGTTTCTTCTGATCCCGCGTCAGCTGCTCGAGATCTTCGGCATGAACGATCCGGTGGTGGTCCGAATTAGTGTCCAGCTACTTCACGTGCTCAGCGTCTCCGGTCTGCTTATCGCCACCGCGCTGACCTACACCGGCGGGCTGCAGGGAACCGGCGACACCAAGAGCCCGCTCTACATCTCGATCGTTTCGCAGATGGTCGTCCCGCTCGGCATCTGCTTCGTCATCAAGCAGGTCAGCACCCTCCATCCGATCGACATCTGGATCGCGATCCTCGTCGGGCATGCGACCCGCTGCGCTCTGAGTGTGCTGAGGTTCAATCAGGGACGCTGGCGGAATATCGCGGTCGGGGTGCACAGGACCGCTTAGAAGGGGAACGGCAAAAGAAGACTACCGGCGGGCGGCGGGGGGCGGGCCGGCCCGCGGCTGCGGGCTGAATCTTAAGTATCACTGAAGACTACCAGCTAATAGCGATGGGCGGAGCAGCGGGCGGCTCCGAGCTTCTTTTTGGAAACAGCACTCGGAGCCAAGCCACGCTGTTCATCCAACACGTGCTCGGTGCCGCCGGCTGCTCCGCTCGAAGCTCCTGGCTGGTAGTCTTCTTTAGCATTTAGGATACGAGCCCGCGGCCTCGAGCCGGCCCGCCGGTAGTCTTCTTTTGCCGTCGTCTAATGCCCTATCCTATTGTGCACTAAAGCAAGCGCCGTATTGTCCGGCCCTGGCTCGCACCTCGACCTCCGCAATCCCCACAGCTGCACCGCGACCGAGATCGTTTGCTCGATCGCCTGCGCCTGGCCCTCGGCCGGCGCGTGGGACAACAACATCAGTCTCGTCGAGTCGAGCGCCGGCGCGACGTCGGGGGCCTGGGCGCCGAGGCATTTCCGAACGGCATCGACGGTGAGCTGGAGCAGATTTCGGCTGCGCCGCATTTGCTCGGCGAGCGAAAGCCCGCTCTGGGTCGGATCCATCGCGATCGCGCTGTCGATGACGGCGATGCGTGATTTCATCGACGTGCTGTCGGGCGTCAGCCTCTGCGCCGCGATCAGGTCGTTGCGCCCCGTGTTCAGATCGCCAAGCGAAAGCGCGGCGTCGGCGAGTCCGACATAGGCATCGACATCGCCGGGATTCTTGCGCAGGAAATCACGGAAGATCGAGACGGCGCGCGCCGGAGATCCCGCCTGCACGAACAAGTGCGCGATCAGCTTGCGGTGATCGCCGTCGTTGGTCGAGTCATCCTGGATCGGCAGCAGCTCGGCGAGGAGCTCCTGCCTGGCGTTCGTGCGCGAGAGGAGATCGATCAGCTCGAACCGCGCAGCGAGCCGCCGGTTGCTCTCCGTGGGAGGCCATGTTCCAAAGATCGCGCTGTGGTAGTAGGCTTTCGCGTCGTCGATCTTTCCTTCTTTTTCCATGACGTGCGCCATGGCGAGATTCGCCGGTCCGTCTTTCGGCCGGCGCTCGAGCAATGGCGCCAGCAGCATCTGTGCGTCGTCGGGGCGGCCATCGGCCAGAATCGCCTCGGAGAGAGCCGTAGTGTAGGTAGGGTTTTCCGGGGCGAGAGTGGTTGATGCGCGAAGGTGATCGATCGCCCCGCCGGTCCTCCCATCCTTCATCAGCTGCTGGCCGGTGGCGAACTCGCGCGCCGCATAGACTTTTCGCTCGCGCGCATCGACCCTTGCCAGCGCGGTATCGAACAGCAGCAGACCGACGATTGCCGCAAGCACGATCGCGAAGGTTACCACGAATTCGGAAGCGGTCGCCGCCGGCGGCGGGGCGGCGGGCTGAACGAGCGGCGTCCTCATAGGTCGGGATGATCCTTGTAGTCGAGCTGCTCAATGCTCTCGACTCCGTACGCCTTCAGAATGTCGGGCAGCGTTACCACCCCGAGCATGATCCGCGCGTTGGCTCGACTGACCACGGGCAAGACCTTGTGGCCGTTGTCGCGCATCCGCGCCAGCGCGCGACTCAAGGGCTGATCGTTGTGGACGTGCGGCATATCGACCGCGAGCTCTCCGTTCGAGCGTTTCGCGATCTGCATCAGCCGAGCAATGGTCATGTCGACGCGTCCGCGCTCGAGGGCATGGGAGATGTGCCTGGTCCTCACCATTCCGACGAGACCGAGCTCGTCGCCAACCGGCCACGACTCGAGATTGCTGTCCTTCACCTTCTCCGACGCCTGCACGATCGTCATGTCTGGGTGCAGCGACTCGGGCGCCTTGCGAACGGCGCTGCTGACGAGCGGCACTTCCCACTCGACCCGCGACGATCGCGTCGGCAAATGCAAACCATCCTGCTGCGCGAGTGCTTCGTAGATCGGCACCTTCTGGAATCGCTGCGAGATGTAAAACGCAATCAGGTTGGAGATCATCAGCGGCACGATGATCGTGTAATCGCGGGTGACCTCGAAGATCATGATCACCGATGTCATCGGTGTCCTGACGATGCCCGCGAAGGCGGTCCCCATTCCAACCAACGCGTAAGCTCCGGGGCCTGCGGTGGATTGCGGAAAGAGAAGGTGCGCTACACCGCCAACCGTCGCGCCGACCATCGACCCAATGAACAGGCTCGGCCCGAAGATTCCGCCGGCGTTCCCCGATGCGTACGCGACCGCGGTCGAGATGATCTTGAGCACCGCCAGCATCGCCACGACCCTGAGCAGCATGTCGCCGTTGAGGACGCGCTCGACCTGGTCGTAGCCGACGCCGAGTACTTGCGGGACGAAGTACCCGATGATCCCGACGGTGAGCCCGCCCGCGACGGGCTGCAGCCAGAGCGAAGCCTTGGGCATCTTCGCGAACGTCGCGCGGAGCCACAGCAGCAGCTTGACGAATGCGATCGATGCCAGCCCGCCGACGATTCCAAGCACTACATACGCGCCAAACTCGCCGAAGCTGACGAGATGATACGCCGGCACGTGGAACAACGGGTTGTCGCCGAGGACGAGGTGCAGGACCATCCACGATGCTGCCGACGCCAGCACGACCGAGCCAAGCGCGGCCGCGTGCAGATCGCCGATGATCTCCTCGAGCGAGAAGAGAACTGCCGCTATCGGAGTATTGAACGCGGCGGCGAGAGCTGCCGCGCCACCAACCGGAATCAGCGCTCGCACCTGCGCCCGGCTCATCCCGAGCCGGCGCGCGATGGTTGAAGCGAGGCCGGATCCGATATAAACCGACGGTCCTTCGCGGCCGAGTGGGATTCCGCTCGCCAGGGAGATGCAGCAACAGAGGAACTTGCCCGCAACCGAGCGCATCGAGATGCGGCCGTCGTGGATGAACAGCGCGGCGCGCGTCTGTGGAATTCCACTGCCGCGTGCCAGCGGGAAGTATCTGTAGAGGAGATATCCGGTGAGCAGCGCGCCCAAGGTCGGGACAAGGACGCGCCGCCATCCGGCGCCGCCCGCCGGGTACATCAGCGCGGCGAGCCGGCCCGTCAGGAGAATGAATGCGACCACGACGAGGCCGACGAGCGCGCCGATGACCAGACTGAGCAACAGCGACAGCCGGTCTTCCTTGCGTCGCAAATCCTCGAACGCGCGCCGCAAGCGCTGCGGCAGAGCCGGAAGTTTCAGGGTGCGCATCTGCGGAAACTAAACCGCGTTGGGCCGGAGTCGAAGTGTCATCGAATGCTCACCTGACGCACTCGACGCTCGACCCGACCGCAACGCAGGCGTTCCGGCATCAGAAAAGAATCTGAGCCGGCGACCGGGAAGCTCAGGGCTTGGTGACTGTGAGTCCTGAAACTGTTCCTTCGGTGTTGTGCGAGAAGCGGATTCCATACACACCGTCGGTTGATTTGAGCTTGCCGGCGCCGACGACATCCGCCTTGTTGTACGTCGCGACGGTGGTGCCGTTGATGGAGCATGACACCTTGTCTCCCTTAACCGACAACGCGATGTCCTGCGTCACCGGCGATCCCGCGCCCGCCGCCTTGTGCACCGCCGCGTTTTCTTCACCGCGGCCATTCATCTGGAACGCTTTGGGTCCGAACCCGCGCACGATGTAGCGGCCGTTGCCGTACGCCGCGCAGTACAGGTAGCTCTGATTCGGTGTGCCCATGTCGTTCCCGCCGATGAAGACGCCGTACGGATGCGGGTGATCGTTCAGGTTCATGTACTTGGGCTCGGTGAATGTCGCTTTCACCGTGTAGTCGCCGCTGGCAGTGTTGGCCGGATTCCAGTACGCGACCGCGGGGCCGGTGGTGACGTGCAGGTCGTTGCCCGACTTCTCGAGCTTCGCGTTCGAGAGTGCCTGACCGCGGCTTGCTTCATTGGCGTCGATCTGACCCGTCCAGCCCGGGACGGAAATTCCGCCGTTGGCGACCTGTCGTGACGACTCGTTCTGAGCTTTGCTGGTGCACGCGACCGAAACGATCGCCGCAAGTGGAAGAATCGCGTAATAGCGCCGCATTCGTTGCTCCTGGTGGATGATTACAGCATTGGACACGAGGCGGGGGCGAAGTGCTTCGCCCCCGCCTCGCGGTTGCTCAGGAAGATGCCGCCAGATCGCGCAGCGTCTTGGCGAGGAGCTGAACCTTCGCCGCGTCGCCCGACGTCCGTGCATCTGTGTCGAGCTGTGCCGCGAGCGAACCCAGCGCACTGCGCGGCCCACTCAGCGCCTGTCTGACCTGCGACAGCCGCGCCGCGCTCAGGCCCTTCGACCGCTCAAGCTGATCGGCGTACGCGCCGGCAAGTGCTACGCTCGGCGGCCACACGATCTCGGGCTGACCCTGGGTGTTGAAGTAGTCGTAGTGAACGGTTCTCGCGGCGTCGAGCTCGTTCTGACTGATGTACGGGCTCGGCGTCAGCTCGAATACATCGAGACCGCGGAGGATCTCGGAGCTGATGATGTGACCGTTGTACCAGTACGCGGACCACGTCCCAGCGCCGGCCATCCTGGTGGAATCGACCGGACCACGATCGAAGTAGGCAATCTCTCGCGGGTGCTTTGGATCTGTCCAGTCGAAGACTGAGACTCCGCCCTGATACCACGATTGCACCATCACATCGCGTCCAGGGATCGGAACCAGCGAGCCGTTGTGGGCGACACAATTCTCCTGCGGCGTCTGCGGC
>DASSNV010000067.1:0-4065 GCA_035701245.1 Gemmatimonadaceae bacterium | reverse complement strand
GCGACGTGGAACGCGCCGGCGGCGACGAACAGCACGTGATCGGTTTTCACCATGCCGTGCTTGGTCTGGACGTTCGACCCTTCGACGATCGGCAGGAGATCGCGCTGGACTCCTTCGCGCGACACATCAGGTCCGCCCGTGGCGGGACCACGTTGCCCCGCAATTTTATCGATTTCGTCGAGGAAGATGATGCCCATAGTCTGCACCCGCTCCAGCGCGTCGGCGGTTACGTCTTCCTTGTTGATCAGCTTCTCCAGCTCTTCGCCGAGCAGAATGCGCCGCGCTTCCGAGACCTTGACGGTGCGTTTTTTCTTCCGCTTGGGCAGCATGTCCTGGATCATGTCGGAGAGATTGTCCATCCCTTCCGGCGCGCCCTGCGGCACCATCATGTCGAACATCACCGGCGCCTGTTGGGTGACCTCGATCTCGATCTCGCGCTCCTCGAGCTGGCCGTCGATGAGGAGCTGGCGGAGCTTGTCGCGGGTTCGCTTGTAGCGAACCTCGGAGGCGTCCGACTCGGTAGAAACTGAGCCCGCTGGAGAGACGACAAAGAGATGCGCGCCGCCGCTTGCGGCCGCCGAGGAATGGGTCGACTGCTTGATATCGGGCGGAATCGGGAGCAGCAGATCGAGCAATCTCTCCTCTACTTTCTGCTTGGCGATCTCCTGGACCTCGGTCTCGCGCTCGCCGCGCACCATGTTGATGGCGCTCTCGACGAGATCGCGCACCATTGACTCGACATCGCGGCCGACGTAGCCGACCTCGGTGAATTTCGACGCCTCGACCTTCACGAACGGCGCGCCGGCGAGACGCGCGAGGCGGCGCGCGATCTCCGTTTTGCCGACGCCAGTCGGACCGACGAGGATGATGTTGTTGGGCGAGATCTCGTCGCGAATCGGCTCGGGTGCGCGCTGCCGGCGCCACCGGTTGCGGAGCGCGATCGCGACCGCCTTCTTGGCGTCGGCCTGGCCGACGATGTAGCGATCGAGCTCCTCTACGATCTGCTTCGGCGTGAGCCGCTCGAGCTTCTCGAGCGCCTCTCTGGCGCGGGCGGATGGCATCAGCTCGGCTCGAGGACCGTGATGTTGGAATTCGTGTACACGCAGATCTCGGCGGCAATCTCGAGACCGCGTTTGACGATCTCGCGCGCGGGCAGATCGGTGTTCTCGACGAGCGCACGGGCGGCGGCGAGCGCGTAGGATCCGCCCGACCCGATCGCGAGGATGCCGTCGTCGGGCTCGATGATGTCGCCAGTGCCGGAGATGATGAAGCCGTGCTCGCGATCGGTTACGGCGAGAAGGGCCTCGAGACGGCGCAGCACCCGATCGCTGCGCCAGTCCTTGGCGAGCTCGACGGCGGCGCGCTGCAGATTGCCGGGGTAGCGCTCGAGCTTCTCCTCGAACTTCTCGAAGAGGGTGAAGGCGTCGGCCGCGGCGCCAGCGAAGCCCGCCAGTAGCTTCCCGCCGTGAAGGGTCCGGACCTTCTGGGCGTTCGATTTCATCACGGTCTGGCCGACGGTGACCTGCCCGTCGCCGCCCAGGGCGACCTGGCCGCCACGCCTGACGGCGAGGATGGTGGTGGATCGGACGCGCTCGAGGCGGCTCATCCTGGGAAGTTAACAGGCCGCAGCGCGTTAGGTGCCTTCCCAGGCACCCCAGGAGGCTCGCGGCCGCCTCCACCGGAACTGTTTACCGTGCGCCCCCTTCTTGCATTTAGAAATCCGCATGAGGCTAGAACAGTTTCCGATTCTGCTTGGCGTGATAGTCGCCCTCGTCGGGCTCACCATTCTTCTCGATGCCTGGCAGGCGGGCGGGGTTGCTCCTCTGCGCGAGCGTCGCCGCCGCACCCGCGCCACCCCGCAAAAGGCCGGTCAGACCCTGGTCGCCCTCGGCGTTTTCTGCATGGCCGCGTCGCTCATCGGGCGCGACACCTGGCGCTGGGGCACCGTCTCGGTGCTGGCCGGCGCGACGCTGATCGTGATCGGCGCCCTGATGAATCGCGCCTACCTGCGAGAGGTCCTTCTCTTCCGCGGCGCCGCCCGCCGAGGCGAGGGCGAGCGCCACAGTCGCCTCGCCCAGACTCCGACAAAAACGCGAATCCGCTAGACCCCACCGTACCATTCGTAGCCAATATCCGACCAGTATCCGCCGTTCGCTTTCGGCATGAAGACAATCCTGGTCAGATACTTGGTGTTCTTGTAGCCCAGCTTCACCGGCGAGTACACCCGCGCGGGCGCGCCATGCGCCGGCTCGAGCAGTTTCCCATCGAGTCCGTAAGCGACCACAGTCTGACGGTGCATCGCGCTCTCGATGTCCCAGCTCTCGTGATAGTCGTCGTCGAAGGATTGGAAATCGACAAACCGCGCCGCGGGATCGACGCGCACTAGCCTCGCGAGATCCCGGAAAGGCACGCCCGTCCACGTTTCGACGGCCGTCCAGCCTTCGACGCAATAGTGATTGACTCGATTGGAGACCTGCGGCAGGCGCTGCAGATCATCGAGGGTGAGCCGGACCGGATTTCCGACGAGGCCACTGACTTCGAGCGCCCACTTGCCGCGCGTGCTTTCGTCCCACACCGGGACCGAGCGAGAAATGAAGTAGGCAGGAAGATGCATTCCCGCGTCGTTCGCACCCGGTTGGACGACGTCGATCGCGGTATGGCGGAACAACGCGCGCTCGACGACGATGTTCTTGCGCTCCGCGTACTTGAGGAGCTTGTCGGCGGCTTTCGGGCCGCGGGAATCGCACGCCGCGAGGAACGCCGCCGAGACCAACCCGCTCCCGCGCACCAGAAAATCGCGGCGGTCAATGCCGTTCAGCGAAATGAATTTGCGACGCTCGCTCACATTGCCTCGGGTCGCGGAGGGGCGGGGGGTGACGGACGCGGCGACCTTCTGTTACGTCGCGGCAGCAGATTGTAGAACGGCCGCGCGTTTCTCGCTTCCGGCGACAGCGATGGATCGTAGTTCCCGGTGATCATCGAGTTGATCGAGTAGGGATCGACCGCGAAGACCATGAACACGTGGACGACGCTGAGGATCACCAGCGTCACCATCGCCAAAAAGTGCCAGTAGCGAGCCCAGACGTAGCCGCCGAGCAGGTCCGTCAGCGCTCCGAGCTGGACCGGTTTCCAGATCGCGAGTCCGGTAATGACGAGAATGGCTCCGACGACGGGCATCAGGAAGTACGCGGTTTTTTGCAGCGCGTTGTGCTTCCCCTGACGCGGATGATCCTTTCGGCTGAAGGTGTAGAACTTCACCATTTGCCAGCTGTCGCGGATGTCGCCCTTCCGCGGCACGAGGTCGCGCCACTCGCCGTGCAGATAAACGAAGCCGAGATAAATCAGGCCGTTTACGACCAGCACCCACATCATCGCGAAGTGCCAGTGTCGCGCGCCGCCGAGCCAGGCGCCGAAGGTGAGCCACGCCGGGATCGGCTGGTGCTCGAACGGATAGCAACAGAAAATCTCACCCTTCCGGGCGAACGCCGGGTACGCATTGAAGATGCGCAGGCCGCTGCCTACCATGATGACAACGGCGACGACGTTCACCCAATGGGTGGTCCGGACGATCCAGTGGTGACGCTTTCTTACGGTATCCGTGACGTTGCGACCCTCAGATTGTCCACCCACATGTATTGGTCCACCGGGGAGCCGTCACCAATATAGGGCCCGATCAGAAACTGATTGAGCTGCAGTGTCGGATGGGCGCCAGTTCGGAACAACACGTCGTGACGGTCGATCACGAGCTTGCCGTTGAACCAGTACTGGATCACTCCGTTGGCCTGACCGACGCCGTTGACGACGGTGTTCAGCTGGATGTACGCCTCGACGAAATTCCAGTTGCTCTTGTATCCGTCACCCGGGCTCGGCTGGAACTGCAGCGGCGCCGACAGCTGCTTGTAGTTGTACCAGTAGTCCCCGGCGTCGTAGCACTCCGAGTACATGTTCTTCTCGACCATCCCGTTGCAGCCACTTACGGAGCGATTCTCGGTCACGCCAACGAGATTGTTAGGCAGGCTCCCGCGGCTGGTGTTGATGGACTTGTTGTCCTGTACGTCGATGATC
>DASSNV010000066.1:0-19145 GCA_035701245.1 Gemmatimonadaceae bacterium | reverse complement strand
GCTCCAGACCCGCGGCGGGATCTGGCGCTATGACGCGAACAAGACGAATCAGAAATTCTCGCCCGCCGAGCGCTATGCGTCGGGAATCCGCAACGCCGTCGGCATCGCACTCGATGGCAGCGGTCAGCTCTACTCAACCATGCACGGTCGGGATCAGCTTTACGACAATTGGCCGAAGCTCTATACGCCGACACAAGGCCAGAACCTTCCGGCCGAGGAGCTGCTCAAGATCGACAAAGGCGCCGATTACGGCTGGCCGTACTGTTACTACGACAACGTTCAGCAGAAGCTGGTGCAGGCACCGGAATACGGCGGAGATGGCAAGAAGGTCGGCAACTGCGCGTCCAAGAAAGCTCCGGTTGCGTTCTTCCCCGCTCACTGGGCACCGGATGGATTGCTGATCTACACCGCCAATCAGTTCCCGGCCCATTACCAGAACGGCGCGTTCGTCGCGTTTCACGGGTCGTGGAACCGCGCGCCCGGCCCGCAACAGGGTTATCTGGTTGCCTTCGTGCCCTTCAGCGGCGGCAAGCCCGCAGACCCAGCCAAGTACGAGGTTTTCGCAGATGGTTTTGCGGGCGGTACCAAGGATCCCGACCGCGCGGCACACCGCCCGACGGGTCTGGCCCAGGGTCCGGACGGGGCGCTCTACATAGCGGACGACAAGGGCGGCCGGGTGTGGAAGGTTGTCTATAAAGGTTCCACGAAATAGCGGGTTCCGGGGCGTAACCGCCCCTCCGGCCTGTCGTCTAGGTAGTAGGAAATGCGGCGATCCGAAGCACTGGGTCGCCGCTGCCACATCTACCTGCAAAGGACAACCAAATGAGTACCATTTCGCGGTTTTCGACGCGTGGCATTGCGAGCCTGGGGCTCGCCGGAGCGATTTCGGCCGGCCTCCTCGGCTGCGGCGGCGGCCACCATCTGGCCGAGTATCCGTTCTCGAGCCGGACCCTCGCGGTGGTGTACATCGCGCCGCCGTCGCCCGAGCTGCTCACGAGCTACTACGACCTCACCAATTCGCAGAACCCCCTCGAGGCGGTTGTGCGCGCCGGTGCTGACGTTGCACGCGAACGCGAAGGCCGTCGCGCGAATGCGCGCCTCGACAGCGCGGCTGACCGCATCGACATCCCGGCGGTGCTCGCGCAGCGCACCCTGACCCGGGCGAGCAGGTATCTCGGCACACGTCCCAGCACCGACGAGAATCAGGCGGATTACCTGATGGAGGTGCGGATGGAACGCTTCGGCATCAACGCCAAGGCCGACGAGGCCGCCTACCTGTTCACTTTCGCGGAAGCGGTGCTGATCGACCGGCGCACCGGACGGGAGATCTGGAACGTCAACGTCCACGGACGCGATCGGCTCACGCCGTACGTCGAAAGCACCAGCCGCATTCCTGGATCGGTGATAACCGCCGGCACCCTCGGCAGCGTCAGTGTCGCCGATTTTCAGGACGCGCTCAACCAGCTGATGGACTACTCGTCCAATCTCATCACCGACGAGCTGCGGGCGGCGCTGCGGGACGTCAGGAACAAGTAGCGTCGGTCGCGCGGGGTAGCACGCGTCTGGTATCGCGCAGCTAGAATCGCGCGCCTAGAACCGCGCGCCTGATTCAGTCGGCGGCTTGATCGCCGGCAGCGCCGCCTCGATTTCGGTGCGCTGCGCTTCGAGCCACGGTGGCAATACGAGGTGTTCGCCGAGGGTCGCCGGATCCTCGTCGATCGCGAAACCTGGTCCATCGGTAGCGATCTCGAAAAGAACTCCACCGGGCTCGAGGAAATAGACCGACTTGAACCAGAAGCGGTCGATCACCTCGGTCGGGCGCCGGCGTGTCCGCTCGATGCGCTCCCGCACCGCGAGCTCCGTACTCTCGTCCGGCACACGCCACGCGACGTGGTGAACGCCGCCGGTGCCCCATCTGCCGCGTTCGGCATCGGCTATCTCACGAATCTCCAGGTACCTGCCCGACCCTGCCGGTCCGAGTCCAAAGCCCCACCACTCGCCTTCCTTGCCGAGGTCGACGAAGCCGAGAACGCCGGTGAGAAAAGAGGCAGTGAGCGCGAGATCGCGCTCCCAGAGCCGCACCGAATGCAGTCCACGAACCTGCTTCTCGGCCGGCACCGGACCGTCGCGCCACGGCGTGAATTCACGATCGTCGGCGGTCTCATGCAGCGTGAGCGGGAGCCCATGCGGATCGGTGAACGGAAGCGCTACGGAGCCGCGGCGCGTCTCGACGGTGCCCGTGACGACGCCGTGCTCTTGCAGTCGCTCGCTCCAGTAATCGGCTGTGCCCACCGGGATTGCGAGCGACACCTCCATCGAGAGCCCGACGCCCGGCTTCGCCGGCGCCATCTCCGGCCAGGGAAAGAACGTGATGTCGGTTCCGGGATGACCATCGCCATCGGCGTAGAAGAGGTGATAAGTACCCGGGGAATCCTGGTTGACGCTTTTTTTCACCAGGCGCATGCCGAGAACGCCGGAATAGAAATCGACGTTTTCCTGCGCATCGCCCGCGATGCACGTGACGTGATGAAGACCGGTGATGGCTGCCATGGCTTGCCTGGGTTGAGCGTTGGAATTACTACGTAGCTGTACGTACAGCGTATCCGGTCCGGCGTGCGCAGGTTGAGTGAGGGTTGCACGACGTCGACCCTACCAGATGAGTGTAGCTGGCGAGTCAAGGAGGCCGCAATGACCGCACCGAGATGGCTGGACAACTACGACGACGGCGTCCCGTCGTCGCTCGCACCCTACCCCGAACGCAGTCTCAACGACTATCTCAGAGAGGCTGCCGGCCGGTGGCCCGACCGCCCCGCCCTGTTGTTCAAGGGCGCCTCGATCAGCTACCTGAAGCTCGAGCAGCAAAGCGATGCGCTCGCGGCCGCGTTCGAGGAAATAGGGATCAGGCGCGGGGATCGTGTCGCGCTCTGTCTCCCCAACTGCCCGCAATTCCTCGTTGCCGAGTTCGCGGCGTGGAAGATTGGCGCCATCGCTTGCCCATTCAATCCGACCTACAGCGAGCGCGAGATGGCAGACGCGCTGCGCGCGACGGGCGCTGAAACCGTGATCGTGCTCAATCGCTTCTACGGCCGAATCAAAAGCATCCAGAGCCGCACGGCGGTGAAACGCGTCGTGACGACCGGAATCAAGGAATACCTGCCGTGGCAGCTCCGCCTCGGATACACGCTTCTTAAAGAAAAGCAGGAAGGCGAGCGCATCACGGTCGATCGGGCAGATTTCAGGCTGTCGGCACTCTTGCGGACGCGCCGGGGCCGGGCCCCGCGCGGCGGCGGTGCGGTGCTGGACGAGCCGGCCGTCATTCTGATGAGTGGAGGCACCACCGGCACGCCAAAAGGCGTTGTCGGATCGCATCGCGGAATGATCATCGCCGGCCACCAGCTGCAGGCGTGGCTGAGAGCCGCGATGGAGCCCTGGACCGATACCATCATGCTGCCCCTGCCGCTCTTTCACACTTATGGCAACACCGGGGTGCAGAGCCTGGCCTTCATCAATCACAATCCGATCGCGCTGGTTCCAAATCCGCGCGATCTGCGCGAGTTCCTGAAGGACATCATGACCGTCAAGCCGGCGTTCATCTGCACCGTTCCAACGCTGCTCAACGGCATCATGAACCATCCGATGGCTCGCCAGGTTAAGGTCGATTTCCGATCCATCAAGCTTTGCTTCTCCGGCGCAGCACCTCTGATGGCCGAGACCAGGAAACGATTCGAGGATCTCACCGGCGGCGTGATCGTCGAGGGCTACTCACTAACCGAGGCGCAGATGGCAGTCATCGCCAACCCGGTACGTGGGGAGAAGAAGGTCGGCTCGGTGGGCATGCCGTTGCCTGACGTGCACGTCGAAATCGTCGATGATGACGGAGCTCCGTTGGGAGTCGGAGAAGTCGGCGAGATCGTGATCAGCGCGCCCCAGTTGATGCAGGGATACTGGGAGCAGCCGGAGCAGACCGGTGAGATGGTTCGCGCCGGCGAAAGCGGTGAGCGACTGCTCTACACCGGCGACCTCGGCTACATGGACGAAGACGGGTACGTCTTCATCGTCGACCGCAAGAAGGATCTGATCAAGACCTGCGGCTTCCAGGTCTGGCCGCGCGAGATTGAAGAGGTTTTGTCCGCGCATCCCTCGGTCGCCGAATGCGGAGTCGTCGGCCTCGCCGACGAGATGCGCGGGGAGATCGTGAAAGCGTGGATCGTGCTGCGCTCGAACAGTTCGGCTACACCGTCAGAGCTCAAGGCGTTTTGTCGCGACCGACTGGTGCACTACAAGGTGCCGGCGAAGTACGAATTCGTCAGCGAGCTCCCCAAGACTCAAGTCGGGAAAGTGCTGCGGCGAGTGCTGCGCGAGGAGAGCGATCGATCTCCGACGGTCGAGGAAGCAGAGACCACCGTGCAAGCGCGGTGACGCCTAGGGTTTCAGGGCTCTCGTCGCCAGCTCGTCCTCGAGTCGCGCCGCGAAATCCGCGACAGTCATGATCTCCTGCTTCTTCCCCGCACCGCGCACGCGCAGGGCGATCGAATCGGCCTCGGCTTCGCGCTTGCCGACTACCGCCATGTACGGAATCTTGTGCACCTCGCCGTCGCGAATGCGGTAGTTGAGGGTCTCCGACCGGTCGTCGAGATGCGCGCGGACATTCCGCGCCTTCAGTCGGTCGACGACGGAATTGGCGTAGTCCTTCACTTCATCGGCGATCGGAATCACCCGAACCTGTTCCGGCGCCAGCCACAGCGGAAACGCACCGGCATAATGTTCGATCAATCCGCCGACGAATCTCTCCATCGAGCCGACCAGCACGCGATGCAGCATGGTCGGCCGATGCGGGGCGTTGTCGGCGCCGGTGTACTCGAGCCCGAACCGCTCAGGAAGATTGAAGTCGAGCTGCACGGTCGGTCCCTGCCACTTGCGGCCGATGGCGTCGATCAGCTTGAAATCCAGCTTCGGTCCGTAAAAGGCACCGCCGCCCTCGTCATAGGTGAACGGCTGGCCGCGTCGAGTGAGAACGTCCGCTAAAGTCCTCTCCGCCTCCTTCCATCGCTCGGGACTGCCGAGCGCCTTCTCCGGCCGGGTCGCCAGCTCGATGGTGTACGGATAGCCGAAGGTGTTGAGCATCTCGTCGCAGAGATCCAGCAACCGCTCGATCTCCGATGGCACCTGATCCAGAGTACAGAAGATGTGGGCGTCGTCCTGGGTGAAGCCGCGCACGCGCATCATGCCGTGCAGCACCCCGCTGCGCTCGTACCTGTAGACCGCGCCGAATTCGGCGTAGCGGATCGGCAGGTCGCGGTACGAGCGCTGGTGCGACTGGTAGATGCAGATGTGGCCCGGACAGTTCATCGGCTTGGGGCGGTACCCTGCACCCTCGACGTCCATCGAGCCGAACATGTTCTCCTTGAAGTTCTCGAGGTGGCCCGAGATCTGGAACAGTTTCTCGCTGACGATGTGCGGGGTGTAAACGAGATCGTATCCGTGCCTGAGAATGAGCCCACGCTCGTACTCCTCGATCTCGTTGCGGATGATCGCGCCTTTGGGGTGCCACAGAATGAGGCCCGGTCCGACACGTGGATCCGTCGAGTACAGATCGAGCTGCTGCGCCAGCATTCGGTGGTCGCGGCGCTTCGCCTCCTCGAGCCGGTGCAGATGCGCCTCGAGATCTTCCTTCTTCCAGAACGCTGTGGCGTAGATGCGCTGCAGCATCTGCCGCCGCTCGTCACCGCGCCAGTACGCGCCGGCGGTGTGCAGCAGCTTGAAGTTCTTAAGATAGGAAGTGTCGGGCACGTGCGGCCCGCGACAAAGGTCGATGAACGGACCGTCGGTATAAGTCGAGATGATCTCGTCGTCGGAGAATTCGCCGAGCCGCTCCAGCTTGAGTGGATCGTCGGCGAAGCGCTTTCGTGCTTCGGGCTGCGACACCTCCTCGCGCACGAACGGATATTTCTCGGCGATCACCTTCTTCATCTCGCCCTCGAACTTCTCGAGGTCTTCGGGAGTGAACGGCTCCGCTACCTCGAAGTCGTAGTAGAAGCCGTCTTCGATGGCGGGACCGAAGCCGATTTTCGCATCGGGTCGCAGGCGCCGGACAGCGGTGGCGAGAATGTGCGCGCCGGAGTGCCGGAGAACATCGAGCGACTCTGGATCCTTTTCAGTGAGCACGCGAAAATCGCCGCCTTTACGAAGGGGCGTGGTGAGATCGATGATTTCGCCGTCTACCTGGACTGCGATCGCGTCGCGCAGCAGCCGGGGCCCGATTGAAGCGACAACATCGCGAGGCAAAGCGCCTTCGGGAACTTCACGGGTGGCGCCGTCGGGAAGCCTCAGCGTCAGCATTTTTTTGGTATGATTTCGAGTACCGCGGATGGCCTTTATCTTGCTCCCCGTTAAGGTATCGTTTGCCAATACCCTTCGCCACAGGTTACGACTCCATGCTGCCCTTCCGTTATCGTAACGAGCCCCCGTACATCTACGCCGAAGACGAGGAAGAGTCGTCTTCACGAAGCGCGCTTTACATCGCACTCGGAGCCGCTGCCGGCTTCGCTGCCGGTGTGCTGATGGCAGAGCGATTCGGCGGATTCCAGGGGCTGACCGAGCGAATCAAGGACACCTTCGGCGGCGGCGGCGAGACGGACGAAGAGGATTTCGACTACGAGGGTCTGGAGGAGGATGAGTTCGATCCGGACTTTGACGAAGACCTGGAGACGCCCGAGGCATCGCTGGATGGCGCCGAGGAGCTCGAGGAGCGGGTGCTCGAGGCTTTCAGGAATGATCCGATTCTCAGCGAGCGCGCCGTCGACATCGGCGCCTTAGAGGACGGCATCATCGAGCTAACCGGCTCGGTGAATTCCGATGACGAATCGCATCAGGCGGTCGTGGTCGCGCGCGGTGTTCCAGGCGTCGACACCGTAGTGAACCGGCTGACGATTCGCGCCGAGGAAGATCTTTTCGACGATGCGGCGCAACGCTACGAGGAGGGTGATGATGCTTTCACCGAGCGACACTGGGAGGGCCAACAGGTCGGCACCGGCCGGCGCCGCCAGGGCAGCTCCGACGAAATCGACCGTCACGCCGATCCGCGCACCAAGCTGGAGGACAAATCCTTGAAGGAAGACAGGGCATTCATGGCCGCCGCGGAAGACATCCCCGATGCGGCAGAACGACGCAAATCGACCAAGAAAGCGCGGGGCGGCCGCACCGATGGCTCACCAGTCGCGCCGAGCGGCGTCCCGAAGGGCGATCATGTCGCCGACCCCGAGCACGCCCCGCCGACCAACGGCGCGCGCGCTCGTCCCACCACCTGATTTTCAGCGGTAGTCACACCTTGCGCGGGTAGGACTTCGGTCTTACCCGCGAAAATGGCGCCCGTTAACTTGCGCCGTAGATGACTACGACACACGAGCTTAGCGCGTTGCCGGCTCAATACGATCCACGCGAGACCGAGCGCGCGATCTACGAGCGATGGATCCAGGCCGGAATTTTTTCCGCCGACGAGAAGCGCAGCCGTCGTAACGGCGGAGACCGGGATCCGTTCGTCGTCATCATGCCGCCGCCCAACGTGACGGCGGTTCTGCACATGGGCCACGGTCTCAACAACACCGTGCAGGACGTGATCGTGCGCTGGCGCCGGATGGCCGGCGACGAAGCCCTCTGGGTGCCCGGCACCGACCACGCCGGCATTGCCACCCAGAACATCATCGAGCGCCAGCTCGCCGCCGAGGGAAAGACCAAAGCAGATCTCGGTCGCGAAGCTTTTATCGAGCGCACCGTCGCCTTCGTCACCGAGACTGGAGGCGAGATCCTGCGCCAGCTCCGCGCGATCGGCGCTTCGGCGGACTGGAATAGAACCGCGTACACCTTCTCGCCCGAGCTGTCGCGCGGGGTTCGCGAAGCATTCGTGCAGCTCTATGAGCGTGGCCTGATCTATCGCGGGCACCGCGTGATTCACTGGTGTCCGCGGTGTATGACGTCGTTGAGCGACGAAGAGGCGGAGCACAGCGAAGAGACGGGCAATCTCTATCACATCGCGTATCCCGTGGTCGGCGGAAAAGAGGGCGCGACCGTCACGGTGGCGACGACGCGCCCGGAGACGATGCTCGGCGACGTTGCGGTGGCGGTTCATCCCGACGACGACCGCTATAAGGGTCTCGTCGGCAAGTCCGTGCTGCTCCCGATTGCCAATGTCGAGATTCCGGTCATCGCCGACGAATACGTCGACCCACAGTTCGGTACCGGCGTCGTTAAGATTACGCCAGCGCACGACCCCAACGACTTCGAGGTCGGCAAGCGGCACAAGCTGCCGATGCCGGTGATCATGGCGGCCGATGGCACAATGGCGAACGGCGCCGATGCCGGCTCCCGCGTTCCATCCGACCTGATCGGCATCGATCGGTTCGAGGCCCGCGAGAGGATCGTTCGCGCGCTCGAAAAAACGAAGCAGCTCACCGCCGTCAAGCCCCACCAGCACGCGGTGCGCCACTGCTACCGCTGCGACACCGTCGTCGAGCCGCGGCTGTCGGACCAGTGGTTCGTGAAGATGGAGCCGCTGGCGAAACCTGCCCTCAAAGCAGTGCGCGACGGCACCATTCGCATCCTGCCCGAGCGTTGGGAAGCAGTCTACGTCAACTGGCTGGAGAACATCCGCGACTGGAACATCTCGCGGCAGCTGTGGTGGGGCCATCGCGTTCCCGTCTGGTACTGCGATGCATGCAGCTGCGAGATCGTGAGTCGAACCGAGGTCTCTGCCTGCGAAAAGTGCGGCGGCCAGGTTCGTCAGGACGACGACGTTCTCGACACCTGGTTCTCGTCATGGCTGTTTCCGATCTCGACGCTCGGCTGGCCGGACAAGGATTCCGCGGCGCTCGCGGCGTTCTACCCGACCGACGATCTGATCACCGCGCCGGAGATCCTTTTCTTCTGGGTCGCGCGCATGATCATGGCGGGGTACGCGTTCATGGATGCCCCGCCCTTCCACACGGTCTACCTGACGGGGACCGTGCGCGACATGAAGCACGTGAAAATGTCCAAGTCGCTCGGCAACGGCATCGACCCGCTCGACGTCGTTTCCAGTTATGGCGCCGACGCCCTGCGATACACCGTGGTGGCGGGCATGGGAATGGGCGCGGACTTGATGCTCGACCCGAACGATCTCGAGCGATCGTTCGCACCGGGCCGCAACTTCGCGACCAAGCTCTGGAACATCGGCCGCTTTTTGCTCTCCAACGTCGGCACGTCGCCGGTCCGGAGCGTCGACGAGCTGAGCGACGATGAGCTCACGCTCGCTGACCGCTGGATCCTCGGCCGCCTCAACGCCACGATCTTCGAGGCAGACGCCGCGCTCGGACCCGCGCGCCCCGAGAAGGGGAAATGGCGTCCGGAAGAGCGTTACTCGGGACTTCGCCTCAGCGAGTTCGCCGAGGCAGCGCGCCGGTTCGTCTGGGATGACGTCGCCGACTGGCACCTCGAGACCACCAAGGGTCGCATCAGCGGCGGCGGTGATGACAGCGAAGTCGCCCGGTCGGTGCTCACCCATGTGTTCGACTACGCGCTGCGCCTGCTCCATCCGGTGATGCCGTTCATCACCGAGACACTCTGGCAGCGACTGCCGGTGCCGGTTGCCGTCGATCGCTGCGAGTTCCTCGCGATCGCGCCGTGGCCGCTGCCACACCCCCGCTCGCGCGCCGAGGAAACGGCGATCGCGCGCTTCGATCTGGTTCGTGAAGCGGTCAGCGCCGTGCGACGCATTCGCTCCGACTACTCAGTCGCTCCTGGCAAGGTGATGGACGTCGCGATTCAGTCGCGAGCCAATGGCGATCTGTTCACGGAGCATGCTGGACTGATCGGCAGACTTTCACGCGCAACGGTCAATGTCGGCTCGACCACGGCCGCGGCGGGGGCTGCGCACGCGGTGCTCAGCGACGGCAGCGAGATCATCGTGCCGCTCGGTGGATTGGTCGACCTGTCGAAGGAATGCGCGAAGCTCCGCGGCGAGCTGACGCAGCTCGACTCCCAGCTCGACTCGTTGTCGAAGCGACTTCAGAACGAGAGTTTCATCAGCCGCGCTCCGGCCAACGTAGTCGAGTCCGAGCGAAAGAAGCATGACGATTGGACGACCCGGCGCGCACAGCTCGCGGAAAAGGTGAAAGCGCTTTGCGGCGGCTGATCGCCGTCGCGCTGCTCGGTCTCGGGTGCGCATCGCCGGGCATGCCGCCCGGCGGTCCGCCCGACGCCGCCGCGCCGGAGATCGTCAGCATTACGCCCGATTCCGGGAAGGTTGGCGTCAAACCGAAGGAAGTCCTTTTCCGCTTCGATGAGGTCGTGAGCGAGCGGCCACCCGGCACAACTACCCTCGGCGATCTCTTTCTCATCTCACCGCGTGACGGCGTCCCGCAGGCATCGTGGCACCGGGAGGTCATCGGCATTCGTCCGGCGCACGGCTGGCGGAACAACACGCCCTACACCGTCATCATGATGAGGGGACTTGCCGATCTGCGCGGCAACGTTCGCAACACCGGCGCGTCGACTTTTTTCTCGACGGGGAGCACTATCCCCCAGACCCGAATCACCGGCAGCGTGTTCGACTGGGTTGCAGGAGCGCCAGCCAAGGGCGCGATCGTCGAATCCTTCGTGCCGCCCGACACCCTGCACCCCTACGTCGCGCTGGTCGACAGCAATGGGCTCTTTGCGATCGAGCACGTGCCGCCGGCGCGATACGTTCTGCGTGCATACATCGATCGCAACAAGAATCTGAGCGTCGATCCAAGCGAGGCGTGGGACAGTGTCGGCATCACCCTCACCGACAGCGTCAAATCGACTCTCCTCATCTTCGTCCACGATACCGTGCCACCTCGGCTGCGCGAGCTGCGCTACATTGACTCCGTTACGATTCAGGCTGCATTCGACAGGCCGATCGATCCGGCGCAGACACTGGGTGTCGCCAATTTCGCGGTGACAGGTCCGGACTCTTCAGCCGTCCCGATCGCCAGTGTGACTCCGCCCGTCGCCGACACCACAGGGACGCGACCCAGCGCCCCTGCGCCCGCCCCCGCGCGGGCGCAGGGCGCCGCGAGGGCCGCAGCGGCGCGGCAGGATACCACCGCTGCCGTACCCAAACCGGTGATGCCAAAGCCGTCGCCGCTCTCAGAGGCTGTCATCAAGCTTCAGCGCGCGCTGACACCAAAGGCCGCCTATCGGGTCCGCGCCATCGGGATCCGAGGACTGCTTGGCAAAGTTGGTGACAGCGAGCGGACGCTGACGGTCCCCGCACCAGCTCCTCCGACCACGCCGGGCGCTTCGCCAAAGGGCGCTGCGTCTTCCACTCCTTCCGCGCTACGATGACGGATTTCCGGCGCCACCTGCCGAGCGTGAGCGCATTGCTGGAGACGGCGGGCGTCAAGTCGCTCCTGGCGCGGCATCCGCGCGCGGTGGTCGTCGAAGCTGTACGGAGCACCGTCGATTCCGCGCGCAGCGCCGGCGCTGCAAGACACAGCGAGGATGAATGGCTAGCGGACATTACCCGGGCGTTGCTCGATGCGACCCGGCCATCGCTCCGCCGCGTTATCAATGCGACCGGCGTCATCCTTCACACCAACCTGGGGCGCGCCCCGCTCGCTGACGTTGCCGTCCGCGCCATCGAGCAAGTCGCCGGCGGCTATAGCAATCTGGAGTACGACATCGAGACCGGCGCCCGCGGCTCCCGGTACTCACATTGTGTCGGACTTCTGCGGCAGCTCACCGGTGCCGAGGATGCTCTGGTCGTCAACAATTGCGCTGCCGCGCTGGTGCTTTCACTCAATGCTCTCGCACAGCGGAAGGAAGCGCTCGTCTCAAGAGGCGAGCTGGTGGAGATCGGTGGAAGCTTCAGGATTCCCGACATCATGGCGCGGAGCGGAGTGAAGCTGGTCGAAGTCGGGACCACCAACCGAACGCACGACGATGACTATCGCCGCGCGATCACACCGAAGACGGGCGCGATCGTCAAAGTGCATCGCAGCAACTTCGCGATCGAAGGATTCACTTCAGAGGTCGGTGTCGAGCGCCTCGCTTTCATCGCCGCCGAGCACGGCCTGCCGGTAATCGACGATCTTGGCAGCGGCTTGATGCTGTCGCTCGAGCGATATGGACTTTCGGGGGAGCCCACCGCCGCGGCGTCGATCGTCTCCGGCGCGACCATCACTACGATGAGCGGCGACAAGCTGCTCGGCGGACCGCAGGCGGGAATCATTCTCGGCAAGTCCGCCGCGGTAGCGAAGCTCCGCAAAAATCCTCTTGCCCGCGCGATGCGAGTCGACAAGCTGACGTTATCCGCGCTCGAGGCGACCCTGCGACTGTATCTGGAACCAGACCGCGCGCTGCGCGAGATACCGGTGCTGGCCATGCTCACCGAGGCGGTCTCGCAGATTGAATCACGTGCCGACGCAGTCGTGAAAATTCTCGAGGCGAGCGGCGTCCGGGCGGAAGTCGTCGCGAGCGAAGCCAGTGTTGGCGGCGGGGCATTTCCAACAGCGGCGATTCCTTCGGCTGCGATCGCCCTCGCCAACGCCCCGCGCCGAGAGGAAGCGCTGCGCCGCGGCGACCCGGCGGTGATCGGACGCATCGCCAACGGGCAGCTGCTGCTCGACCTTCGGAGCGTCCTCCCTCGCGAGGACGGAGAGCTCGCGCAGGCAATCATCAGGGCGACCACGTGACGCCTCCGCCCGACGCGGTCTTCCTCGACCGCGACGGCACGGTGATGGAGGACGCGCATTACATCAAGTCCCCGTCCCAGGTCAGGCTGCTTCCAGGCGCGGCCGCAGCGGTGAAAAGGCTCAACGACTCCGGCGTGAAAGTCATCGTCGTGACCAACCAGTCGGGCATTGCGCGGGGGGTGTTCAGCGTCGAGGACTACGAGAAAGTTCGTCAGCAGTTCGAGTCCCTCCTCGCGCAAGAAGGCGCTCGCATCGACGCCAGTTATTTCTGCCCGCACCATCCGGAGGTGACAGGCGCGTGCGACTGCCGCAAGCCGGGCACGAAGATGTTCGAGGACGCCATTCGCGATTGGAAGATCGATCCATCGAGGGCCGGCTACATCGGCGATCGCTGGCGCGATGTCGCCGCGTCGAGAAACCTTGGAGGCCGTGGCATCCTCGTACCGTCCCCGGTCACCACGGCCGAGGACCGTCGCCTTGTCGGTGAAGCAGGAATCGAGACCGCACCTTCGCTCCGCGACGCCGTTGAAGCGCTCCTGCGGGCTTACTGAGGGCGGCGCCTCGCCGTAAAATCGGGGATGACATCACGACTCGCCGTGCTCGCCTCGGGACGCGGCTCCAATCTCCAGGCGATCATCGAGCATTTCGACAATCTCGCTCGCGAGCGAATCGCCAAGGTTGTGTTGGTGGCGTCCAATCGCGCCGATTCGCCGGCGCTGGTTCGAGCCGCCACGGCGTCGATCGACATAGCAAGCTTCGACGCGGCCGACGATGGCTCGGCGTTGCTGGACCTGCTGCGCAAATTCCGCGTCGACCTGGTGGTGCTGGCCGGCTACCTGAAGCGGATTCCGCCAGCGGTGGTCCGCGAGTACTCGGGTCGCATCATCAACATCCATCCCGCGCTCTTGCCGGCTTTTGGCGGCGAAGGCATGTATGGTGCGCGGGTCCACGAAGCGGTGATCGCGTCGGGCGCCGAAGAATCGGGAGTCACCGTTCACCTCGTCGACGACGACTACGACCGCGGCCCGATAGTCGCTCAGTGGCGGGTTCCGGTGGAGAGATCCGACACCGCCGAGTCGCTCGCGGCTCGCGTGCTCGCCGTCGAGCACATTGTTTACCCACGGGTCATCGAGATGGTGGCCATCCTACAGCAACTCGAAGCGAAAACGACTGCTTGATATGCCAACTGCTTTACTTTCGGTTTCCGACAAGACTGGACTCATCGACTTCGCCCAAGGTCTGACTGGCCTGGGCTGGGATCTGATCTCGACCGGTGGCACCGCAAAGGCGTTGCGGGCCGCGGGAATCAAGGTTCGGGACGTCAGCGATGTCACCGGCTTTCCCGAGATGCTGGACGGCCGCGTGAAGACGCTGCACCCAGCCGTGCACGGCGGTCTGCTCGCCATGCGCGACGTCCCCGAGCACGTGCAGGCGCTCGCCGAGCACCGCATTGCACCAATCGATCTCGTCGCCGTGAATCTCTACCCGTTCGAGGAAACGGCGGCGCGCGCCGGCGCGACCCCGGAGGAGATCGTCGAACAGATCGATATCGGTGGACCCTCGATGCTCCGCTCGGCGGCCAAGAACTACGAGGCGGTGACGGTCGTCGTCGATCCCTCCGACTATCCGCGGGTATTGGCGGCGCTCGACGCCCAGGACGACGACCTCGACCTGCGACGACTGCTGGCCGAGAAAGTATTCGCGCGCACTGCGGCCTACGATGCGGCAATCGCGCACTGGTTCGGATGCGAGCGCGCCGAGATTTTTCCGGAGCGGGTCAGCATTCCGCTCCAGAAGGAAACCGGACTTCGCTACGGCGAGAATCCCGGTCAGCGCGCCGCTTTCTACGTCGAGCGGAGGGGCGACGGCATCGCGGCGCTCCAACAAAAGGGCGGGAAGGAGCTCTCGTTCAACAACCTGCTCGATCTCGAGGGCGCGCTGCTCGCGACTGACCCATTCGGCGCCGAGACGTGCTGCGCGATCGTGAAGCACACGACGCCGTGCGGCCTCGCGACGGGCGACAGTGCTCTCGATGCATACAGGAAGGCGTTGGCGTGCGATCCCGTTTCGGCGTTCGGGTCGGTCATCTCGATCACGGTGCCCGTCGATGACGAAACGGCTGAGGCGGTGTCAAGCCTGTTCGTCGAGTGCATCGTTGCGCCGGAGTTCACCGCCGGCGCGCTGGAGATTCTCGGTCGGAAGAAAAATCTGCGCGTTCTCGAGGGCCGCGCGCGCTGGCGCGACCATGCTCTGGATTACAAGCGCGTCCGCGGCGGCTTCCTGGCTCAGGAGCGCGCCGCGCGCGACGCTGAAAGCGAGGCAGAGTGGCGCGTTGTTACGAAGCGGCAGCCAACCGACGCGGAATGGGCGAATCTTCGCTTTGCGTGGCGCGCCGTCGGGAGCGTCAAGTCCAACGCCATCGTGCTCTGTCGGGATGGTGCGACCATCGGCATCGGAGCCGGGCAGATGTCGCGGGTGGACGCGGCGTTCCTGTCCGTTCACAAGGCGCGACAGGTTGGGCACGACACCAAAGGCTCGGTGATGGGCTCAGACGCATTCTTTCCGTTCCGCGACGGAGTCGAGCAAGCCGCGGAAGCCGGCGTCACCGCGATCGTCCAGCCCGGGGGATCGGTGCGCGACGAAGAAGTCGTTCAGGCGGCAGACGAGCACGACATCGCAATGGTGTTCACCGGCAAGCGTCAGTTCCGACACTAGATGACCGCGACTGCCGGCGCGCTTCCCGACCACCGGCCGTCGTACCGCGCGGCGTCCATCGCCGCGGCGCTGGTGTTCGTTCTGTACCTCGTGACACTTGCTCCATCCACGGCGATGTGGGACACCAGCGAGTACATCGCCGCCGCCTACACCCTCGGGCTTCCGCATCCACCCGGAAATCCGTTCTTCGTCCTGATTGGACGCGTGTTCGCCGTTCTGCCAATCGCACCGAACGTCGCCATGCGCATCAACATCCTAGCCGCGCTGTGCAGCGCCGGTGCCGCCGGCATGTGGTTTCTGGTCACCGAGCGCGTGCTGGTTGGATGGCTCGCCGAGCGGTGGCAGCGGGTCGTCGGTGGAGCACTCGCCGCCCTGATCGGAGCGACTGCGTTCACGGTCTGGTCGCAATCGGTCGTCAACGAGAAAGTGTACACGATCTCGCTTCTCGGACTGGCTTTGGTCTCGTGGCTCACGGTGCGCTGGTGCGACGATCCCGACGGCGCCAGGGCAGACCGGCTGCTGGTGATGATCGCATACCTGAGTGGGCTCGGTTACGCGAACCACATGGCCGGATTTCTCGCCGCGCCGGCGGTAGCCGTCGCGATCGCGCTGCGCCGACCGCGTACGCTGCTGCGGTGGCGGCTCCTGCTCGCCTGCGCCGGCGCGCTCTTGCTCGGGATGTCGCCGTTTCTGATCCAGCCGCTTCGTGCCGCGCACTTCCCCGCGATCAACGAGGGTGAGCCGACGGGATGCACCAGCGAGATCGGAGTCGGTTGTACCCTCAGCAAGGCGACCTACGATCGATTCATGTACAACTTCAACCGGCAGCAATACCAGAAGCCGAGTTTAACGACACGTCAGACGCCGTTCACCGCGCAGATCGAGATGTGGTGGCTGTACTTCCGCTGGCAGTGGCTGCGCGATCCGCTCGATTCGCGTCCCCGATTGCAGAACGCCCTGGCGATGCTGTTCCTCCTGCTGGGCGGACTGGGTGGCTACGTGCACTGGAGGCGCGACCGCCGGTCTTTCTCGTACTTCGGCCCGTTGATGTTCATGGTGACGCTCGCGCTCATCTACTACATGAACTTCAGGTACGGCTGGTCGCAGTCGCCCGAGCTTGGAGACTCGGTGCCACGCGAAGTGCGCGATCGTGACTACTTCTATCTATGGAGCTTCTCGGCGTGGAGCGTCTGGGCGGCGCTCGGATTGGTATTCGTCTGGGAAACCATCGCCGCTCTGATTGCAGCCGAGAGAATGGAAGTTGGCAGCGACAGCGTGCTGCTGCCGAAGCGACGCGGGTGGATGCTCGCAAGTCCGGTTCTCGCGCTGGCGCTGATTCCGCTGCTCGCCAACTGGACATCAGCGTCGCGTGCCGGGCAGACCGATACCGCCGACTTCGCGTATGATCTGCTCAATTCGGTCGAGCCGTATGGTGTGCTCGTCACCGCGGGCGACAACGACACGTTTCCCTTGTGGTACGCGCAGGAAGTCGAAGGCATACGCCGCGATGTAATTGTCGCGTGCCTCTCGCTGCTGAACACCGACTGGTATACCCGCCAGCTCCTGCGTCGGCCGGTATACGAATACGACTCGGTGCACGGCCCGGTAGCTTACCGCGGAAGAGTCTGGAAGAAGCCGGTGGGTCCGCCGCTCAACCTGACGATGGACCAGGCCGACGCGGTGCCGTCGGTGGTCGAGTTCTCTTCGCCGCAGACTTTTCAGAAGGAAGGCACCGACATTCTGGTCAACGTCAACCCACGGCCGTTCGAAGGTTTCCAGGGTCTGGAGCGCGCCGATCTGTTCGTGTTGTACATGATTCGCGACGGCTATCCGGAGCGGCCGGTTTTCTTCAGCCGCACCACCGGCGGGTATCCCGAAGAGCTGAGCCTGGCCCCGTTCACCGTGACGACCGGGTTGGCGCGCAAGCTGGTGCCAAGCGTTCCCAGGGCAGGTGGAGCGATCGCCGCGATTCCGGGCGAGGGCTTCGTCGATGTCGAAACGACCCGGTCGTTATGGGATGACACTTTCAGAGCGCCGAAATCAATCGCCAGCCGAACTCTGTGGGTCGATCGCCCATCGGTCGGAATTCCCTTCCTTTACATCCGGACCGGGCTCACACTCACCGCGGCGCTTGCGCAGCGCGGCGAGGACGACGAGGCCACGAGAATCTCCGCGCAAACGGTTAACATCGCGCGCGCTACTCAGCTCGAGAGCCTGCTCGCTAACGCAGGGCGTTAGCGGCGACGGACCTTTCGCGACGTTATCACGCCGCCCAAAAATGTTATCTTGAGAGCGCTGGAGGGTTGGCAGAATGGCTATTGCACCAGTCTTGAAAACTGGCGCCCGCAAGGGCTTGGGGGTTCGAGTCCCTCACCCTCCGTCAAACTCGACCAAAACAAAAAACGCCACCGCTCTTGTCGGTGGCGTTTTTGTTGAGAGAAGATTGCCGCTACTGGCCCTGAACCCTCGGCGCCGGGCCGAGCTGCGCGAGACGCGATTTCATCGTGCTGAAGCCCGAATCATTCGTCGCGAGGCCATTGAGCGTCGAAGCCGGCGTCTGATTCAGCATTCGCTGGATGTCCGCGATGCGATCCGACGTGCCCGGGTGATCGGAGAACCACGCCGACACGTTGCCACCGCCCGACTGCTGCTCCTCGGCGAGAAGCTTCTGGAACAACGTCAGCATTCCGCGCGGATTGATGCCCGCCCTGATGAGGTTGTTGAAGCCGCCTTCGTCCGCCTGGACCTCGTCCTGCCGGCTGAATTTGGCGAACACAGCAGTGCCGCCGATGTTGATCGCTGCTTGCGCCACGCCGCTCTGGCAGACTCCGGTCAGCGCGCAGAGAATACCAACGCCGACGTTTGCGCCCTGCGCCTGCTCCATCTGCTTCACCGAGTGGCGCCTCACGACGTGCTCGATCTCGTGGCCGAGTACACCGGCGACCTCCGACATGTTGCTGGCACGCGCGAGCACGCCGCGATTCACGTAGACGAAGCCGCCGGGCAACGCAAAGGCGTTCACGACGTCGGAATTGACGACCTGGAACTGCCAGTTCAAATCGGCACGTGACGTTCGGCTCGCGATTCGCTGGCCCAGCGCGTTCACGTAATTCTGGATATAGGCGTCCTGGACCATCGGCAGCTGCGCATTTACCTGCTGTGCCGCCTCCTGCCCCATTTGGACTTCCTGCTGGGTGGACACACCGCAACCGGCGAGCAGTGCGGCCGCGGCAACCGTTAGTGAGACCTTGAGCATTTGCTGCCCCCAAAAGAGTTGTCTAATGGCGGGCTCGGTGGAGTCCCGCAGCGGTATGGAAAGGCAGAAAGCAAGCCAGTGTGTGCTCGCGACCTCGGGTACATCTGCTTACTTTCCGGTCGCGGCTCTACCATCGCTCGAGGAGCACAATGGCGGACTTCACCAAAGAATGGATCGAGCACCTCAAGACCCAAATCGCCGGCAGGATGAGCGTCGTCGCCGACAAGATGGATCCCCAGGCCTACGACGAGCTGATCACCGATCTGGCGTGGTTTACTTTCCGCTTCGCGCGCGACCCGGACACCAAGATGAGGAAAGTCTTCCGCTGAATCCGTGGACACAGCGGCATTAGATTCGCCGTAGGACAGATCCGAACCTACCCGGGGTCACCGATGGCGAAATGCGAAGTGTGCGGAAACGACTACGACAAATCGTTTACCGTCACCATGACGGGCAAAGCCCACACATTTGACTCATTCGAGTGC
>DASSNV010000065.1:0-6085 GCA_035701245.1 Gemmatimonadaceae bacterium | reverse complement strand
CGCACCGACGCCGCGTTCTGAAAGATGTCGAGGATCCGCACGTCGTCGCGCCGGTCTGCCATAGGGGTCTGCTTGCCGCCCTCGGCGCGGGTGTTCTGGACGAGTGTCATCGCGCTTTGCGTATCGAGCCGGTAGTGGCCGAGGCTGTCGCTGCGGACGATCCGCTTGGCGAGCTCGGGGTGCAGCGCGCGCTCCATTCGCGCTCCATCGGCCGCGTACCATCCGTCGATGTAATCGAGGGCGGTGGCCCTGATCGCCGCCGAATCCGCGGCGGATTGACACCCGGCCCGGCTGACGCCCATGGTGAGGACGGCGAAAGCCAGTGCAGCAGTTGCGATTCTCATGGTTTGAGTTGGTTGGTGGTCATTGTGAGGTGTCGGCGGGGTTCACGCGCTCCCCCACCAGCCAGGAATCGCCGGCGAGAATGGTGATGCGCCCCGACGGATCAGCCAGAAACGCGGCCTTGCCCTGGCCATCGACGCGCTCGAAGAAGAGCGGCGACACCTCGACGAAATGCGCCGCCTGGCCCCGGATCGAGATGGTGCCGTCCGGAAATGACTTCACCTCGAACCGGGGATAGATCCGGCGATCTGGCCCGCAGGTGTGGCAGAATTCGTTGATCTCGTAGATCCCGGCGAACCGCGGAGCGCGCTCGCGATACCCAGCCATTGGAACTGGCTTCACCGGTTTTGTCGTTGGCGGGAAGTAACGATCGAGCAGCGCTTTTTCGACGATGTCCTTGAGCTCGGCGGGCTCGTGCTGGGTCGCGATGAAGAACCCAATGTTGCGCTCGGGCAGCAGCACCAGCTCGGCGGCGAAGCCTTCGACGTTGCCGCCGTGCTTGATGATCCGCTCGCCGTTGGTGAAATCCTCGTAGAAGCCGTACGCGAAGCCGGCCAGCCGCGGATGCGATGTCGCGTGCTGGCGGTGCATGTCGCGCGCTGCCGCGTCGCTCATGATGCGCGAGCTTCCGATGCGACCGTTCTGCAGATGCGCGATGATGAACCGCCCCATGTCGCCGCCGCTGGCGTTGATCGACGACGCGGGTGTGGTGTGATACCACTCCCAACGCGCGGGCTTGTTCGTGCCGCTGTCCAGCTCGTAACCCTGGGCCAGATCGCGACGGAGCGAATCGGGAACGTTGATGCTGGTCCGCGTCATCCCGAGCGGTCGCCACACTTCCGATGCGAGATAGTCCTCGAAATTCCTGCCGGAAATTTCTTCGACGAGGCACCCGGCGAGGGTGATGCCGTACGTGGAGTAGCTGATCACGCGCCCCGGTGGTCGCAGCCGCGCCAGCTTTCCGCGCAGGAAGTCGCACACCGGCAGGACTGCCGCTGCCGTCTCCGCCTGGGTCCCGGGACGGATCTCGTCGAAGCCGGCGGTGTGGGTGAGCAGATGCGTGAAGCGCACCGGCTCCGGGTAGTTCGACGGGACTTTGACGCGCGTGAGATAGTCGTTCACGTCGTCCGTAAGCCGGAATCGGCCGCGATCGGCCAGCTGTACCACCGCGGTCGCAGTGAACACCTTGCTGATCGAGCCGATCCGCCAGATCGTTTTTTCGGGATCTACCGGCGTTCGCGTTTCCAGATTGGCGAGCCCGTAACCGCGCTCGTAAAGAATCCGCCCATCTTTGACGAAAACGAACACGGCGCCGGGAATTTTCTCTTTTTCCATCTGCCCGGCGATCAGCGGATCGACGAATCTCGCCAGGTCGGCGCTATCGACCCTGCCCCGCCCGCTTTGCGCGAGCGCGGAGACCGAGCCCGATTGCGCCGACGCGCCGCTGCCCACAACAGCCGCTGTGACGACGTGCACCATCGACATCGCGCCAATTCGAACGACCGATCGAATGTTCATGCCCGCGAGGATGTCACGCCTACTGGCGACCAAACAAGCGGAATGTGACCAGCTGGCCTCGGGCGGTGACGAAGCTGCTCCTCCCCGAGGGTTCACGATTGTGCGGGCGTATCCTTCCGCACCCGATCTCGGCCCGGTCGTCCCGGCTCCCGGCCCGTTCGCGGTGGCCGGCTCGCCAGCGAGCGGTCCCGGGGTAAGTTTTGACCCCACAGACCAGAGCTGAGTCGACCATCACCACTCCACGCCTCACCCTGTCCGAGTCGCGCCGCGCCATTGTCGCGCAGGTCCTGCTCGCGTTCGCGGCGTGGACTTTTCTCGCCGCCCTCTCGAGCAGCCAGACGGTCGTCTATCTGATGCAGCGCGGCCAGCCGATCTACTGGCGCGAGATGCTCACCGGCCGATTCGCCGACTGGTACACCTGCGCGCTTTTCACACCACTCCTGTTTCTGCTGACGCGACGTTATCCGATCGATCGCCGCAGCTGGCGGGTTTCACTTCCCGTCACCCTGGCGGTGACTTCAGTGTGCGTCGTTCTCAAGTACTCACTGCTGGTTTCGATCGAGCACGCTTTCGGTCTCAACACTCAGTCGACGATCGGGAGCGAGCTGATTCGAAACTTCGCCAACGAGTCGATGGCGTTCTGGGCGGTCATCGGCATCCTCCACGCGCTGGAGTTCAACCGCCGCTTCCGCGAGCGCGAGAAGGCCGAGGCCGATCTGCGCGTCCGGCTCTCGGAAGCGCAGCTCGAGGCGCTGCGCTCGCAGATCCATCCGCACTTTCTGTTCAACACGCTTCACGCGATATCCACACTGATGCATCGCGACGTCGACGCCGCCGATACCATGCTCACCCGCCTCAGCGATCTCCTGCGCCTCACCCTCAAGCACCGCGGCGCAAACGAGATCACTCTCGAGGAAGAGCTCGCGCTCGCCGCACACTATCTGGAGATCATGCGAGTGCGCTTCGGTGACAGGCTCAGCGTCGCCGAGGACGTCGCGCCAGAGGTGATGCCGATGCTCGTTCCGCAGTTCCTGCTGCAGCCGCTCCTCGAGAACGCGCTGGAGCACGGCGTCGCCGGAACAGCGGGCCCCGCCGCGGTGCGCATTCACGCGGCTGAATCCGCCGGTCACCTCGAGATCACCGTTACCGACAGCGGCCGCGGATCCATGGAAACCTCGCTCCTCGGCGGACGCCGCCACGGACTTGGCCTCGCGAACACCAGGCTTCGGCTCGAGCAGCTTTACGGCGCCGACCAGTCGATCTCCCTCGAGAAACTGCCCGACGCCGGTACCGTCGTTACGGTGAGACTTCCACTGCGGCGCGCTCCATCGCAGCGACGCGCCGTCGTGCCGAGCGTCGCGTGAAGCGCACCCGGGTCGGGATTGCCGACGACGAGCCGCTGGCGCGGGAGCGCATCGTCTCGATGCTCGCCCCGCATCAGAGCTACGAGGTCGTCGCCGAGTGCAAGGATGGGGCGGCCGCGCTCGCCGCAATTCGGTCGAGCAATCTCGACCTCCTGTTCCTCGACGTTCGCATGCCCGAGCTCGACGGATTTCAGGTGCTCGAAGCGCTGGGCACGGGACCGCTGCCGGTAATAGTCTTCGTCACCGCTTTCGATGACTACGCGCTCCGCGCTTTCGACGTGAGTGCGCTCGACTACCTGCTCAAGCCGTTCGACCGCGCGCGATTCGAGAAGACCCTGGCGCGTGTTGAGACGCAGCTGGCCTCGAGCGCAGCCCGCAAGATGAGCACGGAGCTACGCGAGTTCCTCTCCGGATTCGCCGCCGCCGGGTCGAGCGCTTACGCCGAGCGATTTCCCGTCAAGTCGTCGGGCGACATCTACTTCGTTCGCGCCGCGGATATCGACTGGATCGATGCCACTGGCAACTACGTCACGCTGCACGCCGGCGGACGCAAGCACATGATCCGCGAGACGCTCAAGTCGATCGAAGCCAGGCTCGATCCGCGGAAATTCGTGCGCGTCCACCGCTCGGCGATCATCAATCTCGATCGGCTGAAAAAACTCCAGCCCTACTTTCACGGCGAGTACGTCGTCACGCTCACCGACGGTACCACACTCACGTCGAGCCGAGGCTACAGCGACCGGCTCCGATCGCTGATCGGGTAGCGACCCGGCCCGGCGTGCCAGCCGCATTGTCGCGCCGAGCAGTCCCGCTGCAGATTAACCGCAATGAGAGCTTTTGCCCTTCTGCCTTGTCTCGTCGCCATCGGCTGCAGTCCGTCGCTGGTAACGACCGTTCAGCCGGCATCGGGCGATTGGCCCGCCTACGGCCACGACGCACTCGGCTCGCGATTCTCGCCGCTCGCTCAGATCACCCGCGAAAACGTCACCAGCCTCACAGCGGCGTGGACCTATCACACCGGCGAGCCCCTCGCGACCAGCGAGCATAAGCGCTCCCTCGAGGTCACTCCGATCGTGGTCAACGGAGTGATGTACATCAGCACCCCACTCGGCAAAGTGATCGCGCTCGATCCGGTGACCGGCGCAGAGAAGTGGAAGTTCGACGCCGCGGTCGATTGGCACTCGGGCTTCGGCGATTTCACCAGCCGCGGCGTCAGCTACTCGAATGGCAGGATTTATTTCGCGACCACTGATGCGCGACTGATTGCCCTCGACGCAACCACCGGAAAGCCGATCGCCGGTTTCGGCAACAGCGGCACCGTCGATCTCCGGCGGGGTCTCCGCAACGCGCCGTTCGAGAAGGCCGAGTACGAGGTGACGTCGCCGCCGGCGATTGTCGGCGACCTGGTAATCGTCGGCTCGGGAGTCGCCGACAACAACCGCACCGATGCGGCGAGTGGCGAGGTCCGCGCCTACGACGCGCGCACTGGGGCGCTCAGGTGGTCGTGGGACCCGGTGCCCCAGAATCCGTCGGACCCGGCCTACGCTGCCTGGGAGGGCGCCAACGGCCACCGTACCGGTGCCGCCAATGCGTGGTCGGTGATCGCCGCCGACCCGGCGCGCGATCTCGTATTCGTTCCGACGAGCTCGGCGAGTCCCGACTACTTCGGCGGCGAGCGACTCGGTCGCAACGACTACGCGAACTCGATCGTGGCGTTGCGCGCATCGACGGGCGCTGTCGTCTGGCATTTCCAGACCGTGCACCACGATCTCTGGGATTACGACAACGCGTCGCCACCGCTGTTGGCGACGGTGAAGGGCCAGCCGGCGGTGATCCAGACCACCAAGACTGGAATGATGTACGTGTTGAACCGCGAGACGGGCGCGCCGATTTTCCCGATCGAGGAGCGCTCGGTGCCGGCGAGTACTGTGCCTGGCGAGCGCGCCTGGCCTACCCAGCCATTCTCTTCCCTGCCGCCCCTAAGCCCGCACAGCTGGAATGGTCAATCGACCAACGCCGCGTGTCAGGAATTGCTGGGAGGCCTGCGCAACGAGGGGATCTTCACTCCGCCGTCACTGGGTGGAACGCTCGTGCTCCCATCCAACATCGGCGGGGCGCACTGGGGCGGCGTCACCTTCGATCCCGCGCGCCAGATCGCCGTGGTGCCCGTTAACACCCTCGCGGCGATGGTGCAGCTCATACCGGCGGCCACCGTAAACCTCGACACCCTGCACGAGCAGCGGTCCCGGATCGGTTACGAGGACACCCGGATGCGCGGCACGCCGTACATCATGCGCCGCAAGATTCTGTTCGTGCCTCCGGGAGTGCCCTGCACTCCCGCGCCGCCCGGCGCGCTGGTCGCACTCGATCTCATTACCGGCACCAAGAAGTGGGAGACTCCGATCATGCCGACCCTGGGCGGCGCGATTGCTACCGCTGGTGGCCTGGTCTTTATGGGCGCGACGATCGACCGCCAGTTCCGGGCGTTCGACATCGATACCGGCAAAGAGTTATGGCGCGCCGAGCTGCCGGCGGGCGCCAAGGCAACGCCAATGACCTACCAGGGCGCCGATGGACGCCAGTACGTGGTAATTGCTGCCGGTGGAGATGGTGAGACGTGGGGCGCCAGCGACGCAATCGTCGCGTTTGCGCTCCCCCGTTAGGCCGGGCGCCTCAGGCGCCAGCGGCTGCGGCTGCCCCTGGTAAGGCCCCTATCGGCGCTGGCAGTGGCGCGCTTGCCATTGGTGCCGTTGCGGACCGGCGGGTATTCATCTCTATTGCGACCAGAATCAACAGCTGCTGCGCCTGCGAGCGCAGCGTGAACGCACGGCGCTGTCCGAACAGCAGTCCGATCGCCGCGA
>DASSNV010000064.1:0-12105 GCA_035701245.1 Gemmatimonadaceae bacterium | reverse complement strand
AGTGCCGATCGCCTGCCCGTTCTGATCTCGCGCGTTTCGGGAAGTCGCCGCTGGCATCGGAGCCCGGAAGTTGGTCTCCACCGGCACGATCGAGAGAACAGGCTGGGAGGGCGGAGTTTTCCTGTCGAGAGAGACCGCTTGTCCGCGCTCGTCAAAAGACACGATCGGCTCTGATTCGTCCAGCTGCGAGACCACGAGGACGTCTGCTTTGCCTGTCCACGTCTCACGCTGGCTCGCTACAGGCACGTAGAACTCGAGCGGCCGAATCTTCGACAGTATTGCAAGCACCCGCTGCTCCCCGCCGCCAAGCGCTGACATCCGGTCGAGCAGCGCACGTCCCTCTTTCGACGTGAGATACGATGTGAGCTCGAGCTTGTGCTCCCGGAATGGCGCGGCGCGCATGTCGCGCTTGAGGTGCTGGCGGGCCGGCTCATTGTCCATCGACTCCGCGATGAGCCGTGCGATCTGGGTGAGCGACGCGCGCTCCTCAGTCACTGCCTGCGCTTCTGGTGCCGCGGTAATGTCCTTGGTGGCTGAAGGCGCGACGGTGTGGCTCACGGCGTCGGCGCAGCCGCCCAGCACGACAAGCAGCGCTAGAACAGGAACTCCCTTGCATTGTGTGAGTCTCATAACTCCTCCTCCGTGAGTGGTGCGTTGATGAAGCGCGCACTTTATCGGGAGGAGCGGAACGGGTCGTAACCAGCTGACCGCTTATGGGCGCAGTTTACTTCGGATTCTGAGAGTTGGTCGCTTCGGCTGGCCACCACATGAACGGAAGCGGGCAGCTGCAAGCGTGGCAGCTGCTACGCTTACAGCTCTCGGGAAGCATCGCGTCTCGTCGTCCGGGCCCTCAATTGATCAGGGAAGACCTATACTGCCGTGCTGCCAGCAGCAAGCCGACTACGCTTAAAGCTCCCTGCTTTTGTTTTGTGGACGCCGTTGCGCACGCGGATCGATTCCCCGAGAAACGCTGTTGGCCTAGCTGCCGTAAATCTTCCGGCTGCCCGCTTATGTACTGTTGGATTCCAGCCGAAGCGCTCGAGTCTAATGAACCGCAGCACGCGTCCGACTCCCGCGCGGAGCAACAATCGCCATCAACCCCGCTGCAACGAGCGCCAGCGTCGCCCCGAACACGAACGCGCTCTCCGCTCCCCAACGATCCCAGATCCACCCGAAGATGAGCGACGCAGGCAGAGCGGCGAGGCCGATCGCCAGATTGTACCAGCCGAACGCCACGCCTCGACGCGTTCGCGGCACGATGTCAGCTACCAGGGCCTTCTCGGTGCCTTCGGTCATCCCATAGAAGATTCCGTAGATCGCGAACAGCGCCCACGCCTGCCACGGCGCGCCCGCCACCGCAAAGGCGAAGTACACCCCGGCGTACAACAGCCAGCCCCCAACGATCAGCGGCTTGCGACCGAGGGTGTCCGACAGCTTGCCACCGTAGGTTCCCGTCGCGGCTTTCACGAAATTCAATACGGCCCAGAGCACCGGCGCGAGTGCGACCGGAACGCCGAGCTGGTTCGCCCGCAGGAGCAGAAACGCGTCGGTGGAGTTGCCGAGCGTGAACAGCAGCACCACCACCAGGTAGCCCCAGAAACGCCCGCCCAGGCGCCCGCTTTCCGTCGCGGCGTCCGCGTTTCGATGCGCGTCGTGGTGGGGCACATCGCGCACCGCCACCAGCAGAACGATGATCGCGATCGCTCCCGGAATCGCCGACAACCAGAACACGTTTCGCAGCGCGTGTTCCTGCCCCGGCATCAGTCTCCCGTTTTCCGCGACGCCGCCCACCCCGTGCATTCTGAGGATCACGTAAGCGATTAACGGCCCGAGCACCGCTCCGGCGTTGTCAGCCGCAGCGTGAAACCCGTAGGCCAGCCCGCGCGATTCGGGCGGCGCGGAGTCGGCGAGCAGTGCATCGCGCGGTGACGATCTCAGTCCCTTGCCGACCCTGTCAGTCACCCGGATCGCCAGGACCTGCGTCGCCGTGCGCGTCACCGCGATGAACGGCCGGACGATCGCCGCAATCAGGTATCCGACGACGATGAACGCCTTTCGGCTTTTGACCCTGTCCGACCACCATCCGCTCCCCAGCTTGAGCAGTGACGCCGTCGTCTCAGCCGCGCCTTCGATTGCGCCGATGAAGCTGGCGTGGGCGCCGAGCACTCCTGCGAGGAAGACCGGAAGAAGTGGATAGATCATCTCGGTGGACACGTCGTTGAAGAAGCTGACCGTGCCCAGCCCGAGGACGTTGCGTCCGAGCTTCGGACGCGGATTGTGAGCGACTACCGGATTTACGATGCGCGTACCTCGGCGTGGTCGCCGACTGTGAGCTCGCCCTTCACGCCGGAGATCACCGTTTCGTCGCCGATGAGTGAATTGGTGAGCACCGCACCGGTGATCTTTGCCTTCGAGCCGACGATCGAGTTGCTCACCTCAGTGTTCTCGAGCACCGTTCCGGCGCCGATCGATACGTTCGGACCGACCTTCGATCTTTTGAGAGTGACGTTGTCCTCGATGTAGACGGGATCGATGATCGTCGAATCGCCGACATTCTTCGGGCGACGCGCGCGCCCGCGGCGGAGCATCGCTTCGTTGGTCTCCAGCATTGTCTCGATTTTCCCGGCGTCGTACCAGCCCTCGACGTCGATGACCTTGATCTTCGCGCCCTTGTCGATCATGTACTGGAACGCGTCGGTCAGGAAATACTCGCCCTGGTTCTTGGGCTGCTTCAGGGTGTAGTCGATGCCCTCGAACAAGAGCTTCCAGTTCCTGATGTAGTAGAGCCCGATGTTGGCGCGCTTCGAGATCGGCGTCCTGGGTTTCTCGACGATCCTGGTCATGTTGCCATCCTTGTCGGTGACGACCACGCCGAAGCGCTGGTAGTCCTCGACTTCCTTGACCCAGATGATGCCGTCCGCATCGACAGTCTTCACCTTCGAGAGATCGGCATCGAAGATCGTGTCGACGAAGATGATCAGCACCGGCTGATCGACGTAGTCCTTCGCCAGCGCGATCGCGCCGGCGGTGCCGTCCTGAACCTTCTGCTCGATGAAGACCGAAGGTACATCCATCTCGGAGCGCGCGTACTCTTCGACCTTCTCCTTCAGGTGGCCTGTGATGTAGATGATCTGCTCGACGTTGCCCAGCTTCTTGAGCTCGTCGAGCACGTACGACATCACCGGCTTGCCCGCCACCTTGAGCATCGGCTTGGGCGTGAGATGCGTGTGCGGGCGAAGTCGGGTGCCCTTCCCCGCCAGCGGAATAATGACTTTCATGGTGCGCTTGTTCCCTCTCTTCCGTATTTGTCGCTCAGTCGCACGACGTCGTCGATTTCCGGAGTAGATACCTCCAGCACGTCGCAATCGGTGAGCGCAACCATCTGATGAATTGTGCCCGGGGTGATCCTGAAGGATTCACCGATCTTGAGCTGGACGTCGTCGAGCGCATCGCGGCCCGGAGCCTGAACGCGGTAGACGATCTGTCCTGACAAGAGGTAGACCGTTTCGTCCTTCCTGTTGTGATACTGCACCGACAGCTCGTGGCCGGCGTTGATGTGCAGGATCTTGCCGACGTAGCGCTCGGAATGCGCCCAGATGGTCTCGTGGCCCCACGGCTTCGGAACATGCGTGACGCCGACCCTCCCCGACTCCGGCTTCGACGCGCGTGATGCGCGTGATGCGCCGGACGCCGGCGCTGATGCGCGCCTGGTTGATACTTTCTTTTTTGGCATGCATAAATATCTACGGTCACGTCGAATGCAGCCACTTGCGGAGGGCATGCTTTCTGCCTTTGCGTAGCTCATGATTCTGTCGCCGAAGCATCTTCCGCGCCTCATCTCCACGATAAGGCTCTTCACCAACTACGGCCTGCGCGATTTCGCCAATCGCCAGGGGTTGCTGGGCCTCGAGGGCGCGGCGCTCGACGACGATGCTCCGGTCGACGACGGCGCGGCTGACAAGGCGAGAGCATTTCGCGAGCGCCTGGTCGAGCTGGGCCCTGCGTACATCAAGCTCGGGCAGGTTCTCTCGACCCGACCCGATCTCCTGCCCAAACCGTACATCGACGAGCTCGAGCACCTCCAGGACGACGTTCCGCCGATGCCGCTCGAAGTCGTCCAAGCGACCATCGAGGAGGAGCTCCACGCGCGCATCAGCAAGCTCTTCGCGAGCTTCGCCGAGGAGCCGCTAGGCAGCGCCAGCCTCGGGCAGGTCCACGCCGCCGAGCTGCGCGACGGGCGCAGCGTCGTCGTCAAGGTCCAGCGCCCCAATCTGCGCGAGCAGCTCTCGGACGATATCGAGTTCTTCCACGAGATGGCGAGCTTCCTCACCGAGCACACCAGCGCCGGATCGCGCATTGACCTGGTCGGCGTCGTACAGCAGGTCGAGCGCGCGCTCGTCGACGAGCTCGACTACCGGACCGAAGCGCGGAACGCCGCCTCGTTCCGAAAGGTCCTGGCGAAGTTTCCGCACATCCTGATTCCGCGCGTCATCGATGCCTACACCACCCACCGGGTGCTGACCACCGAGCGCATCAAGGGCGTCAAGATCGACGAGATACCGCCGATCACGCGCATCGACTACGAGTTCAGCGATCTCGCCGACGAGTTCGCGCACGCGTACCTCGAGCAAATCACCAACAGCGGACACTTCCACGCCGATCCGCACCCAGGGAACGTCTTCATCGTTCTGCCGGGTCCGGACAATCCGCGCACGCCCGCCGAAGCCCGCGCGCGCGATCGCCGGAGCGAAGTGAGGCCGGGCGCGACTGCCCTGGTCGAGTCCGAGAACGAGGCGCGCGCCGCCGCCGTTGCTTCAGACGCGGCGCCCGACGATCCGAAGCTCGCGCTCATCGACTTTGGCATGACAGCGCATCTCACTGCGTCGATGCGCGACAAAGTCGTGCGACTGCTGTTGGCGATGGCAGAGAACAACGGCGACGCCGCCGCCGAGACGCTGATCGAGATGGGACAGGCGCCCGACGAGTTCGATCGCCGCGCCTACACCAGAGATGTAGCAGAGCTGATTGCAAAGCACGCCAACCAGACGGTCGAAGAAACTCCGGCCGGCGTGGTACTCTACGAGATGATCACCATCGCGTTCCGCGAAGGTCTCAAGCTCCCCGCCGAGCTCACGTTGCTCGCGAAGGCGCTGTTCAACCTCGACGCCGTCACGCGATCGCTCGACCCCAACTTCAATCCAAGCCAATCGATCCGCGAGTACACCGCCGAGATCGCGAACAAGCGCGCCCAGCGCGACATGTCGCCGCGCCGAATCTTTCAGATGGCGTCAGAGACATCGGACCTGATCCGGGCGCTGCCCCACCGGCTCGATGTGATCACCCAGAAGCTCGTCGGCGATGATTTCGCTTTCCGCATCGAGGCGCCGCAACTCGGCTCGCTCCTACTCGGCCTCGAGAAAGTCGCCAACCGGATCTTTACCGGGCTCGTACTGGGCGGACTGCTCGTCGCGAGCGGCTACATGATTCAGGTTCAGCGACGTCTGGCGACCGCCGGCTTCATCATCGCCGGCGCCATTGGCCTCTGGATGATCGCCACGATATTGATTCAGGACCGCCGCAGCCGAAGAAGGAAGGGGAAAACCTAGTCCCAGCGCAGCACGATCTTGCCGAAAGTCTGATTCGATTCCATCAGCTCGTGCGCGGCGCGAATCTCATCGAACGGGAAGACCCGATCGACCACCGGCCTCAGCCTTCCGCTCTCGAAAAGCGGCACCATCCGCTCCGAGAATTCGCGGGCGAGAGCGATTTTTTCCTCGAGGGGCCGCGCGCGCAGCACCGTTCCGACGATCGTGAGCCGCTTCCGCAGCAGGACGCCCATCGAGAACGGCGCGGAGCCACCGGCGGTCAGCCCGACGACGACGATGCGGCCGAGCGGGGCGAGCACGCGCAGGTTGCCGTCGAGATAATTGCCACCCACCAGATCGACGATCGCATTGACGCGGTTCTTTCCGACCTGCGATTCGATCGACTCCGCCCAGTCTCCCGCCGTTGAGTCGATCGGAACGTTGAGTCCAAGCAGTCGCGCGCGCTCCAGCTTGTCGGCGCTGCGTGCGGTACCGATCACGGTTGCGCCGCTTATTCGCGCGATCTGCAGCGCCGCCGTTCCGACGCCGCTGCCGACGGCGTGAATCAGCACGTTGTCGCCGAGGCCGATCTTCAGGCGATTGAACAGCGCGTCGTAGGCGGTGAGAAACACTTCAGGGATCGCGGCAATCTCTTCCCACGAGAGCTTCGCCGGGGCGCTGATCGCCTCCCGCTCGTGCACGCAGGCGAACTCAGCGTGTCCCGCGCCGCCGATGATCCCCATCACCCGATCGCCGGGCTTCCACATCGATGCGCCGGGCCCGAGCGCATCGACGACGCCGGCGTACTCCATCCCGCTTATATCCGCCGCGACACCCGCCGGAACGGGATAGTTGCCCATCCGCTGGAGGATGTCCGCGCGATTGAGCGCGGACGCCTCAACCCGGATCCGGATCTGCCCCCAGCCGGGCTCCGGTGCCGGACGCTCCTGGACCTCGAGTACGCCGGGGCCGCCAGGTTTGGTGATGATTACGGCTCGCATCTCGTACTGAATCTACGTGGATGGAAAAGGCCGGCCCATAACGGCCGGCCTCCTCAGTGTTACTGAAGACTACCAGCTAATGGCAGTCGGCGGAGCGGCTGGCGGCGCTGAGCTCGGTTTTGAAAAAACGGCGCACCATATCCGCCCCGCTTTTCATCCAACCCCTGCTCGGAGCCCCCGCCGCTCCGCCCACTGCTCTCAGCTGGTAGTCTTCAGTTCAACTATTCCCTTTACCGTACCTTGTTGCCATTAACATCCCAAACCTCGACCGTCCCCAGATTCCGCGCCCGAATCGGCGCCTCGATCTTGGAGAGATCCCCCGCTACAACCACCACGAGATTGTCCGGATTGAGGTGCGCCTTTGCGACCGTGGTCAGATCGTTGGGCGTCACCGCTGCCAGCCGCTCGCGGTAGGTCGTATAGAAATCGAGCGGCAACCCCCACACGATCAGCTGCTGAATGCGGCCGGTGAGACCCTGAACGCTCTGCACCGAGCTCGGAAAGCTCGACACGATGTTGTTGAGCGCACCGGTCAGCTCCGCCGCCGGCACCGGCTCCGTCGCGATCCGCTTGTACTCATTGACCGCTTCGGTCAGCGCGGAATCCGTCGAGCTCGTACGTACGTCCGAGCTGATTCTGAAGACGCCCGCTCCCGGCCGCAGATCCAGGCCGCTGAATGCGCCGTACGTGTAGCCGTGCTTCTCGCGCAGGTTCATGTTCACGCGTGAGCTGAAGCCGCCGCCCAGCACGTGGTTCAACGCAACCATGTCGATGTAGTCCGGATCCGTGGCGCGGAAGCCTGGCTGGCCGACCATGATCGTCGACTGCACCGAGCCCGGACGATCGACGAGAATGATCCGCGTCCCCGTGCTCGGCCGCACCGGATTGGCGACCGGCTGCAACGCGCCGGAGCCAGCCGCCCACGAGCCGTAAGCGCCCTGCGCGATGCGCTGCGCTTCAGCCTTGTTGAGATCCCCCACCAGCAACAGCGTCGAGTTCGCCGGCGAGTACATCGACTTGTGCCAGTTCACAATGTCGTCGCGCGTCAGCGTCGAGATCGTCGCCGGCGTGCCGCTCGACGGCCGTGAGAATGGGGCGGATTCGTCGAACGCGGCACGAACGAACGCATCCGACGCCAACCCCGCCGTTTGCGCGTGACTCTGCGCGTACGATGCCAGCGCGCGATTCTTTACGCGGTTGACTTCACTCGCCGCAAAGCTCGGCGCCATCACTGACTTCGCCGCGAGATCCAGCGCCTGCGGGAAAACAGTCTTCAGAGCGACCACGTCGGCGAACGCGTTGGTGAAACCCGACGCGGTGAAGAACTGCGCGCCAAGCGCGTCCATCGCGCGTGCGATGTCGGCGCCGGTCATGGTGCCCGTGCCCTCCGACAACAGCGATCCAGTTATCGACGCGAGGCCGTTCTTCGACGCCGGCTCACGCATCGAGCCTGCATCGACGATCAATCGCGCTTCTACGACCGGCACGGTGTGCTTCTCGACCAGAATAACCTTGAGCCCATTCGGCAGCTGGAACTGCTCGACGGGCGGGAATTCATAGGGGCGGAGCGGACCCGGCGCCGGCGGATTCACCGTCTGCGCGCTCAGGGTCGTCGCCGCGACGATCGTCGCCGCGACACCAACCTTTACTGAAGCAAGAAGAGTCGAACGCATTAGTTGGCTCCTCCGGAAGTCGTCGTTGCGCGGCTCGCGGCCTTCTTCGCGGGAACGTAAACCAGAATCACGCGATTGTTGGGCACCAGCCGCTCACGTGCCAGCGAGTTGAGCTGGTCGAGGGTGACGCGATCGAAATCGCCCAGCACCTCGTTGACGTGATTTGGATCGTGGAAGAATGTCCAGCCCTCAGCGAGGCGATCGGCACGGCCGCCGAATCCGCCTGTGAACTGGAGACCGTTGACGAAGTTGAAGCGCTCCTGCGCGCGCGCGCGATCGAGCTCCGACTGCGTGAAGCTCGACGTACCCGCCAGCTCGGCGAGCAGCGCTTTCTCCAGCGAGTCGGGATTGCTGCCCGGCTTGCCGCTGGCGACGAACACCAGCATGTCGGCGCCGTCGGCGAGGCCGAGGTTGAAGCCGCTGACGTTGGTCGCGATCTGCTGTCTGCGCACCAGCGACTCGTCCAGCCGCGATGAGTTGCCGCCGCCGATGATGTCACCGAGCAGCGACACTGCCTCGGCGCGCCGGTCCTTCGCCGGCGGAACGCGATACGCGACATAGATGCGCGGCGCCGGAGCGAGGGGATCCTGCACCACGACGCGCTGCTCGCGGCCGATGATCGCCGGGAGCGTCATGTTGGCGAGCTTCGGCGGATTGGGACCGCGCGGGATGGGACCGAAATACTTGCGCACCATCTGCTTCGCCTGCGCGACATCGATGTCGCCGGCGATCACCAGCACCGCGTTGTTGGGCGCGTAGTAGGTCTTGAAGAAGTTCTGAACATCCGCGACCGACGCCGCAGAGAGATCCGTCATCGACCCGATCACCGAGTGATGATAGGGGTGCGATTCCGGAAAGAGCAGCTCCTCGGATTTCTCGAGCCAGGTACCATAAGGCTGGTTGTCGACACCCTGGCGCCGCTCGTTCTTCACCACCTCGCGCTGGTTGTCCAGCTTGGCCTGGGTGAGCGTTTCCGTGAGCGTGCCCATGCGGTCCGACTCGAGCCAGAGCGCGAGCTCCAGCTGATTCGACGGAACCTGCTCGAAGTAGTTGGTGCGGTCCCAGCTGGTGGTGCCGTTGATGTCCGAGCCGGCGCGTCCGCCCGCCGCCTCGAGCAACGCCCAGTGCTGTCCGTCCGCGACGTTCTTCGAGCCCTTGAACATCATGTGCTCGAAGAGATGGGCGAATCCGGTGCGACCCGGCTGCTCCATCTTGGATCCGACGTTGTACCAGAGGAGAACCGCCGCGACCGGTGTCGAGTGATCCACGTGGTAGATCACGTTCAGCCCGTTGGGCAGGGTTTCCCTGGTGAAATCGACTCGCAGCTCGGGACTCTTGCCCGCCTGCGACTTGGCCTGTGCGCCGAGGTTAGCGGCGGCAAGCAGTGATAGAGAGACCGCAACGTAGCGGAGTCTCATTCGACCTCCTTGGATGTGAAATGCCGGCGACTGGACGGGAGACGCCGAGGGAGGTCTAAGGTAGGAAACGGATTGGGAGCGCGAAAGCCCGGATTCTGGCGGTCTGCGCTCGTGGCTGGCACCCCTGGTCCAAAAGTCGGCAGGTGGGAGATGTCGCCAGTCCGGAGTGTTTTTAGTCTGTCGTGCTTCGCGCCTATAGGAAACGCAAAGCCTACCAGACGCCAGTATTGCAGCTAAGACGCTGCGAGCAGTCCAGTCTCCGGATTGCCGGCTCCTGGACTCGCGTGGTCAGCCAACCGTCGCGATTTATCCGAGGAGCGCTACTCGTAGCGCAGCGACTGTATCGGATCCAGGTTGGCCGCCCGCCGGGCTGGCCAGACGCCGAACAGGATTCCGACGAATCCGGAGAAAAAGAAAGCGAGCAGGATCGACGACGGCGCAACCGACGTGTTGAAGTTGCCGAACTTGGCGAGCGCCATCGCGCCGAGCCAGCCGAAGAAGATGCCGCCGACGCCGCCCAGGAGGCAGAGCACCACCGCCTCGATCAGGAACTGGAGCAGAATGTTCTTCGGCGTCGCACCGAGCGCTTTGCGCACGCCGATCTCGCGCGTGCGCTCGGTCACCGACACCAGCATGATGTTCATGATCCCGATGCCGCCGACGAGAAGGCTGACGGCGGCGATTCCCGACAGCAGGAACGTGAAGATCTGGGTCGTCTCGCCAAGGGTGTTGAGAAAATCCGCCTGATTTCTGATCTGGAAATCGTCCGGAACGCCGACGCGCAGGCGGTGCTGGCGACGCAGTACGCGCTGGATCTCCGCCATCGCCTGCGGGATTTCTGCCTCCGACGCGGCAAGTACTCCGATCTGGCGGAGCCTGTCGGTGCCGAACACCCGGAACTGCCCGGTGGTAATCGGGATCAGCACCTGGTCATCTGGATCGCCGAAGCCGCCGCCGGTGCCCTTGCTCGCGAGCACGCCGATCACCTCGAACAGAAAACCGCCGATGCGGATGTTCTGACCGACTAGCTCCGCCGGCGGAACTCCAAGATTGTCCGGCACGCTCGCGCCCAGCACCGCCACGCGCCGGCTCGCGCGGTCGTCACCTTCGGTGAACATCTTCCCCTGCGCCATCTGGTACTTCCTGACTTCCAGATAGTTGGCGGTGGTGCCGATCACCTGGGTATTGGTGTTGGTATTGAGATACTGCACCTGGAGCTGGCGCTGAATCTCGGGCTCGACTTCGGCGACCGCGGGCCCCGCCGAATCGAGGGCGCGCGCGTCAGCGACGTACATCGGCGCACGATCGCTGCCGGAACGGACGCCACCCGGCGCGTATATCTGTCCGGGCGAGACAGTCAGCAGGGTCGTGCCGAGCGCACTGATCCGCGCGTTGACGGACTCCTGCGCGCCGCGTCCAAGCGCGACAACTGCGATCACCGCGCCGACCCCGATCACCACGCCGAGCATCGTCAGGAATGACCGCAGCTTGTTCGCTCTGAGCGCGCCGAGCGCTACGCCAATTGTCTCTCCGAGCAGCATACGCTTATCTCCGGTTGGTCATCCGCCGCCGCGACCGCCGCCACCGCCACCGCCGCCACCGCCTTGATTCTGCTGCTGTTGCTGCAGCCCGCCGCCGGCGCGCGATCTGATGCGCTGCTGGAGCTCGTCACGCTGCGCCTGCAACACCGCGGCACCCAACAGTGCCACCTCGTCGCCCTCTTGCAGTCCGCTCAGAATCTCGGTGTAATCGAAGTCGCTGATCCCGACGCGCACGACGTGGGGCGTGTACTTCTCGCCCTTCTTGACGAACACGATCATCGGTCCGCCGCCGCCACCGCCCGCGAAAGCACCGGCGCCGCCGGCTCCGCCTGCTCCGGGCGCGCCACCCTGACGGTTGAATCCGCCGCGCGTCGACGACGCAGTTCCCGACGCAGCACCGCGCGCAAAGTTGCCGCCGAATCTCCTGCCCGTGCTGTCGCCGCCGAATCGCCGTCCCGTCGTATCGCGCCCGGTGCTGCTCGCCGTAGACGACGCTGCGCCGCCGCGGCCGCGGCCTCGGTTCTGCCTCATCGACGCCATCATCGAGCGCAGCGAATCCTGGCTCACCCCCAGCACCGGTGCGACCGTCGCCGCGTCGCGCGCGTTTCTGATCGCGTCACTCGGCACCGCCAGCACGTTGTCCTTGCGCACGATGTCCATCACCACCTGCCCGTTCATGCCCGGCTTGAGCGCGTTGTCGGAGTTGTTGAGACTCACCAGCACCGGGAACATCGTCACGCTCGACTGCACGACGGCCTGTGGCTCGACCTTCTCGACCACTCCGACGAATCGCCGGTTCGGAAACGCATCCACGGTAACCGTCGCCATCTGGCCCGCCTGCACGTTGCCGATGTCCGTCTCGTTGACGAACGCGCGCATTCTCACCT
>DASSNV010000063.1:0-15735 GCA_035701245.1 Gemmatimonadaceae bacterium | reverse complement strand
GGATCGCGCGTCGCAGCGGTAACGTGCGCGAGCTCCATCGCCCGCGCGTTCGCCAGCAGCGCGTGACCATCGATCCGGTCGAGTACCACCGGGTTGTTGGGAAACGCGCGGGACAGCGCCTCGTGGGTTGGAAATTCCTTCACCGGCCAGCGATTCTGATCCCAGCCCCGCCCCTGAATCCACTCGCCCGGCTTCACATCCTTTGCCCATGCCTTTACTCGCGCAATCACCTCGTCGTACGACGTCGAGCCGGCGAGATTCACGCGCTGCAGCATGTTGCCGAGCCCGAGCAGGTGCGCGTGGGCATCGGTGAAGCCCGGATAGACTGCCGCGCCGCGCAGATCGATCAACTGCGTCGAAGGGCCGGCAAGTGCTTTCGCTTCGGCGTCGGATCCGACGAACAGAACGCGGCCATCGCGCACCGCAAGCGCCGAGACCTGCGGCCGCGCATTGTCGACGGTGTAAATGCGTCCGTTGGTCAGCACCAGATCAGCGTTGCCTTGCGCCATGACTACGGCTGGTGCGAGCGTGAGAATCGCGAGGTAGGTTGATAGATGTTTCATGACGGCGGAGTTTGCCGCGTCGACGGCTCCGACACAAGGCTCGAATCGCAATGCTTCTGATTCATGCGCGACGACGGTACATCGCTGCGCTCGTCGCGCTCGCTGCGTGCGCGCACCTGCCGTCGCAGCCGCGCGGCCGGCCTTCGTACTGGGGATTCACCGGACCCTGGGATGCACGCAGTGCGGCGTCGGTCATCGCGCATCAGGGCGGTCTCGATCGGATCGTGACCGGCTGGATCGCGCTCGATACCCTCAGCTTCCGCCCGATCGTCGCGTATCCGGACACCCTTGGCAATCGGCCGGCTCTCGCCGGACGCACGATGGCGTTGATCACCACCAACCTCGGCAACGGCTTTCATCCCGAGATCGTGCGCGGACTCGGGGACAATGCGCAGGTCTCGGCGTCGACGGCCGGCGCTATCGCGGCTCTGGTTGATTCGGGAACCTATAATGGCGTGGTGATCGACTTCGAGGGCATGACCACCCGCGATCTCGATCAGCTGCTCACGGTGACGAAGGCGGTTGCCGATTCGGTGCGGGCGCACGGAATCACGACGATCGTGATCGCGGTTCCCGCCGGCGACACCGCCGCGTACCCCGCCGCGCTGCTGCTCCAGTCGGCTGACTACATCATGCCCGTGCTCTACGACCAGCATTGGAGCACGTCACCGCCCGGGCCAATCGCCGCGCCGGATTGGGTCACGCGCAACCTCGGCGTGCGGGTCGCGGAAGTCGGCGCCGGGCGCATCATCGCCGGCTTTCCGCTGTACGGTTATCGGTGGCGCAGAAATGCGGAGACCGAAGTCATCAGCTACGACGAAGCGCGACGGCTGACGACGATGACGAACACTGCCCTGGCCCGTGACCACGCGTCGGCAACCCTGCACGCGCTCTCACCGGAGGGTTGGGAGATCTGGGTCAGCGACCGCGTCCTGCTGGAGACTCTGATTCGCGACGCGCGACAGGTCGGTGTGACGGCCTTTGCGCTATGGCGGCTCGGACTCGAGGATCCCTCGGTGTGGAGCTACATCGGACCCTAGACGATCAGCAGGTCTTTCTGATAGTCGGAAGGAGTGATCAACACCGAGTCGGTTCCCATCAATCCGTTGACCTCACTGCGCATTCCGACGTCGCCGGTGAAATAAATCCCCGGCTCGATCGAGAACCCAACGCCGGGAATCAGGACGCGCTCTTCGCGCGTTTCCAGGTTGTCGATGTGCGGACCCGAGCCGTGGAGATCTCGCGGATCGATGGAGTGTCCGGTGCGATGGATGAACTGCTCGCCGAACCCGCGTTTGGTGATGAATTCTCGGGCGGCATCGTCGACTTCACCACCTCGCACCGGCTGGCGCGCCTTGGCTCTTTCGCGAAGCAGTGCGATGGCGGCATCGCGAGCGTCGCGCACCGCGAGCCAGATCTTCTGGTCCCGCTCGCTCGGTTTCCCGAGTGATCCCATCCACGTCTGATCGGCAAAGACGCCGCGCTTCTCGCGCGCCCACAGGTCGACAAGCAGGATGTCGCCGCGCTTGATGGTCGCCGACTGTTCTGCCGTCGGCTCGTAGTGCGGGTTCGCGGCGTTCGGTCCGATCGCGACGATCGGTCCGTGATCGGTCTCGAGGCCGCCCGCGACGAAACGCTCGAGAATCCACGCCTGAAGCGCGTACTCGGTAAGCGGCGTCGCGCTGTCGGCGCGGCTGCCGGCGAGCCGAATCGCCTCCTGGCCGATGGTGGAGACAGCGCGCGCGGCGCGTTCGTGAGATGCGCGCTGCTCGTCGTTCCAGACGGCGTAGAAAGTCGAGACGAGGTCCGCGGATGAGACAATGGTCGCGCCCGCGGTGCGCACCATCTCGATCACGCCGGCGGGAACGCGATCGAGATACGGGACCGCGTCGCCAGGCGAGTACTCCATCGCCAGCTTTTTTCCCTTCACCAGATCGCCGAGGAGAGATTCCAGCTGCCGCCAGCTGCTGTACTTCTCCTTGCGCCAGTCCTCGGGCCAGGCTGCCCATGGACCCTGCTCGATGGCGTGGGTGACGGCGACGGGAGCGCCTTTCGTCGGGATGAAGACGAAGAAGCGGCGCGTCGTCATGCCCGGAAGCTCGAGCATCCCCACCGCGACGGGATTCAGCCCATGAAAGTCGTAGAGGAGCCAGCCATCCACTCCCGCGCGGCCGAGTGCCGACTGGATCGCGGGTAGCGCGTCGGGTTGGAGCACGACGGTTACTGAGAGCCTTTGACGGCGCGCCACTCCGCGCGCCACTCGCAGATGTCCTCGCCGCGCTCGCGGCAGTGGACGTGGTCGATCATGCCGCCGCCCTGCACCAGCAGCTTGAGCATCTCGCGCAGTGCCGACTCGTAGAAAAGGCAGCCAATCGCTTTCGGCGCGGTTCCATAAGTGACTGAATCCCTGACCCCGAGCACGATCGACGCGCCGACGCGGCGAACCGACGCGCCGAGGTACTTCTCGCCAGCCTTTTTGACCTGGCGAAACGCCAGCGGGCGCGCGATGAAGCCGGGCAGGATGTGGATGATCTGCCTGGTGGTGCCCGAGATCATCTGGTACATCCGGTTGGCGACGATGCTGCCCGCGCGGCTAAAGATTCCCTCCGCGTCGGGTCTCCGCCCGATGAGCCGGGCAATCCCGCTCGCTTCGTGGATGGCGATCTGCTGATTTCGCTTCAGCGCGTCCTTGTAGCGCCGGATCTGGGCGATGACGGTGTCGCTGAGGCCGAGGCGCTTGTTGCGATGCTCCTGCACGTACTCGACATCGTCTCCCTCCGGTATATCGACAGTGCGTACTGCTTCGAGGAGACTTAGGGGGACGATGGCGTTGACAGTGCCGGGCATTTGGGAGGCTGAGCGGAGAGGGCAAGCTAACCGCCGCTGGAGGGGGCTTCAAGGATTGCAAACGACAGACAAAGACTATCGGCGGGAGGAATTAGCGGATGAAACGGCAAGAGAAGACTACCGGCGGGCGGCTGAGGGCGGGCCGGCCCGCGGCCGGGGGCTCATGCCCGAAATATCAAGGAAGACTACCAGCCAGGAGCTTCGGGCGGAGCAGCTGGCGGCACCGAGCACGGGGTTGGATGAACAGCGTGGGTTGGCTCCAAGTGCTGTTTTCAAAAAGAAGCTCGGAGCCGTCCGCTGCTCCGCCCGATGCTATTAGCTGGTAGTCTTCCTTAGCATCGAGGAAACGAGCCCCCAGCCTCGAGCCGGCCCGCCCAAAGCCGCCCGCCGGTAGTCTTCTGTTGCTTTCATTTCCCGCCTGATACGTCGGCAACGTATTTCACCGGCAACCCACGACCGTGCTACCCACAACCCACAACACGTACTTTCCAGATGTGAGCCAATCTCTCCCGCTCCCCGCGTCGATCCGGTGACCCACCTTTTCGCTCGCGCGGTGGCGGGCGCCATTCTGTCAGTCGTCGTCGTCCTCGCCGCGCGGCGGACCCGAACCCTGTCCCTGAGCGGCGCCATCGCCGGCGCGATCGTCGGTACCCTGTGCATGGCCGCCGGCTGGAGCTGGGGGCTGCTGCTACTCTCGCTCTTCGTATCCGCCAGCGCGCTGTCCCGGATCGGTGAAGAGCGAAAGCTCGCCCGCATCAGCTCGGTCGTCGAAAAAGGTGGCGAGCGCGATGCTGGTCAGGTCCTCGCCAACGGCGGCGTGTTCGCCGCGGCTGCGCTCGGCCAGCTGCTGGCTCCGTCACCGGTTTGGATGGCGCTCGGAGTCGGCGCCATCGCATCGTCCACCGCCGACACCTGGGCCACCGAGGTCGGAACGTTGTCAACGCGTGAGCCCGTGTCGATCCTTTCCTGGCGCCGCGTGCCAGCCGGCACTTCAGGTGCCGTCACTCTGCTCGGCACGGCGGCAGGGCTGGCCGGCGCCGCGTTCATCGCCGGCGAGGCAGCGCTGGCGAGTTGGCCGGTTTCCTTCGCCGCAGGCGCACTGGGTGGGATCGCGGGCGCGCTTGCAGATTCCATCCTCGGAGCCACCATCCAGGCACGCCGATGGTGCGAGGCATGCGCCACATCCACCGAGCGAAAGGTGCACAGCTGCGGCACTCCAACCATTCACGCAGCGGGAGTGCGCGGATTCGACAACGATGTCGTCAACGGAGTCTGCTCCGCGGTGGGGGCGCTGGTAGCTTTAGGGATGGCTCGCCTTCTGTAGCAATTCGGCGGTTTTGATGACGCAAATGCACGAACACTCGATGGGAAGCTCTGCGCGGGTGCTGTTGGTCAGCACCAACCGCGAGCGCCAGCCTTACCCCGTGGTGCCAAACGGACTGGCGAGCGTTGCGTCGGCCCTCGAAGCCGCGGGTCACGACGTGCGCTTCGTCGATCTCTGCTTCGCGCGCGATCCGGCCCGGACCGCCGCTGGTGCGGCACGCGCATTCCGACCCGATGTGATCGGCGTCTCCGTGCGCAACATCGACAACAGCGATGCCATCGCGCTACGCCACTACACCCCGGAGGCGCGCGGGATCATGCACGCGCTGCGGACGGCGGCACCTGCGGCAAAGATCATCGCCGGCGGTGCCGCGTTCGGCGTCGCGCCGGAAGCACTCTTTCGCGACCTCGGCGTCGACTACGCCGTGGCCGGCGACGGCGAACGGGCCAGCGTCGCGTTGATCAACGCACTCTGCGCCGGCGCGGAAATCGAAGCGATGCCCGGACTCGTCCGAGACCGGAATGGAACGGTCACCTTCACTCCGCCTGGTGAGGACGCGGACCTGGACTCGTTGCCCCGCCCCGCCCTGCACCGGTGGGTCGACCTGGCGCGGTACCAGCGCCACGGCGCGACGATTCCCATCCAGACCAAACGCGGCTGCGTCTACAAGTGCGTGTACTGCACCTACCGCAACGTCGAAGGCTGGGGCTACCGCACCCGCGATCCCGAGCTCGTCGCCGACGAAATCGAAGAGCTGAAAATCAGAGCCGGCGTTCACCACTTCGATTTCGTGGACTCGACCTTCAACTCCCCGCCCGGACACGCGCTCCAGGTTTGCGAGGCGATCACTCGTCGCAAGCTCGGCGTGCACCTCGACACCACCAACTTCACTCCCGCCACAGCGTCGCCGGAGCTTCTCACCGCGATGCGCCGCGCCGGGTTCCGCACCCTCGGCATCAGCGCCGAGAGCGCCAGCGATGCGGTGCTGGAAAGACTGGAAAAGGGATTCACGGCCGCCAAGGTGCGCGAGGTCGCGGCGCGGGTCGAAGCGCACGGAATCAAGACGCTGTGGATCTTTCTGGTCGGGGGGCCGGGAGAAACGGTCGAGACCGTCGAGGAAACGCTGGCGTTCGCGAAATGGCGACTCGAACGAGGGGATGCGGTTTACACGACCGTCGGCCTGCGTATCTATCCGGGCACGACCCTGCACCGGGTTGCAATCGCGGAAGGAATCGTTCCTCCAGACAGCACGCTGCTCGATCCTACATTTTACTTTTCGAGCGCGCTCTCCTTCGACCAAACCGTGGCGAGACTCAAGCGATTCGCCGCGGATCATCCACGATTCATGTTCTCCGCTGACTCCCGATCGATCGTTCTGCCGTACCTCACGCGCGCCGCGTCGGTTCTCCGCCTCCCTCGCCCACACTGGCAATACATGGGGCTGTTTCAGCGCGTAGCGCGCGCAATCGGCTAGCGTGAGCGAGCACCTCGACGCGGAGGTAATCGTCGTCGGCGGCGGCCCAGCCGGCGCTTCAACCGCGTGCGCGCTGGCCCGCGAAGGCGTCGACGTGCTGGTGCTCGACCGCTCGAAATTTCCCCGCGACAAAATCTGCGCCGAGTACCTCAGTCCCCAGGCATCGCGAATTCTCTCCGACATGGGAGTCCTGGACGAGATTGAGGCGACCGGTCCGGCACATCTGCGCGGGATGCGGGTGAGCGCGCCCAACGGCACCACGGCAGACGGCGAGTTTGCCTCCGGTCATGGATTCCGTGGCTTTCGCGACAGCGGCCTTGCGATCCGGCGCACCATTCTCGACGACATCGTGTTGCGCGGCGCGCGCAAGGCCGGCGCGCGCGTGGAAGAATCGATGCGGGTCACCGATCTCACGCGCAACGGCGGCGGACGGGTCAGCGGCGTCAAGGCTCTCGACGGAGCCGGCGCCGAGCGCATCCTCCGCGCTCGCTACGTAGTGGGCGCGGACGGGCTTCGCTCAGTGGTCGGCCGACGACTCGGCCTGATGAAGACGAGTCGGATCTGGCCGCGCCGAATTGCGCTCGTCGCGCACTACGAGAACGTCGCCGAGGTCGGCGATATCGGCGAGATGCACGTCGACTACGACGGCTACTTCGGTTTGGTGGATGTTGGCGGCGGCAAGTTCAACGTCGCGGTGGTGATTCCCCAATCGCGCGCGGAAGAGCTCGGCGATGGCAAGACGGCATTTTTCGAGCGGTGGATCGCGGAGCGGCCGCAACTGGCGCGTCGATTTGCATCCGCGCGGCGGGTGACGCCGGTGCGTGCGACGGGTCCCTTCGCGACGGCGTCGCGGCAAGCGTGGACGCGTGGGGCGGCGCTGGTGGGCGACGCCGCCGATTTCTTCGACCCTTTCACCGGCGAGGGGATGTACGCCGCGCTGAGGGGAGGCGAGCTGCTCGCTCCGTACCTCGTCGAAGCGCTCGGACGCGGAGAGATGGAAGAGAAGGCTGTCCTGTCCGGCTACGATCGAGCGCGCAAACGAGAATTCGGCGGCAAATGGAAGCTGGAGCGCATTGTCGGCATGGCCATCGCATATCCATGGTTCCTCAACAACGCCGCGGGCGTCCTGGCAAGGCGAAAGGATCTCGCCGATCTCCTCGTCGGCGTCGCTGGTGATTTCATTCCCCCGCGGCTCGTGCTGAGTCCGCGCTTCCTGTTCACTGTTTTCGTCGCTCCGGCGCTCAAGATTTGATACCACCACCTCCTCCACCGCCGCCCGTCAGCTCCGACGAGTTCCGAGCCGTGCTCGGCCGATTCCCCTCGGGCGTGACGGTCGTCACCACCAGAGATGGCGATGGCGCGGATCAGGGGATGACGGTGAGCGCGTTCTGCTCGCTCTCCCTCGAGCCGCCACTCGTGCTGATCTGCATCGAGAAAACCGCGTCGGTGCACGCCGCGCTCACCGCGGCCGATGGGTTCGTCGTCAACATTCTTTCGGCGGCGCAGGAGCAGCTGGCGCGCCGATTCGCCATCGTCGACATCGACCGGTTCGAGGGCGTCGGCTTCAGCCGGTCGGCGGACGGTTACGCGATCTTGGACGACGTGCTGAGCGTGATCGAGTGCCGGCGGCACGCCCTGCACGACGGCGGCGACCACACCATCATCATCGGCGAAGTCGATGCGTCGCGGGTCGAGCCGGGCGCGCCGCTGCTCTATTATCGCGGCGGCTACGCGCAGCTGGAGCGCTAGATGGTGCGCGACCTCCTGACCCCGCGGCGAAAGAGGGGCATGGAGATTCTCGACTCGCCGGGCGTCGATCCCGGGCTCGTCACCAGGTCGCTCGCCGATGTCGTTCGCGCGAACACGTTGTTTGGAGGGAGGCGGTCGGCCCTCGAGGAGCTCAAGCTCACGCTCGACGATCTCCCGGCGGATGCGACGCTGCTCGATGTCGGCACCGGACTTGGCGACATCCCCGGTGCTGCGCGCGCGCTGGCAAAGAAACGCGGCATTCGACTCGTCACGATCGGCGTCGATTCCGCGGCGGTGTTGGCGCGTGCGTGCAGAAAATCCATCGACATGTCGATTTGCGCCGATGCTCTTCACCTCCCGTTCGCGGATCGCAGCATCGATGTGGTGATGTGCTCCCAGGTCCTGCACCACTTCGATGATCGCGAGGCGTCGGTATTGCTGCGCGAGATGAATCGCGTCGCAACAGTGCGCGTGGTGGTGAGCGATCTGAGAAGAAGCTGGCTTGCCGCGGCGGGGCTGTGGATTGCGTCGTTTCCCCTCCGATTCCATGCCGTTAGCCGCCACGACGGCGTCGTCTCCGTGCTGCGGGGTTTCACGACTCGAGAGCTGTCCGATACAGTCCAGCAAGCAGTAGCGCGGAGGCCGGTCGCCCGCCGCCGCCGTGGATTTCGCGTCACGACGAGCTGGGTGCCCGTGCAATGACGACCGAAGCCGCGCGGCCTCTCCAGCTGGCTCCCATGCCCGCGGGACGGCCGATGGAGATCGTCGACGAGCGGCTGGTCCGTGCGCCGGTAGCACTCATTTTCGAGATAGCGAGCAGAGTAGAACAGTGGCCGGCATACCTTCCGCATTACCGCTACGTGCGATTCCGCGACCGGCGCTCCGACGGCGGCGGCGTGGTGGAAATGTCGGCCAACCGCCCGTTCGACATCGTCGGGACGCAGGACTCGGCGTTCCGAGTCAACTGGCCGACGTGGTGGCTGTCGGAGATGACGGTCAATCGGTCGGCACCTTCGATTCGCTTCCGGCACGTCGGGGGTATAACGAAGGGCATGGACGTGGAATGGACGTTCACACCGGCGCCCGGCGGCACGCACGTACGAATTGTGCACGTCTGGGATGGGCCCCCGATACCGTTGCTCGGCGTTTGGGCGGCGGTGTATCTGATCGGTCCGGTTTTCGTGCACGGCATCGCATCCAGAACTCTCGCGGGATTGGCGACGGTCGCCGAGCGCGAATCGAAGAACCAGTGGTGAGAGGCAATTGTGAATAGAAGAAGGGTCGTAATTACCGGGATGGGACCGATCACGCCGATCGGAACCACGCGAGATGGCTTTTGGTCGGGGCTCCAGCGCCAGCGTTCGGCAGTCCGATCGATTTCGAGATTCGATCCGTCGCAGTTCCGCAGCCACAACGCGGCGGAGATCAACGACTTCGTACCGTCCGACCATCTGGAGAACAAGCGCGCCAAGCGTCTCGACCGGTTTGCGCAGTTCTCGGTGGTGGGAGCGCAGATGGCGCTCGCCGATGCCAATCTCGATTTGTCGAAGGAGGACAAGGAGCGCGTCGGCGCGAACATGGGCACCGCGCTCGGCGGGGTGAGCTACGCGGAAGGACAGCTGGCGGTCTATCTGCAGCAGGGACTGCGCGCAGTTGATGCCACGCTTGCACTGGCGGTGTTCGGCGGGGCGGCGAGCTGCAACATTGCCATCGAGCTCGGGGTGATGGGCCCGAACTCCACCAATGCGATGAGCTGCGCCTCGGGCACCATCGCGATCGGAGATGCGTTCCGTCAGATTCGCGATGGCTACGCCGACGTCATGATCGCCGGCGGCGCCGAGGCACCGCTGGCGCCGCTTTGCTTTGGCGCGTTCGCGTTGATTCGAGCGATGTCCATACGGAATGAAGAGCCGGAATCAGCGTCTCGGCCATTCGACAAGGATCGCGACGGGTTCGTGATGGGAGAGGGCGCGGCGGTTCTGGTGCTCGAGGAGTACGAGCGGGCGAAAGCGCGCGGCGCGAAGATCTACGCCGAGGTGGCGGGCTATGGAACGACCAACGACGCGCACCACATGACGGCACCTCGCCCCGACGGCTCCCAGGCGGCGCGGTCGATGCGACTCGCGCTGGCCGATGCTCGGGTGTCAGCCGACGAGATCGAATACGTCAACACCCACGGCAGCTCGACTCCTCTCAACGATTCGACGGAAACCGCCGCCATCAAGCAGGTGCTGGGTGATCGGGCGTACAAGATTCCAATGAGCGGCACGAAGGGCTACTATGGCCACGCGCTGGGCGCGTCGGGCGCGATCGAGACGGCGATTTGCGCGCTGGCAATGGAAGAGGAATGGCTGCCACCGACGGTGAACCTTCAGGTTGCGGACAAGGCCTGCGATCTTAACTTTCTGCCGGGAACCGGGCGGAAGCAGCGGGTCGAGCACATCCTCACCAACTCCTTCGGCTTCGGCGGAATCAACGCCGCGCTGGTACTGCGTCGAGTGATCTAGAGATCGCGCGCACCGCGGCCCCGTTCTTCATAACGCAAACAGGGGGCAGCATCATGCGTGACGCGTGGCGGCACTTCGCATCTGAGTTCATCGGAACGTTCGCTCTGGTTTTCGTGGGGAGCGGCGCGATCATGACGGCGCGAATGTCCGGCAGCCAGGCTGGACTGGTGGAAGTCGCCCTGGCGCACGGAATCATCCTGGCGGTGATGGTGAGCGCGCTGATGCGCATCTCGGGTCACTTCAATCCTGCGGTTACGCTCGGTTTTCTGGTGACCCGGAGGATCGAGGCGATGATGGCCGCGCTCTATATCATCGCGCAGGTGCTTGGCGCGATCGCGGCGGCGTACGCGCTCAAGGCCGCGTATCCCGACTCGGTGTTCGTGGCGACGCGCGGCGGCGGGCAGGCGGTCGCGCTGGACATCACCGGCGGTCAGGCGTTCATCCTCGAAACGATCGCGACGTTTTTCCTGGTGTTCGTGATCTTCGGCACGGCGGTGGATCTCAAGGGGCCGAAGATCGGCGGACTGGCGATTGGGCTAACGATTGCCGCCGACATTCTGGCGATCGGCCCGCTGACCGGAGCGTCGATGAATCCGGCGCGGTCGTTCGGGCCGGCGGTGGCGAGCGGGGTTTACGAGGCGCAGCTCCTCTACTGGGCGGCGCCGATACTCGGGGGGCTGATCGCGGCGCTGCTCTATGAGTATTTGTTCATGAAGGTGGGGAGAGAGCCGGTCCAGCATGGGGAGCTGAGACCGTGATCAGGCATCACTGAAAACTACCAGCGAATGGCTATGAGCGGAGCGGCTGGCGGCGCTGAGCTCGGTTGGAATGAAAAGCGGTGCGTGTGCCACAGTGTGCTCGGAGCTCCGAGCGGCTCCGCCGACAGCGATTAGCTGGTAGTCTTCAGTTGATTTTCCCCGGGATGATTTCCCCGCGCTCGAAAAGGTAGACCAGCGCGAGGCCCGCCTGGCCAACCATTAGGAGTCCGGCGAGCACCGGTGCCATCTCCATGTCGGCGTGCGTGAAGTTGTGGATGATGCCCGCGACGAGACCGAGCGCACCGACGCAGGCGGCGAGGCATTCGCCCGCGAAGAGTGCGCCGACGGCAAGATCGCCCCACGAATCGAGCGCGCCGTTCAGGAAGAGGACTGTATAGCCGCCCTGAATGACGAGAGCCGCGCCGATGAGGAGCACGATCACCGGCACCCGCTGCCACATCGTGGCCCACGTCGCGATGAGCACCAAACCACCGGCGACGTTGGCGACGGAGCTGAGCATCAAAAGAAGTTTGAGCATGGTGTCATCCGGATGGCGGACGGTCGAGTAGTCACCGGAAGTTAGTGGTTTACTTTGCGGTGTCAAGTACTTTACGCTGCCCGGAATTGGACCTGGATCGAGGCCTGCGACTAACGGCATTAATAATCACGGACAAACAAAAACTCGGACCCCAAGCTGGTGGTCCGAGCTCACAGTCGGTCCGCAATCAGCAATGCCGTTAGTCGCAGTCCTCGGTCAACAGGCCCGACTATTCGACCTCTCCCCCCTCAGCCTTCCAGGCTCTCCATCCTCCCGCCATCGACGCGACGTTGGTGTAGCCCATCCGCTGGAGATTGTCGGCGGAGAGTGCTGATCTGAATCCACCTCCGCAGTAGAGAATGAGCTCGGCGTTCTTGTCCGGAATTCTGGTCTCGATGTCGCGCTCGATGACTCCTCGCCCCATGTGAACAGCGCCGCGCGCGTGGCCGGCCTCCCATTCGCTGTCCTCGCGCACATCGACCAGCGTCGCCTTTCCTTCCTTCACTCGCGACCGCGTTTCCGCGACGCTCACCTCGCGCACCCGCTGCTTGGCGTCATCGACCAGCGCGAGGAACGCCGGGGAATGCTTCACAGTCCGGCTGGGACGCGCCTGCCGGTAAGCTGACGCAATCCGAGATGCGCGCTGCGCCGCGCCACAAGCTCCGCGGTTGCAACCGCTGCCGCGGAAAGCGCCGTCCACGCCAGCGCCTGCGGCCAGCTGGCATCGCTGCGCCACGGTTTTTCAGGCGGGTCCTCGTGCTTCATCGCGCGCCACCCGGCGTCGAGACCGCGCTCCACCAATCTGCCAGTGACCATCGCCGCGCCCGCCCCGACCAGCAGCCAGGTCGCCTTGCGCGGATTCATCTTCTTTTTTTTCAAGTCCACCACCATCGAGTTGGACTGCTCAGAGAGGCAAGGCGAATGCCGGTCACCAGCCCTCGCACTTCCTGAGCGCAGTGATATGCCCGACGTGGTGACGGCCGTGCCAGGCATACAATCCGAGGAACTGCTTCAGGGTAAGCAGCCGCCCGTGATCGGGATGCAGGACGGCACGGTTGAAGTCGGCGACATCCATTCCCCGGAGCAGTGCAACCCAGCGCAAATGCAGCGCGTCGAGCAGATCGAGCGAGACCTCGATCGGAACACGCCGGGAATCCGCAAGCTCAGCCCACGCTGCTTCGTTGTAGGGCTTGATGGTCGGCTCATCCTCGGTGAGCGCCAGCTTGAACCGTACATATGCGTTCATGTGGCTGTCGGGCACGTGATGCACGACCTGCTTCACCGTCCATCCGCCGGGACGATATCGCGTCTCGAGCTGGTCGCGGGAAAGTCCGGCAACCGCTGATCGCAACGCCCCCGGAGCCTCAGCGATGAGCGCAATCAATCTCGGGAAGTCGGATTCGCCGATGGGGGCATCGAAATCGAATTTGCCGATTGGATACCGGAGGTCGGTGTCCTGGATGCTGGTGGTCATTGCGTTGGCGGGTTAGGCGATTCGATCGGGCAAGTGCACGGCGATCGGAGACCCATCGGCGATAAAGGCCGACGACGGCCCCGCTCTGAGTATAGCAGCGAGCGGCTCGTCGTAAAATTCCCCGAGCGGACCATCCAGCTCCCAGCGGGCATTTGGCCAGACGTTCCAGCGCCGGTGATCGACGCGGTACTCGATCGTCCCGCCGTCGCGCTGGGTCGTGTAGCCCCACTCGCGGTGCGACAGGAATTCTTCGTGCGATCCCGGGGCCAGCGCGACGACCGGCGAGTCGACGTGGAGTGTCATGCGGCACTGATCGATCGGCCCGCCGAAGAGGTACTCGACGGACTGCAGCTCGCCATTCGTATCGAGAATGGAGTGCTGCATCGGCACGGTGCGGTACGGCTCGTTGTAGGTGAGCCTCGCCATCGCCGACACGAGCGGGAGCGGAACCAGCTCGCGAATGAAGACGACACCGCGCCGCAGCTCTCCGCCAACCTCCCGCCTGACGTAGAATCGCAGATTCACTTCCTCGAAGTCCTGATGAAAGAACGCGGGAAGCGAGAGCACGTGGGTGTCGAGAAAAAGAAACCCGACGAGGCTCATGAAGTAGCGGCCGTCGCGCTCGTCGAGCTCGGTACCCTTTGGGCACAACGGTTCCAGAACCTGACGGCCGACCTCGAAGTTGAGCAGCGCGAGGTAGCGCCACTGGGCGGTGAGAAACGCCGGCTTGGTCGCAATCACCGGCGGCCGCGCACTAGCTACAGCCTTCCACCCATTTCACTTCGGGCAGTCTCCCGGCGCGAAACGCCGTCACTTGCTTGCCATCGGTCTCGAAAACGATGGCCTTGCCGGCACTGGCGCTGTCACCGGCGACTGTCATGTAATGGCCGCCCTCGATGTACTTGTGTGGCTCGATGGTGAGGTCGTCGCCGTAGATGGATTTGATGCGATCCTCACTGTCGCCGATCTTGCCGCCATCTTCGGTGGTGACGGTGCCGGTGTCAACGTCAATGCGCGCGATCTTGCCGTTCACCACCATGACGTTGACGCCGTCGGGAATCCCCGAACCCACCGCTGGGTAAACCCAGTCGCACTGCTCCCTGCGATTCGGGTTGTCGTTCAACAGTCCCATGTTCACGGCGTCGCTCAGATTCATTCCGATCTGGATCGGGCCGATTCCATCTTCGCTGAGCGTGATGTCGCTGACGGTGTCCCGGGAGGTGCCGCCGGGTCCGGAGCGTCCCTTCACGACCTGGTCGGCGTCGCGGTTGCACGCCGCCGCGATCGACGCCACCGTCATCATCGCCACAAGGAATCCAGCCCTCGACAGTTGCATCTTCATATCGTCCTCCGCCGCTCGTTGCGCCGCGGCGCCGAATGATTAGGTCCCAACCTGATGGAATCTCTCCTGGTACCGCGCGATCGATTCGTTGATCACCCGCGCGGCCACCTCGCTCTTCTCCCACCCCACTATCTCGACGCGCTTGCCCTCGAGGTCCTTGTAGATATGGAAGAAATGCTCCACTTCCTTCAAATAATGCTGTGAAAGATCCGCGATGTCGAAGTACTCCTGGTAATACGGATCGTGGCACGGCACCGCCAGAATCTTGTCGTCGGGCTCGCCGCGGTCCCGCATCTTGAGCACTCCCACCGGCCGGCAATCGATCTGACAACCCGGGAAAGTAGGCTCGTTGATGTGGACGAGCACGTCGAGCGGATCGCCGTCCTCGTGCAGGGTGCGTGGAATGAGACCGTAATCCCCGGGGTAATGCACCGCCGAGTAGAGTACCCGATCGAGGCGAATCATTCCCGTCGACTTGTCGAGCTCGTATTTGTTGCGGCTGCCGCGGGGAATCTCGATCACCGCCGTCACGTTGTCGGGGGGATGGAGTCCCGGCGGGAGATCGTGCCAGGCGTTGATGATCACGTCGAGACGCGCTCCATCGTCCCCTTGTAGGTCATCTCGTCGTCCTCGACACCGAAGTTGCGGCTGGCGAGAACCTTAACGCGCTCGAGCTGCGCCGATGTCAGATCAGGCTTGTCGGACGCCTCGGCGAATTCGCGGAGCTGCTCCATGTCGTAGATGTTGGGCAGCGTCGTCACCACCAGCGGCTCGTCGAGCAGCCACTTGAGGGCCGCCTGGCCAAGCGTCATGTCGGTGGTGAGGAAGTCGAGGGTGCGAATCTTCCTCACTCCGTTGGTGAGCCAGCTGCGCGGCCGGTGCCGACGATGATCGTTCTCCGGAAAGACGGTGTCCTCGGTGTACTTGCCCTCGAGCATCCCCGACGCGTGGGTCACCCGGACGTTGAAGCAGCAGTTCGGCGCGAACTCTTTTGCCGCATCGATCATGGACGCGCCGGGATGCTGCTCGAGGATGTTCCAGATCATCTGGATGGTGCCAATGTCGTTCTCGCGCTCGCACAGCTCGATCGCCTCGTACAGCCAGCCGATTGCCGGACCGAACGCCGCGCCCCACACGCGGATCAGACCCTCTTCCTTCA
>DASSNV010000062.1:0-6596 GCA_035701245.1 Gemmatimonadaceae bacterium | reverse complement strand
CGGAATCATGGCCATCGGCCGCTCTGTCCTGGGCTCCGCCCCGGCGACGATCCCGCAGTGACCTGCGCCCACGATACATCTCCCGAATGCCAACCACGCCCTGACCTATTTCATCGACGTCACACGCGCCTTCATCGACTCCACGTGTGCCACGAACTGATCGATGGCGATCTCGGTCCCCTCCTGCCAACCTGACGCTTTGTCTTTCTCATAGTCAGCTTCGTCCCGGTGCAGCGCCGTGAAGACGTAGCGAGTTCCGGTTCCCACGCTCTCCATCGTGATGATGGCCGTGATCGGAATGTCGTCGAAGACCGCCGGACGATAGCCGGGAAACAACATGGAGGTCCAGACGAGCCGCTGCATCGGAATGACGTCCAGGAAACAGCCGAGATTGGGAACCTCCTGACCGTCTGCCGTTGCGATGTCGATGCTGAAGATGCCGCCCGGTCGCACGTCCATCTCGCAATGCGAAACCGCACCCCACTGCTTGGGCATGTACCACTCCTTGAGGTGTTCCGGTTTCGTCAACGCTTCCCAGACGAGATGCGTGGGAGCGTCGATGAACCGCTCGAGCACGAAATCGAGTTTCGGATTGATCGCGAAGTGTTTGCTCATCATTTGGAGTCTGCTCCCTTGAGGTGTTTGACGTAGTTGTCGAACCGGTCCAATCGGGCTTCCCACAACCGACGCCGCTCGGTCAGCCAGTCCTCAGCGACCTTGAACCGTTCGGGCGCGATCTCATACGTCCGTACCCGCCCGCGCTTCTTCGACTTCACCAGTCGGCTCCGCTCGAGCACCGAGAGGTGCTGCACGAACGAGGGGAGTTTCATGTCGAACGGTGCTGCGAGCTCGCTGACGGTGGCTGGTCCGACAGACAGCCGCTCCAGGACTTTCCGCCGAGTCGAATTGGACAAGGCATAAAACACATCGTCAGCGATGGCGGCTTGTACCATTTCAATACCAGTCGATTGGTGGCGTTGCCCGATCTGACGGAGAGATTCTACCACCGGGCAATACTAAGGTCAATACCTAAGTATTATTTTCTTGGATCAATGGGCGATCGAGGCGGTGAAGAAGCAGGACGTTGTGTTACCTGATCGTGGAGGCTCGTGCTTGTATGGAAATGGCGTATCGAGAGCAGTGGACGGCGGAGATTGCGGCAATGCGGCGGGTCCTCGCCGGCTTGACGATGAAGGAGGAGTGTAAGTGGGGTAAGCCCACCTACACCGTGGATGGGAAGAACATCGTCATCATGCAGGGCTTCAAGGAGTATTTCGCGCTCGGCTTCTTTCAGGGCGCCCTGCTGAAGGATCCCAAGAAGGTGCTCGTGCAACTCGGCCAGGTGCACGCCGGGCGCGTGATGAAGTTCACCAGCGCGAAGGACATCACGGCGACGGCGGCGACCATCAAGGCGTACGTGCGCGAGGCCATCGCCGTCGAGAAGGCTGGGCTGCGGCTGAAGCCGAAGAAGACCTCTGATTTTCCGGTTCCCGAGGAGCTGAGCGAGCGGTTCCGAAGAGACCCGCGTTTCAAGCGCGCCTTCGAGGCGCTGACGCCGGGGCGGCAGAGGAGTTACCTCTACCACTTCGCGGCGGCCAAGCAGTCGGCGACACGGACGGCGCGAATCGAAAAGGCGATGCCCGCGATCTTCGAAGGGAGAGGGTTCCTGGAGAGACGCTGAGTCGAGTGGGCGTCCATCGCGAGCATCGGAACGGGATCGAGCTCTACATCTTCGCCGATACCCTTGCGCCATGCGACCCCTTCGCTATTCCATTGGAGCCGGTGGCACGTTGTAGTTCAACCGGAACACATTGGCTGGATCGTACGTCGCCTTGATCCTCGCCAAACGCTCCCACGTCGCGCCGGGATACGTCGCGCGGATGCGCGCCGCCTCGTCACCGGTGAGGAATCCCACATAGGCGGCGGCGTCGTCCGGTTGAAGCGCCTTCGAGAATGCGGCCATCCACGCGCGGTGCACATCCCGAATCCTCGCGTCCTGATAGAACGCGGCGACGTTCACCAGCATCGGCTTCGACCGATGCGCGAAGGCCGTCGCGTCCGCGGGTACGCGCGCCATCGCGCCGCCGAGCACACGGAGCTGCGCGGCGCGCATCGGGGCGTCTGACGCCGACAGATGCTCGAGGATCGTTCTCGCCGCTTCGATGTCGATCGATTCCACGAACGCCGTACGGGATACTGCGGTGGGTCGAACGTTGGGATCTTCCGGCGGATACATCGCGAGATACGGACCGGGTTTCACCATGTCGGCGAGCGGCGTCGCGAGCGCTCGGAGCGGGGCGATCGCACGCACGGCCGCCGCGTTGTCGCCCGCGAACGCGATGGACACGAAGATGACGAGACTTCCGTGCACATCGCGTGGAAGGAACGGCAACGGCGGCGCCGGCATCACGTTGGCGATCGTCGAGAGCTCGTCGGGTGCGGCCATCGCCGTCGCCGCGAAACCCGCGATGGTCTCCGGCGTCGCCGGCAGAATGAGGAGACCGCCCGAGAAGTTCGGCAGCGGGTTGAGGCGGAACTTGATCCGGGTGACGACACCGAAGTTGCCACCGCCGCCTCGAATCGCCCAGAAGAGATCGGGCTCGTGCTCCGCATCCACGCATCGATGCCGGCCGTCCGCGGTCACCACCTCGGCGGCCAGCACGGAATCGATCGTCATGCCGAACTTCCGGACGAGGAACCCGATGCCGCCGGCGAGCGTGATGCCGCCGACGCCGACGGACCCAGCGTCGCCGAAGCCGATGACGAGGTCGTACTCCGACAATGCTTCGGTGACCTGACGCGCCGTCGCGCCCGCCTCCACCCACGCGGTGCGGGCGACGGGATCGATGTCGATCTTCGCCATGTCGCGTAGATCGATGACGATTCCACCCTCGGTCGAGCTGTGGCCGGCGACGCTGTGGCCGCCACTCCGCACGGCGAGCTCATAGCCGCCGTTCCGTGCGGAGGCGATGGCGCGCTGCACGTCGTCGACATCGGCGACGCGCACGATGGCTGCCGGATGCTTGTCGACGTCGCCGTAGAAAACGGCGCGGGTCGTATCATAGGCCAGATCGTCGGGCGTGATGACGCGTCCGCCAATGCTCTCGAGAGTCTGGAGCGCCGAGGGCAGCGTATTGATCGGTGATGCCATTGTACATCCTCTGCGAAGTCTTCAGTGGATCGTCGAACGCGCCACGCGCAAATCGACACGGAGCAGCACGGCTCCGACTATGCGGGTTGGCCGGTGTTCACAAACGTTGACGTATCCGACTCACCGAGTGTGACGAAGCTCGTTTCGAAGCGCCTCACGTCCTCATTGGAGCGACTGCATACATGCAGATACGACTGCCATCACCTGATGCCGACGCTACTCGGCGCGGGCGAGCGCCTGTTCGACGATGTCGCTGACCTGCACGGCCTCGTCCTGATCGATACGGTCGCAGCTCCGAACGTAACGCAGCTGAGATTCGCGAGAAAACAGGAGTGCCAACAATCACGCACATTGTCGCGACGGAATTCAGCCATGCCTATGAGAAGACGTCAGGTGCTCTTCATCCAGGGCGGAGGCGAGCGCGTTCATGACGAGTGGGACGACAAGCTGGTCGCGAGCCTGCGTTCTGAGCTGGGGCCGGGCTACGACATCCGCTATCCACGAATGCCCAACGAACGTGACCCGAGCTACGCCGCATGGGCGGCGGCGCTCGAGAAGGAGATCGCGGGGCTGGACGATGGCGCGATCGCCGTCGGTCACTCGGTCGGCGGGACGATCCTGATCCATGCGCTCGCCGAGCATCCGCCAGAGCGGGAGCTCGGCGCGATCGTGCTGATCGCCGCACCCTTTGTCGGGGAGGGTGGGTGGCCGAGCGATGAGTGGACACCGCAACGTGCGCTCGGCGAGAGGCTGCCCAGAGGGGTCCCGATCTATCTTTACCACGGCCTCGCGGACGGCATCGCGCCACCGCAACCATCTGCGATGGCTGGACGGCCATCGCGCGGAGTTCGCCATTCGGATCGATGCGGGGGATGGCCCGTGGGTGCACATAGTCGCCTTGCTTCCCGATAGCGCGTCCGTGGATACACTTACCGGTGAGCCCAACTGGCCTCAACGCGGGGCGTAACGCATCCATCGCGACGTCGAGGCCTGGCGAGCGAGCGCTCGCCGTTGCACTCGGCATTAGGGTGGCACGGATTCTTGTCGCGAGAGCGGGGCCTGAATGCGCTACGACTGCAGCTTCTGCGATCGCGACGAGCCTCTCAGCGCGCGTCCACCGAGCAATCCGCCGTCGCGCCTCCCTTCACCGATGGCTGTCGTGCCGGACGCGGACGCGTGGAGTACACATCCCACTCCTGCAGCGCCACCGCGGCGAAGCTCTTCCCGTCGGTCGATGCGTCGAACACCGCGCGCAGGCAGCGCGTCGTCACCGGAGTGAAATCGACGCGATTGTAGGCGTCGACCGTGTTGGTGTACGGCGATGTGTTGCTGACGGCTCTCCACGCTGCGCCGTCCCAGTATTCCAATCGCCACGCCTTCGGCGGCGCGACGCCGACGCCCGACCCCGCGGGATGATCGCCCCAAAAATAGAGGCTCGACCCGGTGAGCGTCTCCGGCTGCTCCCACTGATACATGATCCACTGCTGCGGCGGGTTGTTGCGCGACCATGTGGCCCACATGTCGGGTGGCAACGGGTTCACGCGAACCTTCCCGTCGTTCACCGCGCGCAGCCAGTACTGCACTGGGACCGGGACATTCGACGCCGTGATGCGAGCGTGCGATGCGATGTTCGCGATCGGCGTCGTGTCGACCGGAGCGCCCCCCGTCGGGACGACCTTCCTGATCCGCGCCGGTGTGACACTGTCGTCCCATTCGACTCTGTCGATGGCGACCGAGCGACGAAAGTGTCCGCCGCCCTTCGCGTCGGCCGTGTGATACGTGATGTACCACTTTCCCTTGTATGCGATGATCCCCGGATGCGACGTGGTCGAGGAGACCGGATCGAGGATCACGCCGCGGTACGTCCACGGACCCAGCGGCGACGGCGACGTCCCGTAGGCAATGCACGCGTAGTACACCGCCTCCGTACAGTCGGAGGTCGGTCCAGCGTTGTTGGCCGCGTACGCGAGATAGTAGGTGCCGTTGCGCTTGAAGAGCCACGCCGCCTCGAAGAAGCCCGTCAGCGTGTGCACATCGATCGGGGTGCCCGTGAACGTCACCATGTCGTGTTCGAGCTCGACCCCTTTCAGATGTCCGAACGTCCCCCAGTAGAGATAGACGCGCCCGTCGTCATCGACGAGCACCGTCGGGTCGATGTTCTGGATGTGGTTGGGGATCGGATACGCCTCGGACACGATCGGACCTGCTGGATGCGCATCGACCCAGGGCCCGAGCGGCGTGTCGGCGACCGCGACGCCGATCGCGAACTTGTCTCTGGTCGTCGCGGCGGCGTACACGACCGGCGCATAGAGATAGAACTTGCCGTTCGGCGCCTGCACGATCTGCGCGGCGTAGGCTCGACCGGGCGCCGCCCACTTGAAGACCTTCTCGGGCCGCAGCAGATGCGGGTAGTACGTCCACCGGCCGGCCATCGGGTCGTCCGTGGTCGCGAGCATCTGCCACTCGGGCATCTTGAAGTCGTTGACGCCGGGCGCCGCCGTGTCGCGTCCAGTCAGGATGTAGAGCGTGTCGCCGACCACGAGCGGGGCGGGGTCGGTCGTGTAGTCGACGCCGTCGTTCACGATCGGGTTCGACGTCGCGTGCACGGTGTGCACTTCGAGCGTCGGTTGCCTCGCGGACGGGTCGGTCGCGGTTTGCGGTCTGGCGACGCGCGTGGACGTCGCGCATGCGGCGAGCATCGGCAGCAGCGTGATCAGGGTGAGGGAACGCATGAGACAAACGATGGGGGCAGGTGGTCTGCTGCGCTACCTGTCTGCAGCGATAGATCCTCGCGCCAAATCGCTAAGCCCGGCTTCCCCTTGACATTCGGGAGGAGGCGGGCAATCTTCCTCCCGACATCCGGGAGGAACGCCGTGGCCAAGCCCACCACCAACGAGCAGGTCCTGCAGGGCACACTCGACCTGCTCATCCTCAAGACGCTCTCGCTCGCGCCGATGCACGGATGGGGGCTCACCCATCGCATCGAGCAGCTCTCCCAGGACGCGCTGAAAGTCGGCCAGGGCTCCATCTACCCAGCGCTCGTCCGACTCGAGCAACGGGGGTGGATCGACACCGAATGGCGCGTCACCGAGAACAGCCGGCGCGCGAAGTACTACCGGCTCACCGCCGCCGGACGACGCGCGTTGGGGAAGGAGCTCGCGTCCTGGAACCGCTTCGTCAGCGCGGTCGGTCTCGTCCTCGCCGCGGAGAGCTGACTCATGCTGCACCACGTGCGTGTCGCGCTCACTCGCGTACGGGAGCTGTTCCGCAATCGCTCCCGCGCCGCGGCCGAGCAGAACGAAGAGTTTGCGTTCCATCTGGAGATGGAAACGGCGGAGAACGTTCGTCGCGGCATGAGCGAAGCCGACGCTCGGCGCGCTGCGCTCCTTCGCTTCGGCGGCACGCAGCGGTTTCGCGAAGAGACGAGCGACGCGCGCGGCGTGGT
>DASSNV010000061.1:0-2200 GCA_035701245.1 Gemmatimonadaceae bacterium | reverse complement strand
ACGAGCTCGAATTTCGGCAACATGTTCAGCATGGCCGCGGCATCGATCTTCCTGCCGTTCCTGCCGATGCTCCCGACCCAGATCCTCCTGAACAATCTGCTCTATGACATCGCGCAGATCGCGATTCCCACGGACCACGTCGATCGTGTGTCGACCACGCGCCCGCAGCGCTGGGACATTTCCATCGTCCGGCAATTCATGCTGCGCGTCGGCCCGATCAGTTCGATCTTCGATTTCCTGACCTTCTATGTCTTGCTCCGGGTCCTGCACGCCAATGAAGCCCTGTTCCACACGGGCTGGTTCGTGGAGTCGCTCGCCACGCAGACGCTCGTCGTCTTCGTGATCCGCACGGCAGAGAATCCGCTGAAGAGCGCGCCGAGCCGCGCCCTCGTCGGCACCACGATCGCCGTCGTCGCGCTCGGTCTGGCGCTTCCGGCGACGCCGCTGGGCGCGATGCTCGGCTTCACGGTCCCGCCGTTGCCCTATTTCGTTTTTCTCATCGCGGCGACGGCGACTTATCTCGCGATCGTCGAAAGCGTCAAACGCCGGGCCGGCATGTCGCGTCTGGGAGGATGACAATCGCGGGGCCGCGCGTCACCTCCCTGATGGTCGTTCTGGCTCCCGCTGTTCAGCACGACGACGGTTCCCGAGTTCAGCCGATCGAGGGTGGGGGCTGGCGATGAGCGCATCAGGCGCGACGAACTCGTGCTCCATTCGCGAACGACGAGCACCGGACATTGCGCCATGCGTAACACCTTGTCCGCCACGCTTCCCAACAGCAGCCGCGCGGCGCCACCGCGCCCGTGCGTTCCCATCACCACCAGATCGGCCCGGCACTCCTCGGCGTAGTCGACAATCGCCGCGGCGACGTGACCGGCCGCTCGCACGACCTCACGGCCGTGGAGGTCCGCGCGATCCTCGTCCGTTAAGGTTTCGTGGAGCCGCTTCCCGGCGTCGTCGACTATCTCGCGCTGGAGTTGTTCCCAATCCGGCAGAATGCCATCGGGCGGTACCAACCATCGCGCCCTCCTGAAGTGAATTCGTCAGGTGTCGCGGTGTTGATCGATGAACCTGACCATCACTTCGCTCGGCGGTCGACCTCCGCCTGCGCGAAAAACGCGGACGCCTTCCGGAGAATCTCGTTCGCGCGCTTCAGCTCGCGATTCTCTCGCTCCAATTCCTTCAGGCGCCCGTGCTCGCCTCGTTTCAGCTGACGAATGCCCTCGAGCACTTCCAGACCGATGTTCCGCGAACCCCTGGACATGAATGCCCCCTTGGTCGCGTGGCGAGCGCTGTCGCCATGGCGAGCCGCCGGCTTATGAAGCCTTTCGGGCCTCCCGCTGCATGGCTCGGTGCAGGTCCCAGTCCGCCTGAAGTCGCATCCAGAGCTGTGCCGACGTCTTCAGGAGGCGGGACAGTCGAAGCGCGGTGTCCGCGGTGATGCCGCGCTTACCCAGCACAATCTCGTTGAGGCGATTTAGAGAAATCCAAACGCCGTGCGGCTTCCACCTGTCCCAGCCCCAGGGGCTTCAGGTACTCTTCCAGCAGGATCTCGCCGGGCGGGATCGCCGGGCCGAGCCAGTTCGGGTTCCTAGTGATAGTCTTCGACGAGGACTTCGTAGGCATTGCCGCTCTCCCACCGGAGGCGAGTCGCGACCCGTCAGATGATGCTGGATTCAGGTCCGCTCATGACTGGTCCACGAAGTGGCTGGTCGCAAACGCGTGACCGGCACCCGATTTCAAGTACTTCTCGAAGCGCGAAGCCAGCCGCTCGGTGCGGAACTCGATAATCACGTCGATGGTCCACGGTTTCCACGGAGCCGTCGAGCGGTTCTGCCTGGCATTGTGTGCGCTCACCCGCGCTTCAACATCGGACGTGACGCCAATATAGCGTTTCTGCGGATCGAAGCCGAGATTGCGCGTGTCGAGCGCCGTCAGCGTCCGCGTAAACAGGCCGGCGGCGACCACGAGGACGAGTGAGAGCGCGACCTGGACGACGATCAGCAGGCCCACGGGACCGCCGAGCCGGCGGCTTGATGTGCTCGCTGCTCCTGGACTCTTCAGTGCATCCATAGGCGTCGGCCGCGACGCGCGAAGCGCCGGGAGTAGCCCGAAGAGGAGAGCGCTCCCGACGGTCAGCATGATCGTGAAGGCGAGCACCCGTAAATCCATCGACACGTTCAGGAACACCACACCCGTC
>DASSNV010000060.1:0-5339 GCA_035701245.1 Gemmatimonadaceae bacterium | reverse complement strand
TGTCGGCAGCAAACGCCGGCTGCGCCGTTGCACTGAAGGTTCCGTCCCGCTGCTGAATGAACAGCTTTCCGGCCTGCCTTCTGGCGCCGCCGATGTAGAAATCGTCGAGACCGTCGCCGTTGACGTCGGCGACGGCGAGTGGCGGACCTTCGGTTGACACGAGTCGGGGGATCAGCGGCTCGCGATAGTAGTCGAAGAAGGTGTCCTCGACGTGCCTGAAATCGACCTTGCTTTGCGCCGTGACTTCGGTGAACCACGGCGACGTCGTATCTCGCGACGCGGGTCGCCGGGTGGCTGCGGCTGATGCATCCGCCTCTGACAAAGTGAGAACCCGATCAACTGCCACGGCCGTCATGCGCTGCACCCGCCGGCTGGGCCAGGTGACGGTGAGAGTGTCGACGACGCTCGCGCCGCCGAGGCCGAAGTGCAGCCGCGGATCCACGGACGACAGAAACCCGCGAGTCGGCTGCTGCTCGAGCACCTGGGCCACGCCGCCTGCTTTGATCTCGACCCGCGTGCCGACGCCGCCCGTGTTCAATCCCGCGCCGTGGAGGATGACCGTCAGATAGTGGAAGGCAGCAGCGCCGCCGCCAAGGTTCCGGTAAATCGAAGCGGGGGCGCCGATGTTGTTCACCACCAGGTCGAGGTGACCCGTGTTGTTGAGATCGACATACACCGCGCCGTTCGAGAATCCATTCTGCGTCAGCCCCCAGGCTGCGGCGACATTGGTGAAGCGTAGATCGCCGTCGTTGTGAAACGCGTAATTCGCGAGCGGGACCTGCGGCATCTTCTGGAGTAGCGCCAGGTTTGCGGCTGTAATGGTGTCACCGAGCGACCGCTGCACCGCTTCGTTGCCGACGTAAGCGATGTAATCCATGTCGTTCGGCCGGCGGTAGACGCCGTTGGTGATGAAGACATCCTTTCGCCCATCGTTGTCGAGATCGGCGAACAGCGGCGCCCAGCTCCAGTCAGTGGCGGCGATTCCGGCGAGAAAACCAATCTCGCTGAACCGGCCAAGCCCGCGATTCAGCTGGAGCGCGTTGCGCGCGTACTGCGGATGGTATCCCGCCGTCGACCGCAGGTTGAACAGCTCCCAGCTCTCGGCGGTTAAAGTAGTTCGCAGGATATCCTCGCGCTCGGGGAGCATGTCGAGCGAAAGAATGTCGGTGCGGCCGTCGTTGTTGAAGTCAGCGGCATCGACTCCCATCGAGAAGCGGCTGGTGTGCCCGGTCGCTTTGGTGATCGATTCGGTGAAGGTCCCGTTGCAGCTGTTGATGTACAGGTAGTCGTTGCCCTGAAAGTCGTTGGCGACGTAAATGTCGGGACAGCCGTCGTCGTTGAAATCACTGCTTACAACGCCGAGACCGTAGCCATCGACGCCATCGTGAATGCCAGCGGACGCGGTGACATCGGTGAAGTGTTTTCCATCGTTGCGAAACAAACGATCGCCCAGAGCTGAACCACTGCTGCGCGCTGCCAGCGTCGCGCTTCCCGCTGCCGGCCTACCTCCAATCACATCCCCCGTCCCCCGTCCCCCATCCCGCTCCTTATGCGTCGAGTGATCCAACAGATACATATCCAGATCCCCGTCGCTGTCGTAGTCGAAGAACAGCGCCTGGGTGGAGAAGCCGCGATGCTCGAGGCCGTACTCGGCGGTGCGATCGGTGAAGGTTCCGTCGCCGTTGTTGATATAGAGGACGTTGCGGCCGTGCATGTCGAGATAGTCGACGCCGCAGACGTAGATGTCGATTTTGCCGTCGCCGTTGACGTCGGCCATGGTGACGCCGGTTTTCCAACCCACCGAGTCGGCGACACCGGCGCGCGCGGTGATGTCCTCGAACTGGTAGTTGCCTTTGTTGCGATAGAGCTTGTTGGCGCCGAGGTTGGACGTGAAGTACAGGTCCATCAAGCCATCGCCATCGACATCGCCGACGGCGACGCCACCGCCGTCGTAGTAATACAGGTAGTTCAAAATGTTGAAGTCAGGGCGCTCGGGGAGATTGTTGGCAAACGAGATCCCCGTCGCCTCGGGCTTGAGCAGCTCGAAGAGCGGCGGCACCGCGGGCGCGCGCTCACACGCCGACAGCCCGACGGTGCCTACCAGCGCGACGCGCGCCGCGCGCCACAGGCAATACGCCACGCGCTACCCGCTTACTGCTTCCCCCTCCCGCTATTTCGCCGGTGTAAACCGAATCGCCTGGCCGCCGCCGGCGGCAAGCGCGATGCTGAGGTTGGTGCGCGAATCGACGGTCTTCTTAGAGATCGTTATCGCGAGCGGGTTGTCGTACCAGCTGGCGCCCGGACCGTCGGCGTAGATCTCCGCGGTGTACTTCCGTCCCGGCGTCAGGAAGTTGAGGGGCACATTGAAGGTCCGCGCCTCCTCATCGGTGATCGCTCCAAGGAACCAGTCATCCGAGTTCTTCGCCTTGCGGGCGGTGATGACGTAGTCGCCGATCCGGCCGTCGATGGTCTTGCTCGTCTCCCAATCGACCGCGACGTCGCGAATGAACTGGAACGCCGGCTTGCCGACGTAGTTCTCCGGCAGATCGGCCGCCATCTGGAGCGGCGAATAGATCACCACGTACAGCGCGAGCTGTTTGGCGAGAGTGGTGCGCGGGTGTGATTCCCACTGGTGGCGCGGCCGGCCGGTGCCGCGCTCGATCAGGAGATCGAAGATTCCGGGGGTGAAATCCATCGGCCCGGCAAGCAATCTCGTGAAGTAAAGATTGGTCTCGTGCTCGGGCGGATTCCCGCCTTCGCCGCCCCAGGCGTTGTACTCCTGACCGCGCGCGCCTTCCCTGCTCATCATGTTCGGCCAGGTGCGCCGCTCACCCGTGTCGTGGATCGGCTCGTGGACGTCGAGCATGATGTGGTACTTGGCAGCAGTCTCGATCGCCTTTCGATAGTGGCGCACCATGAACTGGGAATGGTGCGAGTTGCCTTCCGGGGTCGTGTCGGTCACGTAGCCCGACTTGATCGCGTCGAGGCCGAGCGAGTGATACATCGCGTAGGCGGCGTCCATCTGTCGCTCGTAATTCACGATCCCACCCGACGTCTCGTTGTGCACGATCAGGTGCACTCCCTTCGACTCGGCGTAGCGCGCCAGCTCGGGGAGATTGTAGTCGGGGTACGCCTGGGTGAACGAGAATGCATTGGCGTTCTTGATCCAGTCACCGTCCCAGCCGACGTTCCATCCCTCGACGAGAACTCCGCCCAGTCCGTTGGCGGCGGCGAAATCGATGTAGCGCTTCGTATTCTCCGTCGTCGCGCCGTGCTTGGGACCTGAGCTCCACGTCATGGTATTGATGTGCATCCCCCACCAGATGCCGACGTACTTCATCGGCTTGATCCAGCTTACGTCGCTGAGCATGCTGGGCGGGTTGAGATTGAGCCCGAGCAGTGACGGCGACAGATCCGCGGCGCGGTCGGCGATCTGAATCGTGCGCCACGGCGTCACGAACGGCGTGTGCCCGCGCACCTTGTCGCCGTTCTGCCACGGCGCGAGCGCGACTTTCATCACTCTGCTCTCGAGTCGCGGGCCCGCCAGGTTCATCCGCGCGTAGTCGACGAGATTTGCTTCATGAACGACCATGAAGGTCCTGCCATCGCGGGTCTGCATGGTGAACGGCGTCTGGATGCTGTCGGTGACGCTGATCGGCGACGACGAGTATAGGATCTCGGAGCGGTCGAGTCGCGGCCGATTGGACGGGATCCACCACGACTTGGCGTCGTCGGCGAAACTGAACTGGGTCAGCTCGTCGGTGATGACGAAGTCCTGGAGACCGGGCTGCGCCGGAAACTCGTAGCGGAAGCCGATGCCGTCGTCGAACGCTCTGACGACGAAATCAAAGTGCCGCTGCGGCGCGGCTGTCTCGGCAACGGACACCGTGAGCTGGTTGTGATGATCGCGCACGCGCGCGACTTCGCCCCACGGCTGGGTCCACGTCTCGTCGTGGGTCGCTCGCTTGACTCCGGTGATTCGGAGACCGTCGCGGAGCGGCGGCGCGCCCTTGAACTCGAAGCCGAGCATGGAGGGAAAGAGCAGCGGCCGGCCGTCGCGGGTGACGTCGTAGTAGAGTTTGCCGTCGTTCACGAGGACGGTCACGCGGGTGCGCCCGTTGGGCGACGCGACGGTGGCTGAATCCTGGGCACCGGCCGCCGCGGCGGTGAGCGTCAGTAAAAGAGCGGCAAACGCCATCCACCGCGTCCAGCTAGGCACGTACATCTTCATCTGATTTCTCCATTGTTGAATCACGGTTGCACCGACTCTGTCCCGCCTCCAGCCTCCAGCCTCCAGCCTCCAGCCTCCCGCTTCCCGCTTCCCGCTTCCCGCTATCGGGCATACGTAATGCAGCTATCTTATTTACAAGTCTCCTGGCCTTGCGCCACCGTCATATGGCGTCATTAACGCCGCGTCTAGCTCTCTCCGTTCTAGTTGTCGGGGCCGCTACAGCCTGCGCCTCCGGTCCCCGTCCCACCGAGGGCGAAGTTTCCACCTTCGGACCAACCCCCGCTCCGCCAGTCGCCGGCAATACCGTTACTGGTGACGAGCTCGATCGTGCGGGCAGTGACCCGATCGAGAAAACTCTCGAAGCCAAAGTACCCGGCATCCTGGTCACCCGCACTCCCGACGGCGGAGTAGCCATCCGCATTCGTGGGAACTCGTCCATCGGCGCCAACACCGAGCCGCTGTACGTGATCGACGGGCTGGAAGTCCATCCCGGCCCCGGCGGGGCGCTCAACGGAATCAATCCGCACGACATTGCATCGATCGAAGTGCTCAAGGATGCCGCCAGCCTCTCGTTCTACGGTGTCCGCGCCGCTAATGGCGTGATTCTGATCAAGACCAAGCGCGTCACCAACTAACGCCCTCCTTTGAAGTCCCGGTCGCGACGCTCGGCGACCCGCCGCGACCGGCCGCTCTGAACACCAGCGGCCGGTCGTTGTTGCGTGAGACGACGTAGATGTCGCCGCCGCGGGTGCGCACCCTTGCAATGTCCCGCGCCTCACCAGGTGCGAAGAAACCGCTCTCAACCGCACGCAGCGGAGTGAAGTGCCCTTTGCCGTCGCCGCGCAGGTAAGACCCGTATCCGGCCATCATGGTGCCGATGTCCGGCTTTACCCCATCGAAGTTGCCGGCGAGCAGGAGATCAGGCTTGCCGTCGCCGTCAACGTCGTCGCTGAGCATCGCGTAAATGGGCGCGATCTGCGCCTCGAGCGGAAGCGCCAACATGCTGAAGCTGCCGTCACCGTTGTTTCGAATCAGCGACGTCGCGAAGGTGTACGCATTTTTTACGACCGCCGAGTCCAGCTCGTTCTTCGGGAAGACGTCGGCGGTG
>DASSNV010000059.1:0-3697 GCA_035701245.1 Gemmatimonadaceae bacterium | reverse complement strand
CATCGGATGGTCGTATTTGGATTCGACGGCAAGCGAATAGGGACCGTAGCGTTCGACATCGTCGCGCAGCGTCCGGATCATCTGGCTGTGGCAGGCGTAGCATCCTTCGCGGACGTAGATGTCGCGCCCGGCAAGCTCCAGCGGTGTGTAGAGGCGCATGTCGGGTGCCTCCTCCACGGTCTGATGGATGGTGAAGAGCGGCGCGATCTCCACGATGCCGCCGACACTGGCCGCGGCGATGATCGCCAGGACGAGGCCGATCGCCGTGCGTTCTATCTTGCGGTGGAACAGTTCGGCCATCTCGGTCACTCCGCCGGCGCTGGCGCGGTACCGGAATCAGGCACGTCAGCCCGTCTTCCGGTCGTCATGGGCACGGCACGCACGGTCATCCAGATATTGTAGCAGCCGACGATCACGCCCAGCAGGAACAGCAGCCCTCCGAATGCACGTGCGATGTAGTACGGATACATCGCCACCAGGCTGTCGACGAACGAATAGGCGAGCGTGTCGTCCTCCGTATAGGTGCGCCACATCAGACCCTGAATGATGCCCGAGTTCCACATCGCGAAGACGTAGACAAGCGTGCCGGCGATCGCGAGCCAGAAGTGGACCTCGACGAGCACCGGCGAGTACATCCGCTCGCGCTTCCAGATCGTTGGAACCATGGTGTAGAGCGAGCCGAAAGTGATGAGGGCGACCCAGCCGAGGACGCCGGCATGGACGTGCGCGACGGTCCAGTCGGTGTAATGCGACAGCGAGTTGACGGGGCGGATCGCCAGGAACGAGCCTTCGAAGGTGGACAGGCCGTAGAAGACCGCCGCAACCATCATGAAGCGCAGCGTCGCGTCGTCGCGAACCTTGTGCCATGCGCCGTTGAGTGTCAGCAGCGCGTTGCCCGCGGAAGCCCAGGACGGCACGAGCAGCATGACGGAGAACGTCATTCCGAGATTCTGAACCCAGTGCGGAAGCGCGGTATAGTGAAGGTGGTGCGAGCCCACCCACATGTAGAAGAAGGTGATACCCCAGAAGCTGAGGATCGACAGCCTGTAGGAAAAGATCGGCCGATTGGCCCGCACGGGCAGGAAATAATAGAGCATGCCGAGGAAGCCGGCGGTCAGGAAGAAGGCCACCGCGTTGTGGCCGTACCACCACTGCACCATCGCGTCCTGGACGCCTGCCCAGACGACGTAGCTCTTTGCGCTGCCCCACGAAATCGGCACCGCGAGGTTGTTGACGATGTGCAGAATCGCCACCACGACGATGAAGGCCAGGAAATACCAGTTGGCGACGTAGATATGCGGCTCCTTGCGCCGCGCGAGCGTGCGGATGTAGAGCACGAAATAGGTGACCCAGACGATCACCAGCCATATATCCGCATACCACTCCGGCTCGGCGTACTCCTTGGACTGGGTCACGCCCATGAAATAGCCGGTCACCGCGATGATGCAGAAGAGATTGTAGCCCAGGATCACGAACCAGGGGCTGAGCTGGCCCGCCAGCCGCGCGCGTGATGTCCGCTGTGCGACATAGAGCGACGTGGCGATCAGCGCGTTGCCGCCGAAACCGAATATCACGCCGGTCGTGTGGGTGGGGCGCAAGCGCCCGAATGTCGACCAGGCGGCATCGAAGGCGAGATTCGGCCAGGCGAGCTGTGCGGCGACCCAAACGCCCATGAACATCCCGAACACCGCCCATGCCATCGTCAGGACGATGCCGGCCTTGATCGGATCGTCGTAATAGCGCGTCAGCCTTTCCGGGTCCGGTTCGGGCTCGTAGAACGCGGACAGGACCGCGAACAGGAAGGTCAGGGCGAACACGATCACGATCAGCCCGTGCACGCCAAGCGGTCCCGAACGACCAAGAGCGGCCATGGCGATGCCCGCCACGGCGAGAATCGCGAGGATCACCGCAGCGGATTGGCGCTCGCCGGATGTAAGCTGCCTGATCATTGTCCCTCCTCGGCGCACGAGCGAAATGCCGCCATACCCGTCCCATGAAATCCTGCGATGAGACGTTCAGACGAGATGATGGCGGGATGAACCCGGTTCTTCAAGGACGCTCTCCGCTTCGGATGCGGTCGGCCTGTCAGCGGGACATTGCACGACTCAATCGCCCAAGTGGTATTCTCGATGCCGATTTACGGTTCCCGATACCCGGCGGCAAGCACGTAAATGTCGCACTACAATGCTGTTGACCCAAGTCATTACAGCCATCCGGCGCCACGCTCTTTGCGCCAGCGCAAAGTTCGGAAATCAATAAGCTGCTCTGGTCTCTTTTTGACGGAGACATGGCGCCAGAATGGAACCCGCAGCTATCGACCCGGGCATGACGGTCGACGAGATCATGCGCCGCTGGCCCGGCACGATCCGCGTATTCATCGGTCACCGGATGCTCTGCATCGGCTGTCCCATAGGAATATTCCACACAGTGGCGGATGCCTGCGCGGCCCACGATCTGGATGAGGAATCCTTTTCGCGGGAGCTGCTCGCGGCGGTTCAGGGCGACATCCGGTCCAATGGGGGGTCGGCGTTCGATGCGGCAGGCGTCCAGGAACAAGGCCGCCTCCGGAAGCGATCGCGCCAGACTATTTCTTCCGACGGCTCTCCGCCACCAGCATGAGGCCGTGCGAGTCGGTCACCGTTACTTTCTGACGACCGCTGCGAATGAGACCTTCGTCTTCCCACGCGCTCAGGAGTCTGCTGACCGTGTGGAGCGTCGTCCCGGTCATCTCCGCGATATCCTGGCGGGTGATAGGGAAGTCGATCTCGATCCGGCTGCGGTTTTCCGGCCCGACTGCTTTACGAGCCTGAGAACGGTGAGGGCGATGCGCTGCTCGACCTGCTCGCTTGCCATTTCCATCACGCGCGCCTGGGTGTCTTGAAGCCGGGAGCCGATCGTTTGGTAGGCGATCGCGCCGAAAGACGGCAGCCGGGACTGCAACTCGGGCCAGGCGCTGTTCGGCCATTACAACACGACGCAATCGACTGCGGCCACCGCCGTCGCCGGATACGTACTGCGGCCCAGCGCGACGGCGATCCCGCAGAGCTCTCCCTCGTTGATGTAGCGCGCGACGACCTGATGTCCCTCCGGAGAGGTCTGGACCACGCGGATGTGGCCGGACAGCAGCAGGAAAAAGTGGTCGGCCTCCTGGCCCTGCGAGAATAGCTCCGAATCCCTGGAATAGCGGTGAGATCGTGCGAGCGCGAGGATCTGATCGAGCTGCTCGCCCGAAAATCCCGCAAAGGCCGGCAAGCCTGCCAAAAGAGACCTGTCGAGGGTCGGCATCGCGGAGCTTCTCCGTGTCGCTACCTGCTTTCGAGCCTCTTTCTATCCGCTGTTTGCGCCAGCGCAAACAATGACATCCTGACGCGGGATATGGGTCCGCCAACGGCTTGATGAAGCCGCGATCCGGAAAGGAAGAAGAAGATGAAAAAACTCATTGCCCTGTTCGCTCTCGGAACCGCGCTCACGCTCGCGGGCGCCGCAAACGCGGTCGAGATCGAAGTGAAGATGCTGAACAAGGGCGAGAAGGGCATGATGGTGTTCGAGCCCGACTTCATCAAGGCGGCTCCCGGCGACACGATCAGGTTCGTCCCGGTGGATAAGGGGCACAATGCCGAGACCATCAAGGGCATGATTCCCGAGGGAGCAGAACCCTTCAAAGGCAAGATCAGCCAGGAATTGACCGTCACGCTCG
>DASSNV010000058.1:0-4875 GCA_035701245.1 Gemmatimonadaceae bacterium | reverse complement strand
GCAGTCCAAGCATCGACAGCTCACGCACCACACGCGCGATTTCCTCGTAGGAAAGAACCGCCGATCGCGGCAGCCACTCGAGGCCGGCAACGGGCATGCAGTAGAGGCATCGGAAGTTGCACCTATCGGTTACGGAGATACGGAGATATTCGATGCTCCGTCCGAATCCATCCAACAGCGCGGTGGTCATCTTCCCGCGACCGCGTCGGTGGGGTCGATCCAGCCGACCGCGCCGTCGGAGTAGTGCTCCCGCTTCCAGATCGGAACCTGTGACTTGATTCGCTCGATCAGAAAGCTCGTCGCCTCGAGCGCAGGGGCGCGATGCCGGTGAGCAACGGCGATTGCGACGCTCACATCTCCCAGCCCCAGCTGCCCGATGCGGTGTTCGACGACTACCGCGCCGACGCCAAATTTTTCGATGGCCTCGACGATTATTCGATCCAGCTCCGCTTCGGCCATCGGCACGTACGCGGAATAATCGATCGAGGACACCGCCCTGTCTTCATTGGTATCTCGGACTGTGCCGACGAACATCGAGACCGCGCCGTATTCCCTCGATCGAACTTCGTCCATTACTGCGCCTGGATCGATCGATCTGGTGACGACGCCCGCGCGTCTCATCCGCCTGCAACCGGTGGAATCAAGGCGACTTCATCGCCGGGTCCGACCAGCTGATCCGGACGAGCAAATTGTCGATTGATTGCGACTCGGGCGGAATCGCGGACGATCTCTGAGCCTGGAAGGGCGCGGATCTGCCGGATCAGATCATTGACGCTCGTTCCCGGTGTGATTGGTATTTCCAGCGCGTTGGTGCCAAAGCACTCGGCGTAGGAAGCGAATAGCTGCACCGTCACGGTGGACACGTGCGCTGGCCGGCAGCTGGAGAAGCTAAGTCGTTACGCTTCCGACATCTGGGAGACGTCGACGCCGGCAACGAGGGCGCGAAGCTCCTTGGAGGGCTTGAATACAGGAACGGGACGCGCCGACACCTCAACCGGAGCGCCAGTGCGCGGATTGCGCGCCATCCGAGTCTTGCGGTTACGGATCTTGAAGGTGCCGAAACCACGAACCTCGATGTTTTCCTGGGTCTGGAGCGCTTCTTTGATGGCTTCGAGAAAAGCGTCCACGACGCGAGCGCAGTCCTTCTTGGAAATCATCGGCCCGGCAGTCCGAGAAATCTGGGCCGTGACGCGCTCGACGAGGTCGGCTTTGGTCATTGACAAAACTCCGGTATTGTCGCGCGCCAAGGCGCGTAAGTGCTTTGAAACTATGACTTTACTAAAATGCTGTCAAGCCGACTCTGGCGCTACCTGACCGCGCCCTTGAGGGCCGCGAGAAACTCCTGAAAGAGCGGTCGGGCATCGTGGGGCCCCGGAGCAGCCTCGGGATGGTACTGCACCCCAAACACCGGAAGCTCCCGGTGGCGGAGTCCCTCGATAGTGCCGTCGTTCAGATTCACGTGAGTGACTTCGAGCTCGTTGGCTCCCGTCACACCCCCCTCGTCGCCTTCAACCGCAAAGCCATGGTTCTGCGATGTGATCAGAACCCGGCCGGTCGAGACTTCTTTCACGGGGTGATTTCCACCCCGGTGCCCATAGGGCATCTTCTTCGTGCCCCCGCCGTAGGTGAGGCCGAGCAGTTGGTGGCCGAGGCAGATTCCGAAGGTCGGCACACCTCGGGACGTAAGGTCGCGGATAATCTCCGGCGCGTATTCGACCGCTTCGGGATCGCCGGGTCCGTTGGAGAGGAAGATTCCATCCGGGTCCGTTGCGAAAGCGTCCGCGGCCGAAGTGTCCGCGGGAACCACGGTCACCCGGCAATCGTTTTCGCCGAACAGCCGCAGGATGTTGCGCTTGATCCCATAATCGTAGGCAACGATGTGGTGACGCGCCCGCGGGTCGCCCCACGTATAGCGCTCACGAGTCGTGACCCGCGACGCCAGATCGAGACCTTCCATCGACGGACAGGCTTCGAGCGCAGCACGCGCTGCGTCGTCGGGCGTTTCGCCGAAGCCGATCACGCCGCGCATCACCCCGACCGACCTCAAGTGTCGGGTTAGCCGGCGGGTGTCAACATCATGAATGATCGGTATTTGCGATGAGGCAAGCCAACTGGCCAATCCGCCCGACGCGCGCCAATTCGAGTATGTACTCGAAAGCTCCCGCACCACTACTCCGGCAACCTGCGGCGCCCCGGACTCGGGATCTTCGGCGTTCACGCCGTAGTTCCCGATCTGCGGAGCGGTCATCACGACGATCTGCCCCCGGTAGGAAGGGTCCGTGAACACTTCCTGGTAGCCGGTCATGTTGGTGGTGAAGACGACTTCGGCCACCGCAGGAAGCGCCACTGCCTCCGGATCGCCGGAAACCCGGCCACGAAAAAGGGTCCCATCCTCTAGGAGGAGGAACCCTGGCTCGGTGACGTTGAGCGCGGCCAACTTATTTCTTCGGGGTCGTAGCTGGAGGGTTTGTAGTCGCTCCGCCGGCCGGCGCAGTGGTAGTCGGAGCCGGCTCGAGCGGTACCGCGGGCGCTGACGTCGGAGCTGGCGCAGTGCTCTGCGGCGTCGTACCGAGACCCTTCTCGAGTACGGACCGCGGCGTGGACCCGTGGGTCGACATCAGCTGCAGGATGAAGCAGAGTCCGAGAAAAATCCCGCCGCCCCACCAGCTCACCTTCGTAAGAAGATTCCCGGCCTGACGGATTCCGATCAAGGCGTCCGGAGATGAGCTCGCGCCACCGAAGCTCGCTGCGAGTCCCGAGCCCTTTCCACTCTGAAGCAGAATGGCAAGCATCAGGACGAAGCAGTCGATGATCAGCAGGGTAAGTAGAAACGTGTAAAGCATTGATAGATTTAAAGTTCAGTCTAGCCGTTGAATATCGGCGGCGAGGCGAATCGAGTCAAGTCTGTGCGATGGTGAGCCATGACGCGGCGTCGACGCTTGCGCCCCCGACGAGGAGGCCGTCGACCTCGGGCGCGGCCAGGAGCCCGGCGGCGTTGGTGGCGTTGACGCTGCCGCCGTAAAGAATCGGAATCTCGTTTCCCCGGGTGCCGATCATCTCCCGCAGCTCGGACCGCAGCAGGGTGTGGATCGCTGAAGCGTCCGCCGCCGACGCGGTAAGCCCGGTCCCGATCGCCCACACCGGTTCGTACGCGATCATGAAATCGACGGAGATCAGGTTCGGAGTTTGTGAGAGCCCTTCCCGAAGCTGGCGCGTCACGACCGCTTCGGTTTCGCCCGCCTCGCGCTGCTCGATTTTCTCACCGACGCAGAGCATGAAAGGCAGCTGCACCTTGGTCGCGGCCAGACATTTCTTCGCGCACTGAGCGTCGGTCTCACCGAACACGTGACGCCGCTCCGAGTGCCCGACGAGCACCATCCGGGCGCCCGCGTCCTTCGCCATCAGAGCTGAGATCTCGCCCGTGAAGGCTCCCTTGTCCGCCCAGTGGATGTTCTGAATGCCGGCAACGACGTCGGTTCGCGTCGCGGTCGCTGCGGCCACCGTGATCAGATCTACCGCCGGAGGAAAGATGATCACCGTGCGGTCACCGCGCGGCTGGTAATTCTCGAGGAATGCGCTCATGAACGCCTTCGCCGCCGTTGGACCGTTGTTCATCTTCCAGTTGGCGGCGAGAATTGGACGCTTCACTACGCAGCTCCGTCGAGAATTTCCACGCCGGGCAGCTTTTTCCCCTCGAGGAATTCCAGCGAGGCACCGCCGCCGGTCGAGACGTGACTCATTTTCGCCTCGAGGCCGGCCTCGGCGACTGCCGCCGCCGAGTCGCCGCCGCCGACGATGGTCGTGGCACCCTTGGCCGTGGCACTCGCCATCGCTTCGGCGATCGCCCGCGTGCCTTTGTCAAACGGCGGCGTCTCGAACACACCCATCGGACCGTTCCAGATTACCGTTTTTGCCGAGGCGATCGCGCGCGAGTACGACTGTACCGTTTGCGGCCCGATATCGAACATCGCCTCGTCCTTTGGAATCGCGTTGCGCGCAACAGCTTTCGCTTCGGCTGGCTTATCCAGCGACGGGGCGACGACCGCGTCGTGTGGCAGGGTGAGTCGCATTCCGGCGCGCGCGAGCAGATCCTTGGCCATCTGGACGCGGTCTTCCTCGACCAGAGACCTTCCCGTCTCCAGTCCCATCGCCCGGTAGAACGTGCACGCCATCGCGCCGCCGATCAGGAGCCCATCGACTTTCGGGAGCAGCTGCTCGATGACATCGATCTTGCCGGAAATCTTGGCGCCGCCCAGGATCGCCACGAAAGGACGTTTGGGATCCGACAGCGCGCCGCCGAGATAGTCGAGCTCCTTCTGCATCAACAGGCCGGCGACCGCGGGCCGCAGGTATTCCGCCACTCCGACCGTTGACGCGTGGGCGCGATGGGCGGCACCGAACGCATCGTTGACGAAAAAGTCGCCGAGCCCCGCGAGCGCGCGGGAAAGACGCTGGTCGTTTTTCTCTTCGCCACCCAGGAAGCGGGTGTTCTCGAGCAGGAGGATCTCGCCGGGCTTCAGATTCTGCGATGCCTGCAGCGCTTCGTCGGAATCGGTCGATTCGACGAAGTTGACTTTCTTCCCGGTGAGCTCGCCGAGCCTTTTTGCCACCGGCTCGAGAGAGTACTTCGGCTCAGGCTTTCCTTTCGGCCTGCCGAGGTGCGACAGGATCACCGGTCGCGCGCCGCGCTCGAGCAGGAGCTCGAGGGTAGGTAGCGACGCGCGAATGCGGGTGTCGTCGGTGATGTTTCCGTTTTCGTCGAGCGGTACGTTGAAATCGACCCGCACCAGAGCTCGCTTACCACGGATTTGCGCGTCGTCGAGATCGCGCACCGTCTTCTTCTTCATCGTTGGCCGGTTCTAGAGTCGCGTCCCC
>DASSNV010000057.1:0-6151 GCA_035701245.1 Gemmatimonadaceae bacterium | reverse complement strand
CGGGCGCCAGCACGATCTGCTCGCGGATGCACGACTCGTGGGTGTAATCGTTACCCACAATCTCGATGCGGTTTACGATCGCAGGTGTTCTCTCGTCGATCTCCCAGCGCAGGTTCACCTGTCGCACGGAATCGGTGCTCGGTACGCGCTCGATGACAGGCCGAATGTTGGCGTAGATGTAGCCTTCGTCGTTATAGGCCTCCAGCAGCTTCTGCTGCGCATCGTCCCACTTGGCTTCGTCGAAGGTATTTGGCGGATTCACGTAGCTGCGGCGGATGATACCCGTCACCTGTTGCATCACCGTTGGCTGCTGCTTCTCACCGAATGGATAGAACAGATTGATCTGCTCGGTCGAAAACCGCCGGTTGCCGAGTACCTCGAAGTTCCCAACGGTGTATCGCGGGCCTTCGCTGACGGTGATGTCGATCAGCCCTTTGCCCTTGGCGCGGTCGACGATCAGCGTGTCCTTCAGAATCCGAAAATCGATGTAGCCGCGGCTCGCGTAGAGCTGCGGAATTTTCTCGCTCAGATCCTGCGCGTACTTGGTGTCATCGAGCTCTCCGTTGCGAGTCCAGAGGAATCCTTCCGGCTTGGTATCCATCGCGCCGACGATGTCTTCGTCGGAAACCTGTTTGTTGCCGTTGATACGGATCCCCGAGATCGCCAGGCGTCTGCCCTCGTCGATCTGGAAGTTGATCGACAGATTGCCGTTGGTGAGGGTCGATTCTGCTTTCACGCTGGCGAGGTAGTATCCCTTCGCCTCGTACAGCGAATCGACGCTTGCGATCGCAGTGGCGATCTTGCCGGGATCGACGGGCCCGCCCGTTGGAAAGCTCAGCTTTTCCTTGACGTCCTTTGGCGAGACCTTGTCGGCACCCACAACTTTGTACGCGGTGAGGATCGGCCTCTCCTTGACCTCGATCAACAACGTCGCCTTGTTATCGGGCGAGACCCGACAGACGATCTGGACGTCGTCAAATTGTCCCGTCGCGTAAAGCGCCTTGATGGCGGTCTGAATATCGTGAACCGACAGCTGCGTGCCGGTAGTCAGGGCCGAGGTGGACCTGATCGCCGCAGTATCCACTCTGGAGGCACCGCTTACGTTTATGAATTCAGGCGTCGCACAAACGCCGGGAGTCGTCTCCTGAGCCAAAAGAGGCGCCGCTCCGCAGGCGATAAACGCCAGCGTATAAACAATTTTCCGCATCACACAAATATACACTAGTCAGTTTGGATGAGGTCCTCGCGCCTAAGCGAGCCTCCTGATTAGACAACGGGGCCGCAGGAGAGTTGCTCTCCCACGGCCCCGGGGTGTTTGCGGGCGGAGCTTTCTTAAGCCTTCGGGGTGCCGCTCAAAACGCGGAACTCGAGTTTCTCGCCATCGCCGGCCAGATCGACTTCGATCTCGTCGCCTTTGGCGAACTCAGCCAGAAGAATCTTCTCCGAAAGCGGGTCCTCGATGTACTTCTGGATCGCTCTCTTGAGAGGGCGAGCACCAAACTTCTCGTCGTAGCCGTGCTTCACCAGGAAGCCCGACGCGCCCTCAGTCAGCTTGAGCGTCAGCTCCTCGTCGCCGAGGCGCTTCTGCACGTCCTTGAGCAGAATGTTGACGATCGACGCGATGTTGTCCTGCGACAACGGGTGGAACACGATGACGTCGTCGAGGCGGTTCAGGAATTCCGGGTTGAAGGTATGCTGCATCTCTTCCTTCACCTTCTCCGCGATCCGGTCGAAGTTCGACTTGAGATCGGGAGCGTGGAAGCCCAGTCCGCGACCCTTCGTGATGTCTCTCGCGCCGACGTTCGACGTCATGATCACGACGGTGTTCTTGAAGTCGATCACGCGACCGTAGTTGTCGGTGAGGTGACCCTCATCGAGCACCTGCAGCAGAATGTTGAACACATCCGGGTGCGCCTTCTCGATTTCGTCGAGCAGCACCACGCTGTACGGCTTGCGACGGACCGCCTTGGTGAGCGTGCCCGAGTCTTCGTAGCCGACGTAGCCCGGAGGCGCGCCGATCAGACGGGACACCGAGAATTTCTCCATGTACTCGCTCATGTCGACGCGGATCAGCGCCTGCGGGTCGGCGAACAGGAACTTCGCCAGCGCGCGCGCCACTTCGGTCTTACCGACGCCGGTTGGGCCGGAGAAGATGAACGAGCCGATGGGACGATTGGGATCCTTGAGTCCGGCGCGACTGCGACGGATCGAGCGGGCCAGCGCCTTGATCGCCTCTTCCTGGGCGACGACGGACGCGTGCAGCTCCTCTTCCATGCGCAGCAGTCTGGCGGTCTCCGCCTCCTGGAGGCGCATCACCGGAATCCCGGTCCAGCGGCTGACGATGAAGGAGACTTCCTCCTCACCCAGCACCGGACGGTGCGACTGGCGGTGCTTCTCCCACTCTTCCTGCTTGCGACGGATGTCACCCTGCAGCTCGCGCTCGCGATCGCGCAGCGATGCCGCGCGCTCGAAGTTCTGATCGCGCACTGCCGCTTCCTTGTCCACGTTCACCGCGTCGAGCTGTCCCTTGAGCTCGGCGACTGCCGGCGGCGGTGACTGCGTCGCGAGACGGGCGCGTGCACCGGCTTCGTCGATCACGTCGATCGCCTTGTCGGGCAGGAACCGATCGGTGATGTAGCGCTCCGACATCTTCGCCGCTGCCTGCAGCGTGGTGTCGGGAATCGAAACCTTGTGGTGCTCCTCGTATTTCTTGCGCAGACCCTTGAGGATCTCGACAGTCTCGTCGACCGAAGGCGGCTCGACGATCACGGTCTGGAAGCGACGCTCGAGGGCGCCGTCCTTCTCGATGTACTTGCGGTACTCGTTGAGGGTTGAGGCACCGACGCACTGGAGCTCGCCGCGCGCGAGCGCCGGCTTGAGCATGTTGCTGGCGTCAATCGCGCCTTCCGCGGCGCCCGCGCCGACCAGCGTGTGCAGCTCGTCGATGAAGAGGATGATGTTCTTGTTCTGCGCGATCTCGTTCATGACCGCCTTGAGGCGCTCCTCGAACTGACCGCGATATTTGGTGCCCGCGATGACGGCCGCCATGTCGAGTGACAGCACGCGATTCTCACGCAGAGAATCCGGGCATTCGCCGTTGGCGATGAGCTGCGCGAGGCCTTCGACGATTGCAGTCTTGCCCACGCCCGGCTCACCGATCAAGACAGGATTGTTCTTCTTGCGCCGCGTGAGGATCTCCATCACGCGCTCGATTTCCTTGGCGCGACCGATGGTTGGGTCGAGCTGGTTGTCGGCAGCGAGCTGGGTCAGATCGCGGCAGAAATGATCGAGCGCTGGAGTCTTGGACTTCTTCTCGCCCTTCCCCGTCTGGGTCTGGGTCTGGCCCGGGGTGCCCTGTGCCGCGGCAGGAGCACCACCCTGGGGCATCTCGGTGCCGAGCAGTCTCAGGGTCTCCGCCTTCGCGGCGTCGAGATTGACACCCGCATCTGTCAGGACCTGCGCCGCGATTCCCTTCTCTTCGCGCAGCAGTCCGAGCAGCAGGTGCTCGGTGCCGACGTAGCCGTGACTCAGATCGCGGGCTTCGCCCATGGCGAGCTCGAGCACTTTCTTCGCGCGCGATGTGTACGGAAGATCGGGACCGGTCGCAGCGGCGGCCTTACCCTTCTTCACGGTCTCCTCGATCTTCTGCTGGATCTCGTCGAGGTCGACGCTGAGGTTCTGGAGGACTGCGGCGGCTACGCCTTCGCCCTCACGAATTAGCCCGAGCAGTATGTGCTCGGTGCCGACGTATTCGTGGTGAAGCCTGGCGGCTTCCTCACGGGCCATGGCGAGAACCTTCCGGACTCGCTCGGTGAAGTTGTACCCGTTCATCTCTGCAATCCTCAGTGCGGGAGCCAGTTCCTTCGCGTGCGTATCAGTGTCACCACTGCGGCGCGCGTGATTACCGCTCCCCCTTACTCCGCCTCGACAGCTAGCGTCTCCCGCACGTATCGAGCGCGTGCGACGTTCGCTTCGCTTTCCGTCAGCACTCTGCCCTCGGTGTTACCGAGGTGTGCCAACTGACTAAATATCAGGAGCTTGTTGAGAGTATATACACTGAGACCGCTTATCAGTTTCAGGCCGACAGCCAGTCGCACGCCGCTCAGATAATTCATCGCTTCATCGAAGCTCAAGCTGCGTGCATATCGCAGCGTGCCAAAGGCACGCCAGAGCTTGTCTTCAATAATATAACCCGCATCGCGCAGCAGAACTCGCCGCGCCTCTTCTTCGCGCTCGATTACATGTCTTACGACGCGCACGAGGTAATCAAGTAACTCACCCTCCGACCGGCCGAGGGTCGTCTGGTTCGAGATCTGAAAGAAATTCCCGACCACTTCGCTCCCCTCGCCGTACATCCCGCGGTAAGTCAGGCCGACCTGCTGAAGACCGGCGAGCACCTTGCCGATCTCCTTGGTCAGCACCAGGCCGGGCAGGTGAATGAGCACCGACGCCCGCAAACCCGTTCCGACGTTGGTCGGACAGGCCGTCAGATAGCCGAACTCGTTGTGGAACGCGTACGGCACCCGGTTCCCGAGCTCGGCGTCGAGGCGCTCGATGACTCCGAACGCGTCAGCGACGTGAAAGCCCGAATGGAGCGCCTGGAGGCGGAGGTGATCCTCCTCGTTGACCATGATCCCGACGCCGCGCGACAGATAGACCGCCGCCCCGGTGCGCACGGGTTGATCGTTCAGACCCGCCAGCTCCTTGCTTACCAGATGCCGCTCGTGGAGCAGCAGCCTGTCTTCCGGCGGCAGCTCGTCGACCCGCACCAGAACCCCGTCCTCGATCGAGCGCAGGCTGCCGAAAGCCTCCCGGACCTGCGTGAGAATCCGAAGCCGCTCACCGTCCCTCGCGCGCGGCGTGAAGGCGTACCCTTCGAGATTACGGGCCAACCGGATTCGGGTCGAGATGACGATGTCCGCGTGCTCGCCGGAAGCGTCCAGCCAGCTCGCGCCGCCGTCAGGCAGGAGCGCGAGATCCAGCATTACTCGATTCCCCGCAGCTTGTCGCGGATGTCAGCTGCGAGCTCGAACTGCTCGGCCTCGATCGCCCGCTTCAAGCGGTCGCGCAGCTCGGTAGCGTTCGACACATGCGGCAGCTCCGACGGCAGCGGCGCGACATACCGGCGTCCGATGTGCCGTGAATTGCCGTGCACTCGCCGAAGCAGGTCGCGCAGACTGGACTCGAAAGCTTCGTAGCAGTGCGCGCAGCCAAGCCGGCCCGTCGCGCGGAAATCCGCCAGCGTCGCCTGGCAGAAGGAGCAATGCACGGGCTCGCCCTTGGCGGCCGGCATCTGCTCATGGATGGTCTGCAGGAAGTTGTTGATTTGCGGCTTCGTCGCGCCAACCATGGTCTCGACCCCGCGCTCCGCCGCGCACTTCTCGCACAGATGCAGCTGCCTGACCCCGCTCCCCACTATCTCGGTGAGCGTGATCACTGCCTCTCCATCCTTGCACACATCGCAAACCATTTATACGACGACCTCATCAACTTCGGTGCGACTCAGCTTTCCGCCCTCGAGCAGCAACACCTTGCGGGCCCGAGCGGCAAGTGAGCGGCTGTGTGTAACGACGACCATCCCGATCTCGAGGTCAACAACCACCTCGCTCAACAATTCGTGCAGCATCTCGGCGTTCGATCGGTCGAGATTACCCGACGGCTCGTCGGCGAGAAGGATCTGCGGATCCATCGCCAATGCCCGGGCAACCGCCGTCCGTTGCTGCTCGCCACCGGACAGCTCACCCGGACGATGACTCATGCGAGCGCTGAGACCGACCCGCGCCAGGAGCTCGGCTGCTCTCCCCCGCGCAACCTCCTCGGGACGTCCGGCGATTCGGAGCGGCATCATCACGTTCTCGAGCGCCGAGAATTCCCGAAGCAAATGATGAAACTGAAACACGAATCCGACGGTTCGGTTCCGCAATTCCCCGAGCTGGGTTTCATCGCGGCCGTGTACCGGCTCTCCACCGATTACTACATACCCGTTCGTCGGTTTGTCCAGTGCCCCGAGGACGTGCATTAGCGTGCTCTTCCCCGCACCGCTCGCTCCCACGATGGCGATCATCTCACCCCTCTGCACAGAGAGGTTCACGCCGTTCAGGACATGAAGCGCGTTCCCGTCACCGCCGACGTAGGTCTTGTACACATCGTG
>DASSNV010000056.1:0-16335 GCA_035701245.1 Gemmatimonadaceae bacterium | reverse complement strand
GCATCCATGTACTGGATGGACGGCGACTCGCCGGGATTCCGGGTAACTGGCTGCACCTGACGATCCGCGCGCGGCCTGCCGCATTGGCGGGCGTCTGGGCCGAGGTGCAGCCGACCTATTCGTCGGGCTACCTGGTAAGCGACATCGTGAACACACGCACGTCACCGTGGTGGTCGACGAATGTCCGCGCCGGATGGGACGGCAGCGCGGGCAGCATGCGTCTGTCGCCGTTCATCGGGATCAACAACGCGTTCAATCAACAGTACGTCAGCTCGGTCGTGATCAACGCGGCGCGAGGTCGTTATTACGAGCCCGCCCCGGGCCGCAATGTCTATCTCGGAATGTCCATCGGAGCTGGCCGGTAGTCGACCCTTTATGGAGGTAGTAATGAGGAAGTGGAAGCTTTGGAGTATGGCGGTGGCGAGCGGCGTAATCTGCGCGGCGTCCGCGCCCCAACTCGCGGCGGCGCAGGGATCGGGCTCCGTCGGCACGAATGAGCCAGTGGCGTCACCGCCATCGGGTTCGGTCTTGACGACTGAACCAGTGGCGTCACCGCAGACGAACGTGACGTCGGCGATGTTGCACGAAGCGGCGCAGAGCGGCGACTGGCTGATGTATGGTCACAACTACACCAACAACCGCTACTCTCCATTGAAACAGATCAACACCACCAACGTGAAGAATCTGGTGCCGCGGATGGTCTTCCAGACCGGCACGGAACGGCTCGGCAGTCTCGAGACGACGCCGGTAGTGGTGAACGGCATCATGTACTTCACATCGCCGGGCACTCCCAACAACGTCGTCGTCGCGGTCGATCTGCGAACCCAGAAGACGCTGTGGCGCTATGAGCACAAGAACGCCCCGGTGAGCACGGCGTGCTGCGGGCCCAACAACCGCGGTGTCGCAGTGTCAGGCGGCAATGTGTATGTCGCGACGCTCGATGCCCAGCTCGTCGCCCTCGACCAGAAGACTGGTACGGAAAAGTGGGTGACCACGATCGCCGATCCGGCCGAAGGATACACGGAAACGATGGCTCCCCTCATCATCGACGATAAGGTGATTATCGGCTCCTCGGGCGCCGAGTACGGCATCCGTGGCTTCGTGCGCGCGTACAACGCCGCCACCGGCGCTCTGGTCTGGAACTTCTACACGATCCCGGCACCGGATGCGCGAGCGGATGAAGGCGGAATCAACGGCTGGTACGGTCACTGGTCACCGACCACACCGGAAGGCACTCCCCTGCACCGCGACATCGCCAAGGAGAAAGCTGACTCGGCGAAGTACGCCGATGCGTGGAAGACTGGCGGAGGCTCGATGTGGATGACCCCCGCGTATGACCCCGACACGAGAACGATGTACATCTCGATCGGCAATGCGTCCCCCGATCTCGACGGCTCGGTTCGCCCGGGCGACAACCTGTGGGTCGAATCGATCGTCGCCCTCGACGCGAGGACGGGCAAGTTCAAATGGGGTTACCAGATGGTGCCGCACGATGTGTGGGATCTGGATGCGACCAGCCCGCCGGTTATCACCATGGTCGATGGTCGAAAGGCGATCGTCCACGCCGGGAAGACCGGATGGATGTACGTGCTCGATGCGGCAACCGGCAAGTTGATTCGCCGCTCCGATGCATTCGTCCCGCAAGAGAACATGTTCGCGCACCCGACAGCGGAAGGAACGCGGATGCTGCCCGGTGCAAACGGCGGCCAGGAATGGTCTCCCGTCGCGGTCAATCCGGAGCTGCAGTACGCCTACAGTGTCGCGCTGCATCAGCCGATGAACTACAAGACGCACTATGCGCCCAAGGAAACCGGCCGGCTGTGGCTGGGAAGCGCGTTCGTCGCCATTCCCGGCGAGGAACAGTGGGGATATGTGTCGGCAATCAACCTCAAGACCGGCAAGATCGCCTGGCAGGTGAAGACCGAGCAGCCGATGATCGGCGGCGCGACCGCCACTGCCGGCGGCCTGATGTTCACCGGTGAAGGCAACGGCTGGTTCAAGGCATATGATGCGCGCACCGGCAAGGTGTTGTGGAGCTTCTACTGCGGCGCCGGCGTCAACGCCGCTCCGTCGGTGTTCGAGGTCGACGGCGAGCAGTTCGTCGCGGTCGCCGCGGGCGGGAATTTCCAGCTCAATTATCCGCTCGGTTCCGCGGTGTTCGTGTTCGGACTTCCCAAGGCGGGCAGGTAGATGAAGCCCGTCACTTCCATGACCGCGCGTCGGGCGGCCGCAATCGCAGTAATTGCGGGTGCGGCTTTGCTCGGCGGCGGTCTGCTCGTGGGGGCGAGCGCGGCCGAGCAGCCGCGGCGGTGGACGGCGCTAGATGGAAGCGATTGGACCAAATTCGCGCCGAAGGAAAAGGAGGCGTACGTCGCCGGTTTTTTGGCCGGTGCCGCCAACGCCGCAGTGAGTACCAGCGATACGGCTGTGATCCGCAGGACTGTCGACTCATTGTATCGGTCGGGCGCGCTGAAATTCCCGTTCGGCCACATGGTCTATGCGAACCAGCTCGACGAATACTACTGGTGGGACAATCACGTTCCCACCCCGCTGTATCTGGCGCTGTCAGCCATCAATCAGCGGTTACGGCAATAGCAGCACGATCCCTCGAGGGCGTGCGACTTTCATTTTTCGGAGATCAGATAATGAGGTGGATATTTGGGACCGCGATGATAACCGCGGGGTTGATGCTGGGCGGAGCGAGTGCGGCAACGGCGCAGGAGGAGGGATTCTTCCACAGCCCCGTGTTCGTAGCACAGCCGGGCATCATTCATTCCTTCAGCAAGGGCGCGCCGACCGAGTTCAACGCCCGTTTTGTGACGGCAATCCCGCTGGGGATCGAGCGAACGACTCTGGTCGGAATCATTCAGTGGACACCATTCGCCGACAACGCCAGGGGCGGCAATGCGAACGCTCCGGCATTCGTGTATGGGCCGGTCGTCAACGTGTTCAATCAGGAATACTGGAGCTTCGATGTCGACGGGCTGTTCTCTTATAGCCCGGCGGCGACCGGCAATGACGATTACAGCCACAAATTCCTGTTCGAAGGGGACTTCGCTCTCAAGCTCGGCAAGATGGTGAATGCTAAGAGCAATTGGAACGATTTTAGCGCCTACGCGATGTTGGCGTACGTGGTCAGTGGACTGCCAGATGGTGTAGAGAACAGGGATCGGATGGTGTTGCTGTCGGGGTTGTCGTTGCCGCTGGCGCCGTGGAAGAAGTAGCACCACCATTACGCTTCATAAGGTGGAAGAAGTAGCGCCACCATTCCGCTGCATGGGGGGAAGCATGGGTCGATCCTTGTGGATTGGCATCGCGCTCACCGCGATGGTCACTCCCGCGTCGGCCCAAACGCCGGACAGCGCTAAAGTCCGCGACACCACGATAGTTCGTGACTCCGCCAATGTCCGCGACACCGCCGTCGTGCTGGTGCCGATCGAAGTTCTCGGCTCCATCATTCCTGCGGCCGGGCCCCGGATAGGTTCGGGGGTTCCGGCCCGGATCTCCACCGTCACTGGCCACCAGATAGAAGCCTGGGAGCCGCGCACACTCGCTGACGCCCTCGGCAGTCGCACCGGTGTCTCGATCTATGATGATCTCGGTTCGCCCTACAAGCTGACCCTCAGCACACGGGGGTTCAGTGTCGGACCAGTGGTAGGTCTTCCGCCCGGGGTGTCGGTGTTCCTCGATGGGGTGCGCCAGAACGAGCCGGACGCCGCCCAGGTGAACTTCGATCTTCTCCCGCTCGAGCATGTAAAGCGAATCGAGCTGCTTTCGGGCTCGGGGTCATTGCTCGGACCGAACTCACTGGGGGGCGCCGTAAATCTGATCACGCGGCGCGGCGAGGGACCACTCGAGGCGGACCTCGAAGCGTCGGGAGGCTCGTTCGACAACTACAGCACCGAGGGCTCGGTGTCGGGAGCGACGCGAGGGTGGGACTACTATGTCGCGGGCGGTTACGAGCGGGCTCGCGGTTGGCGCGACGCGACACTCGGAAAGAATCACAACGGATTCGTCAACATCGGCCACCTCGGCCCGACTCGCGGCGTGAGCTTCCAGGGATTCGGCGCGACATCATACGCCGAGACCGCGGGATCGCTGCCCGAGAGCATCTTCCGGACATCGCCCCGGACCAACTTCACCGCGGGGGACTTCGAGGATCTGTATCTGCTCCAGCTCGCTTTTTCGGGGTACATGCCGCTGGGCCCGGGCCGTGGATCGGCCACGCTCTACTATCGACACCACGATGCGCAACGCTTCAACGTCAATCAGGCGCCCGATCCAAACGTACGCGGGTTCAGCAGGAACCGCACGCTCGGTGGGAACGCCGAGTGGCTGTGGTCGACCGCGGCGGGGCAGAACGGACTCGCCGTGCGCGCGGGCGTCGACGGCGTGGTGAACTCGGTAAACCTTCGCATCCTCGAGGAGGGCCGGCCGGCGACCACCCAGACACTCACAACCGATGTCGACAGCCCGTCGCGAGACATCGCCGGGTACATGCTGGCAGACTACGCCATCGGGCGAATGACGCTCTCGGCCAGCGTCCGCGCCGACTACATCGAGGTGCCCTACGATCCAAACGTGATCAGCGGGGCTCCAGCCGCGCGCGGGGACAGCGCCATGAACGTGTTCCGTCGGCTGAGCCCGCGCGGCGGCGTGAACATGCAGGCGACTCCGAATCTCTCGATGTATGCGTCGGTGGGACAAAGCTTTCTCGCCCCGGTGATCCTGGAGCTGGCGTGCGCTGACGAGACCGCCGCCTGTCCGCTCCCCTTCGCGCTGGGAGAGGACCCGCCTCTTGCGGCGGTGATTGGTACGACGTACGAGCTGGGCGCGCGCTGGACCCCCGCCGGAATCACCGTCGATGGCGCCGTCTATCGGACCGACGTCAAGGACGACATCTCATTCATCGCCTCCGACGCGGCACTCCTGGAAGGATTCTTTGCGAATATCGGTAAGACCCGCCGGGAGGGTGTGGAGCTTTCCGCGCAGACACACCTCCGCGGTGGTCATTCGGTTTACGCCAACTACTCCTACACACGCGCGTCGTTCCGGACGAAAGCCGAAATCTTCAGCATCCGGTCGGAAGGTCAGTTTGCTCCCGACAGCGTCGATGCGAGTCCGCTGTACGGGGCCAACGAAGTGAAAGTGGGAAACCGATTACCCCTCGTCCCCGATCACCTGCTGCGTTTCGGCGCCGCGCTCGCGCTCGGTAGCCGCCTGGACGCCGGAGTGGACGCGCGCTACACCGGGAAGCAGTGGCTTCGCGGCGATGAGGCGAACGAGACCGGTGCACTCGACGGCTACTTCACCGGTGACGTGCGACTGGAATGGAAAGGCCGCGGGTGGAGTGTCGCATCAATCGTATCGAACGTGTTCGACTCCCATGGAGCGACCTATGGCACGTTCAACGAGAATCGCCACACCGGGCGCCTCGAACGATTCCTCACTCCACTCGGCGCCCGCGCGGTCAAGGTGATCGTGCGGCGCGGGTTCGGGCCGGGAGCTTGACGCACACCTCGGGCGAGCTCGCCGCCGTGGGCGCCAGAATGATGAAGCTCGTCAGACTAACCACCCTTTCTATCGATCGCTGACGGCACTTCACTAACGGTTTCGATTACCGGCTCACTGGTCTCGAGCAGCATCGTCTCCAAATCCAGATCGCGCTGAATCCGGCGCATGACATCGTCGCCGATTACACCGCGATCGCGAAGGCTCGTCACGGCCTTCTGCTCCGCATCCATCATCACCGCGCGCACGCGCCGGTATTCCTCGGCGCGTCGCTCGTCGATTGAGGCTGCGTCGTGCGAGGGGGCAAGAGTGAAATGCTGGTGGGCGATTTCGCTCGCCGCCATGGCGCGGTGGGCGTCCTCGTCATCTTCACGCGCCGCCCACCGGCGCGCGCGTTGTCGATGCCGCTGCTTCAGGTAGCGCACGACCTCCGGATACGCCGAGCCCGCGATCGCCGGGTCCTCCAGGATTTTCAGGCCTTCTTCGGCAGCCGCGAGACGCGCGTGTGCCTCCTCCACGCCGTCCTCGCGTTCGTCACTGCTGGCAATTCGCAGCCAGCGCGCCACTGGAGCCAGCGTCGGGCCCTGCACCACTAGTGTTATGAAGATCACCGAAAAGGTGATGAAGATGATTTGCTCGCGTGCCGGAAATCCCGCGCCCGACACCGTCGTCAGCGGCACGGCCAGGGCGAGCACCAGCGAATCGCCACCACGCAATCCCGACCAGGCGATGAACGCCACAGTGCGCCACGGCGGCAACGGCTCGCGGCTACGGCGCAGCCACCTGAAGAACGCGCGAAACAGATAACTGCTCGGCATCACCCAGGCGATGCGGATTCCGATGACGACCACGCTCACGATTGCCGATTCGAGGAGCAGGGTGGAGAGCGGCAGGCGATCGAGCGCGCGGAGGACGTAGGGCAGCTCGAGTCCCACCAGAATGAAAATGAGACTCTCCAGCACGAAGGTGATGACCGTCCACATCCCCGAGACTTGTAATCGCCCTTCGGCCCCGATGATCCTGGGGACTCGCCGAGCTGCGTACAATCCAGTCGTAACCACTGCAAGCACGCCGGACGCGCCAAGGGTGTCCGCCAGCAGGAAGGACGCGAATGGCGTCAGCAGGGATACCATGTTCGAGACGACCGGCACGGCGCGCACCAGGCGATGCACCCGCGTCACGACGAAGCCCACCAGCAGCCCAATCGCCACCCCCGCGGCCCCACCGACGAAAAATCGGAGCACTGCCGACGTCAGCGAGAACCCACCGATCGCGGCGGCGGCAATGGCAAAGCGATAGATGATGATCGCAGCGGCGTCGTTGACCATGCCTTCGCCCTCGAGAATGGTCTGAACTTCCCGAGGCATGCGTAGCGAGCGCATTACCGACAGCACCGCCACCGGGTCGGGCGGGGAGATGATCGCGCCGAGGGCAAACGCGGCCGGCCAGGTAAAAGCGGGGTACAGTGCGTGGGCAACGACTGCCACCGCCACAGTGGAGACCAGCACCATCACTACCGACAGACGGACGATCGGGCCTATCTCGCGCCGGAATTCGCGCAGGGGGAACACGATGGCACCCGCGTACAGCAGCGGCGGAATGAACAGCAGAAACAGCACGTCGGGATCGAGGGTGACCTCCGGCAGGCCAGGTACGAGCGCCAGCAGCAGCCCTCCGACAACCAGAATCGCGGCATAGGGAATCTTGAGTCGCTCGGCAATAACGCGGAGCGCCGCTGCAACTGTCAGGCACAGTAAGACGAGTTCAAGACCAGTCATTGTCGATGCCCGCGAGCCTCGATTCTACGCTGCCTGGGTTCACGACCTGACCAATGCTACCCGCCCGAAGGTTGGCTATGTTCTTGATGGCCTGGCGGGGCGCGTCGCGGGGACGCTAGTCCTCGTATTTGCGCGGGTGCCCGGGGTGCGGCTTCTCGTCGTCCTCGGTGTCAAACTCGTCGTCGAGGTCTATGAGATCATCGTCGAGGTCGTCGTCGAGGTCGTCATCGTCGTCGTCATCCTCATCGAGGTCGTCATCGTCCAGGTCGTCGTCGTCGACGTCGCCGTCATCGTCCCAGTCATCGTCGTCGACGTCATCTTCTTCGTCATCTTCCAGATCGTCCTCGAGGTCTTCGTCCTCGGGATCCGCATCCGGTGTCCGTTTCGCCAGCCACGCATCAGGCTCCCCGTCTCCGATCGGGAAGCTCCCGGCGGACTCCAGCATGGCGCACATTACCGTGATCTCCTGGTTGTTAGACCGAAGCGCGCTCGCGCTTGGCCTCGCGTGACAACTTCTTCCGATCGTTCGCGCTGAGGAAGCGTTTGCGCAGGCGAATGGACTGCGGCGTGACTTCGATCAGCTCGTCTTCCTCGATATACTCCAGCGCCCCTTCCAAGGTCAACTCCCGGGGCGGCTCGAGCTGGATGTTCTCATCACTCGCCTTGGACCGCATGTTGGTGAGCTTCTTCTCCTTGGTCGGATTCACATCCATGTCGCCCGGCCTCGAGTTCTCACCAACCAGCATCCCTTCGTAAACCGCGTCCCCCGGTGAAACGAATAGGGTAGCGCGCTCGGAAAGATTTGCAAGCGCAAACGCAACGATCACACCCGCCTCCATCGAAACAAGTGTGCCGCGCATCCGTCCGGCGAGAGGGCCAGCCCACGGTCCGTACTCGAGGAACCGGTGGTGCATGATTCCGGTCCCGCGGGTGTCGGTGAGGAATTCCGAGCGGTAGCCGAACAGTCCACGCGCTGGAATTCTATATAGAAGCCGCACCATCCCCTGCCCCGGATTCTTCATCTCCAGCATTGCCGCCCGCCTTGGGCCCAGCTTCTCGATCACGACGCCGAGGAACTCTTCGGGCACGTCGATCGCTAGCTCTTCGTACGGCTCGAGGCGCTCACCGTTGGGCCCTTCGCGGGTAATGACGCGGGGCCGCGATACCTGAAACTCGTAGCCCTCGCGCCGCATCGTCTCCATCAGAATGGTGAGATGCAGCTCGCCCCGCCCCGACACCGTCCACGTGTCGGTGGATTCGGTGTCCTCGACGCGAAGCGCTACGTTTCGTTCCAGCTCGCGATACAACCGCTCCCGGATCTGCCGCGAGGTGACGAACTTTCCTTCCTTGCCGGCGAACGGGGAGTTGTTGACCAGGAAATCGACCGAGATCGTCGGCTCCTCCACCGAGATTCCCGCCAGCCGCTCCGGGTGCTCGGTGTCCGTTACCGTGAGTCCGATCTCGACACCCTCGAGACCCGCGAGGGCAACGATCTCACCAGCCGACGCTTCGGGTACCTCGAGCCGATCGAGCCCCTCATACAGAAACAGCTTGGTCACCCGCGACTGCTCACCCTTCTGGGTCGGATCCAATGGCAAGAGCATCACCGGGTCGCCGACGTGCACGGTGCCCCGCTCGATGCGCCCAATGCCGAGCCGGCCCAGATAAGGCGAGTGGTCGATGGTGGAGATAAGCATCTGAAACGGACTCTCGGCGTCGTGCGGCGGCGCCGGGACGTGGCGAACGATCGCCTCAAACAACGGCGCGAGATCGACGGGCGCGACATCCATATCCATCGTCGCCACGCCTTCTCTTGCCGAAGCGTAAACGACGGGCGCGTCGAGCTGGGCCTCATCCGCCTCGAGCTCGATGAAGAGATCGAGGACCTCGTCGTGCACCCGCAGCGGATCGGCGCCCGGGCGATCGATCTTGTTGATCACCACGATTGGCGTGCGATGCAGCGCCAGCGCCTTGCGGAGAACGAAGCGCGTCTGCGGCATCGGCCCGTCGAAGGCATCTACGACCAGCAGCACTCCATCGACCATGCGAAGGATGCGCTCGACCTCGCCGCCAAAGTCGGCGTGGCCCGGGGTATCGACGATGTTGATCTTGGTTCCCTTCCACCGGATGGATGTGTTCTTGGCGAGGATGGTGATGCCACGCTCGCGCTCCAGCGGATTGGAGTCCATGACGCGCTCCATCACGACCTGATTCTCGCGGAATGCGCCCGCCTGGCGGAGCATTTTGTCGACGAGAGTGGTCTTGCCGTGATCGACGTGCGCGATGATTGCGACGTTTCGAATTTCCTGCGTTGCCATAGCCTTGTAAGTTAGCTAGGCGTGCAAGTGGCCCTCGCGGTCCAGCATCTCGTCGCTCTCGAGCTGGATGGTGACGTGATCGATGCCGAACAGGCGCATTGCGTCGTGCACGTGCTCCAGGACATGCTGCTGGCGCTCCGGCTCGCGCACGATGCAGTGGGCGCTCATCGCGATCACCTGCGGCGTAACGGCCCAGACGTGCAGGTCGTGCACCGACTCGATGCCGGGGATGGCCGCGAGCTGCCCGCGAACAGCCTCGACTGGAATGTGGGCCGGCGTCGACTCCAGCAGGATGTCCACCGATTCGCGCACCAAGTGCCACGCGCCGTAAACGATGAGCGCCGTGGTAATGATCGATGCGATGGGATCGGCAACCACCCAGCCGGTAAGCTTGATCAGCGCTCCGGCCACGAGGGTGCCTACGCTCGCCAGGAGATCGCCGAGCACGTGCAGATAGGCGCCGCGCGCATTCATGTTGTGCGCCGCGCCTGCCATCAGCACCCGCGCGGCGATGATGTTGACGATCAGCCCGGCGGAAGCCACGATGAACATCAGCCCGCCGTGCACCGGCTCGGGCGTCTTCAGACGGACGATCGCTTCCCAGGTGATCGCCGCCGAGATGAGCAGCAGCGTCGCGCCGTTGAGAAACGCGGCGAGAATCTCCCAGCGCAGATATCCATAAGTCTTCTGCGGTGTGCCCGGCTGTCTGCTGAACCACGCCACGAACAAAGCGAGACCCAGCGCGGCGACGTCCGTGAGCATGTGGCCGGCGTCGGCGAGAAGCGCGATCGAATTCGCGAGAATTCCGCCGACCACTTCCGCGACCATCAGCACCGCAGTCAGAACGAGCGCTATGCGCAAACTCGACACTGGGGCATCGCCCGCGTGAGAGTGGCCGATGCCGTGGCGATGCGGGCCATCGTGCTGGTGTCCGTGACCGTGATTGTGGTAACTTGTAGCCGTGCTCGGTCGGCTGCTGGCCATAATTCTGCTCGTGCTCCTCAACGCGTTTTTCGTTGGCGCCGAGTTCGCTCTTGTCCGCTCCAGACGGACGCGTCTGGAGGCGATGACCCGAAGCGGTGACCGTCTCGCCCGCCTCGCGCTGCGCGCCACCTCCAATATCTCGCGCATCCTCTCGGCCAGCCAGCTAGGCGTCACACTCGCCAGCCTCGGCCTGGGCTGGGTCGCCGAGTCAACCGTCGGCGAAGTATTCGCAAATCTGTTCTCCTACCTGCCGTTCGGCCTCGAGCTGTCGATGCGCCTGACGCTGGGCGCAACGATCGCCCTGATCGTCGTGACGTACCTGCACGTCGTGTTCGGCGAGCTCACGCCGAAAGCTGCGGCGCTCAATCATCCGGAGGCGCTGGCGCGGTGGCTGGCGCCGCCTCTGCTGTTTTTCGCCTGGATCACCAAGCCGTTCACTTACTCGCTGAACAAGTCGTCCCAGTTCATCCTGCACATCATCGGTCAGGAGAAAGCAGGATCGGACGAAGCCGTGCACTCGCCGGAGGAAATCCGGCTGCTGGTCGAGCAGTCCCAGGAAAGCGGCCAGATGCAGGCCCACGACGCCGATCTGATCGACGCGGTGTTCGAGTTCTCGGAGAAGAACGCGCGCGAGGTCATGACGCCGCGCACCGAGATCGTCGCCCTGCCCGTCGAAGCGACGCTCTCGGAGGTCCTTGGCGTGGTGCAGGAGAGCGGACTGTCACGATACCCTGTCTATGACGAGTCGATCGACAACATCATCGGCGTCGTTCTCGCGAAGGATCTGCTCAAGCTGCTCGCGCCGCGCGCCAACACCGACGCCTTCGATCTCCCATCGATCATGCGTCCGGTGCACGTCATCCCCGGATCGCGCGAAGTCGAGGAAGTTCTCGCCGATTTCAAGCGGCTCAAGGAGCACATGGCGGTCGTGCTCGACGAGTACGGCGGCACCGCGGGCGTGGTGACGATGGAGGACCTGCTCGAGGAAATCGTCGGCGAGATACTCGACGAATACGACACGCCCGAGGATGCCGAAGCCCCGCTGCACACGCGGGCCGGCGAGACTCTGGTCCCTGGCAGCACCCACATCGGAGAGCTCAACGAGCATTTCAGCCTGACAGTGCCCGAAGAGGACTACACGACGATCGGGGGCTACGTGTTCGGGGTGCTCGGCCGGCTGCCGATGGTTGGAGATCGCGTCATCGCCGGCGGCGCGATCTTTACCGTGCGCGAGATGGACGGCCGGAGGATCGAGAGTCTTTCGGTCGATCTGCACTCGCTTGGCGATCGCCGAGCCGCCGAGCGCGGGACGCAATCGACCCACACAAAAGCGTAGCCTCGATCATGCTCGACGGGTCGGCCTTGTTCTGGCCGGCAATGTCGATCGCGGTGCCGTGATCGGGTGACGTGCGCGGAAATGGCAGACCGAGCGTGACGTTCACCGCGCTGCCGAAGGATGCGACCTTGATTGCCGTCATCCCGACATCGTGGTACGGCGCGATCACCGCGTCGAACTCGCCGCGCATGGCGCGGACGAACACAGTGTCGGCGGGAAACGGTCCGGCAATTCCCGCGGCGCGGGCAGCGGGCGCCAGCAGTACCGCGTCTTCGTCGCCGAACCGGCCGCTGTCGCCCGCGTGTGGGTTCAACGCGCAGAGCGCGAGTCGCGGCTCGTCGATGCCGAACCATTCCTGGAGGCCGCGGCGGGTGACATCAGCCGCATCCACGATCGTATCGCGGCTGAGCGCCTCACCGACATCGCGCAGCGCGATGTGGGTTGTTGCCAGCACCACCCGCAGCTTGTCCGACGCCAGCATCATCGCGACGCGCGACCCAGTCAGCTCGGCGAGCATCTCGGTGTGGCCGGGATAGTCGTAGCCGCCGGCGAGCAGCGCCGCCTTGTCGATCGGCGCCGTGACGATCCCGTCCACCTCACCGTCCATTGCCATCTGCACCGCACGCTCGATGGCGAGGCCGCTCAACTTCCCCGCCGCCGCCGCGCCCATGTCCGCCCGCCAATCTCCGACTGATTCGCCGACATCAACGCCGGCGTTGCGCGCGCCGACAACCAGGATGTCAAAGCGCCCGCCGACACGCGGGTCGGCGAGCGCTTTTGCTACGATCTCGGGGCCAATTCCGCGCGGATCGCCCACGGTCATGGCGAGACGAGCTGTCACGCTCTACATCCTGATCGACACGTAGGTCTGCTTGCGCAAGTCATCGAGCAGCTGGCGAATTGATTTCTCCTCCGACAGCTGGGCGCGGATCTGATCACGGATCTCGCTCTCCTTGTACTCACCCGCATCGGTGGCGGTTACGACCTGCAGGACCGCGTATTTCGGTTGCCCCCGCGGGTTCGCGAGCTGAAACGGCTCGGTGATGTCGCCAGCCTTGGCTCCGGCGAGAGCGGCGATGTACGACGCCGGCAACGAATCACGCGGGAAAGGCTGCAGCACACCCTTCTCTTCGGTCGGGTCATGATGTTTTGCGACGAGCGAGTCGTACGGAACTCCGCGCCGCCACTGCGCCGCGACGCTGTCGGCCTCGGTCTTGGCGCGCGCGACATCCGCCGAATCAATCACCGGCGCGATCAGAATGTGCCGGGCTTTTACCTCGGCGGCCTGGACGCGATCGACGCGAATAATATGGTAGCCGAAGGAAGTCTCGATCACCGGACTGACTTCACCGGGACGCAGCGCGAACATCATCTGCTCGAACTCCGGGACCAGGCCGCTTCCGCGCCGATTCCAGCCGAGATCACCACCGAGCTGTCTGGTGCCGGGATCCATGGACTCGCGCTTGGCGATCTGCTCGAAGTCGCCGCCCTTCCGAATTTCGGCGAGCAGCGAGTCGGCCTTCGCCTTGGCTTTCGCCTTCGCCTCCGGCGACGCGTGCGGCGCGACGATGATCTGCCTGAACGTTACCGTGGCTGGCCGCTTCTGCAGCTCGGTCTTGCTGCGCTCGAACGCGGCGTTGATCTCCTCATCGGTCACGTTCACCGGCTTCGCCTGCTTGCGCAGCTCGGCGAACGCCTTCTGCTGGATGTTCTGGCGCTTGTACTGCTCGATGAGTGATTTGCGATACTCCTCGGGCGTCCCGAGTCCGGCCTTCTTCAGCTCGTTCCGGTATTCATCGTCCGAGGCGAATTGCGCGCGGACCTGCTTGATCTGGCGGTCAGCCGCCGAGGTTACATCGACATCGCTCGCGTCGAGCTTGAGCTCCTTGGCTTTCTGAACCAGGATCTCTTCGTCGACGAGCTCGCCGAGGACGCTCCGCGCGAGCGCGGCTTGCGCGGCGGAATCCGTCGGCAGCTGGAGTCCCTGCGCGCGACGCTGGTTGATGGCGGTGAGGACATCGCTCCAGAGGAGTGGCTGATCGCCGACGACGGCGACCACCCGGTCGATTGGAAGAGAGGGCGGAACGGCGCGACCAGCAGTGGCCGGCGTCTGCGCGCCAAGCACCACCGGCGCAAGCGCAGCTCCAACAATGAAACGCTTCATCATCCCCGATCGTACCCCGCGCGCCACTCCCGGTTCAATCATTTCTTCTTCGGCGTGGACGATGCGGGCGGATTGGCCGGATTGAGCGGCACCGCCGTCGGCGGTTGTCCGGCCGAGCGCGCGGAATCAGCCGAGCTGCGGATGCGCGCCGCCTCCTGCACGGCGCGATCGACACCGGCGTCGTTGAATGAGTACTTGTACTTGGCGCGCAAGACGTTGGAGAGCGGCGTTGGCACGGATACGAAAGGCGCCGCTTCCTGCACCATGCGGGTGAAGTAATCGTCGATCCGGCGGGCAGCGAGCTTCTCGCGGTCGCTGTCGCTCTTGGCGCTATCGGTCAGCGACTGAGGGGTGACACCAAGCTGCGCCCAGTCGGAGTGCACGGCGTTGAGGAAGCTCGAGTGAATCTGGTTGAGCTCTGCCGAGTCCACCTTGATCCCGGCGCTGTCGGCCTGCTTCAGGACGAGCTCGTTCTTCACGAAGTTGCGTACGAGCTGGACGAGCAGCGAATCGGGTGACTGCTTGATCTGGTCGAGCACCCTCGCCTGGGGCGGCAAGGTCTCGAGCCAGCCGACCAGCCGCGCGGTGGTGAATTTTCCGGCCGTCGATGTCGCGAGCACCGTGTTGTCGTGGCGATATGCGTCGGGATCGTTGCCGAGGGCGCGCACCGTTGCCGCTGCACCTTTCTTGACCTCGATCTTGCCGGCCTGCTCGAGCTTGGCGAGGTAGGTACTCTCGGCGGCAGCGACGCTTTTGCCCTTCGAGGCCTGAATGAGCTGAGTCCTGACCTGTTCGTACGTCGGCCGGTGAATGATGTGGTATCCGTACTGAGTCTGGATGACCGGCGAGATCTGTCCAGGCTGCAGCGCAAGGAGCGCCTTCTCGAATTCCGGAACCATCGCTCCACGAGGAAAAATTCCGAGCGAGCCGCCCTGACGTGCCGACTGTTGATCCTGGCTGTTCGAGCGCGCGGTCTCGGCGAAATTGCCGGGAGTGACCTTGGCGCGAATGGCGTCCGCCCTCTTCTTCACCTCCGCCTTCTGGGCGTCGTTCATCCCTTGCGTGAGTAGCAGGATGTGATCGGCGGCGAGGATCTGGCCGTTTTCCCACTGCTGCTTGGCGGCGACGGTGTCCTCTACGCCCCAGTTCTTGGAGACGACCTCATACCACTTTCTCGCCTTGAGATTGGCGAGCGCCGGCCACATCACCTCGTCGATCTCCTTTGTGTCGGCTAGGGAGTCGTTGTGAGCTGCGGCGGCGCCGAGCAGCTGATAATCGACCCAGACGTTGGCGATCGATTTCGCGATGTCCTTGCGCACGGGAGCGCGCGACTTGCCGAGCATCGTGGCGAGCTCGTTGACTGAAAGCTCGGTGTCAGCAGCGCGCGCGACCCAGTCGGTGTGCGCGCTGAGGGCGTCTCTCAGACCCGAGCAGGCGGAAATCGAGAGCGCCGCGACGGCTGCCAGAGCGATATTGCGATTCATGTGTAGGTCGTACGGGTTGGCGGTCAGGTGGGACGCAGTGTTGTCAGGGCACGGACGAGTCCATCGAGCATCTCAGCTCCTCCAAGTCGGGTGAGCTTGAGGGCCAGCGGATGTGCGCGTCGCACTTCCGCCTGAAACTGTACCTCGTGGAACGCTGCCGAAATCCCCTTCATACGGGGCACCGCGTGCTCGCGAAAGGTAATACGCGCCTCGTTTCCGCGCACCAGCAGCGACTCGATGTCGGAGGCCCCGCCGAGGATGCGCAGCAGCGCGACGCTGAAGAAGGCGCGCGCGGGCTCGGGCAGCACGCCGAAGCGGTCGCGGACCTCCTCGCGCAGCGCCTCGATCCCGGCGATGTCGGTCATGTGGGTGAGCCGGCGATAGATGTCGAGCTTGGCGTCCGGCGAGGTGATGTACTCGTCGGGAAGGTACGACGGAGAGTCCACCGAGACTTCAGAGGGCTGGAGACGTGGCGCGTCGTCGCCCCGCATGACGCGTTTCACCGTCTCGTCGAGCATGCGCAGGTACATGTCGAACCCGACGGCGTGAACGAATCCCGATTGCTCGGGGCCGAGCAGGTTGCCGGCGCCACGGAGCTCGAGGTCCTTGAGGGCGATCTGGTAGCCGGCTCCGAGCTGGGTGTGGTGCTCGAGGATGGTGAGCCGGCGGTTCGCGTCCTCGTCGACCGAGTCGGGCACCAGCAGGTAGCAGCTGGCGCGACGGTGTGAGCGGCCGACGCGGCCACGCAGCTGATAGAGCT
>DASSNV010000055.1:0-3691 GCA_035701245.1 Gemmatimonadaceae bacterium | reverse complement strand
GAACGCGGTCGTCGGGGTGATGTAGTTCAACGTCTTGATCTTGATACTGTCGTTCTTGAACTGAACGTCGGTGCAATAACCCGCGACGCTGCAGTCCTGGAAAACGTGAACTATTCCCTGGGCGATGCTGTTAAACTGTGTTCCCGCTTCGACGCGCGTGAACCTGCTGAACGGGTACTGTGCCGTGAGAAAGACATTCCTGATGACGTACCGGAAGTAGTCGGTCTGGAAACGAATTACGTTCGGATTGTTCGGATCGGAGCGAGGTCCGCCACTGACCGGAACGTACACCGGGTCCTGAGCGACCCCCGTGGTGTACTGCCAGCGACGGCTCAGATTGGCGTAGCCGACGAAGACGCTGGCGTCGCTCAGCCGTCCGTAAACGTTGCCCGCGACAGCGAGCTGGTGATTGCCGAGCAGATCACTGAAGACGAACGCGGTGCCGCCGGCGAACATTCCGCCGTAGCTGGGCGTGTACCCGACCGACGGATCGGCGATGTAGTCGGGGTGGAACGTCGCATGGTACGGACGCTCCTTGAACCGCGCGGTGTCGGGAAGCCCGAACAAAGGATCTGACATCAGCGTGCCAATGCTCGCCGGCAAATCGGCTACTGCTACTTCCTGCGCCGGGAGGACGGATGACTGTCGCGTGCCGGATGGCGCGCGATAGGTGGATGTCGGCTCGCCGGGCTGCGCTCTCAACGTGGAATCGAAGGCTGTTTGAGGCGCGTTCGCCGCGGGCGCAGCCGCCACCGCCTGACTGGTAGTGCCGGGGCGGTACGCCGTCTTCTTGAGGGAGCGTGGATTGTCGACGGTCCAGACCGTGTAATCGCCCCGCTCGTAGTAGGTGAACGCAAGCCTGTCGGATCCCCTTGACCAGCTGATCGCGGGGCTGTACTCGGTGATGGCCGAGACTCCGCCGAGAACGTTGGTGATCTGGTAGTGCTGCTGAGTGCTGAAATCGTACAGGAAGACGTTGGGAATGCCGGTGCGATCGGAGACGAACGCGAGCTCGCGCCCATCCGGCGACCACTGCGGATTCAGATTCAGTCCGTCCTGACCCGGCAGCACGGTGATGCTTCCGTTGTCGAGATTCAGCACCGAGATCTGCCACTTGGCGAATTTCAGGATCGCCAAGTTGGTCTCGGGACCGCGATCGCTCGCGAAAGCGATCTGGCGGCCGTCAGGTGACCACGCCGGTTGGAGGTCGCCGTATTTGTCGTCCGTCAGCTGGCGGAGGCCGCTGCCGTCGGAGTTGACGATGTAGAGATCGGTGATGCCGCCGACGGTGCCGCTGAAGGCAATCTGCTTGTCGTCGGGGGACCAGGTGGGACTCCATACTGCATCGACCGGCAAGTCGAGACGCTTCCTGACGTTGGCGGTGGCGACATCCATGAGATACAGGACGTCCTTGCCTTCGCGCTGCGCGGTAAAGGCGAGCGTCCGGCCGTCGTTCGAGAAAGAGCTCTGCGAATAGAGCAGGCGCAGCTCCTCGAAGTTCGGATTGGTGGTGCTCTCGACAAGTCGTTTAATGCGCTTTCCGGTGCGCGCGTCGCCGAGCCACAGATCGATGAAGACCTCGCCGCGCTTCACACTGCCGTTGGACAGGAACGCGATGCGGCTGCCATCGGTCGAGAGCGCGGGAGCGAGGAAGATCTGGCCGCCGGTCTTCTTCTCGCTGAGCAGGGTCTGGGCGAAGGTCTGCGGGCGGTCGAGGTTCGCTGCCTGCGGCAGATACTTGGCGTTGACCGACTCGCGCCAGTCGTCGCTCAGCTCGTGCAGCGTAAGACCGAGCTGTCGCTGAAACGCCCGCGCGATGCCGAGGGTGGTGGCGTTCTGCATGATCTCGCCGATGGCGGCGTCGCCCCAACGCTCACCGACGTACTCCCACAACGCTTCACCGTAGCGATACGGGAAATATTTGTCGGGGCGCTCGGTCATCTGCTCGATGGTCGGCAAGGTGCCGTTCACCGCCGCATCGCGAACCCAGGTGTCGGTGAGGATGTGCTCAGGCCCGATCGAGAGGTACTCGGCCATACCTTCCATGAACCAGAGCGGCGGATCGACCTGGCTGAGGGTCTGGAGGTTCGCGCCCGCTTTCCCCCGCGCGAAAATGTCGAACTGGAACTCGTGCACCATTTCGTGGGTCAGCACGTGCTCGAAGCTGCCGAGGTCGCCGGTCAGCGGAAGAATCATGCGCTGCCGTAGCGGGTCGGTGGCTCCGCCGACGCCTTCTCCGAGATCGCCATTCACGTTGCTCTGCCCGAACTCGGAGCGGGAAGCGTAGAGGATGATCGGCTTCTTCTCGCGGAACTGGTGGTCCATCACCTTCGAGAGCCGAGCATAGGAGCGCTCCGCCATGCGGGCTGCTTCCATCGCTCCGGCGCGCTCCTCGGGATAGTAGTGAACGAGCCAGTGCTCGGTCTCGATCACTCTCCAGTCGAAGTGCTTGTACTGCACCTGGTTCATGCCGAAGTACTGCTGTGCGTCGAGGCGAGCTCCGCACAGCAGAATGGCCATTCCGGCCAGAATTCGAACCGCTTTCATTGCTTACTCCTGTGGTTCCAGCGCCACTGTCTCCGCGTCGCTCCACAGGCGCTCAATCTGGTAGAACGAGCGAAGCGTCGGATGGAAGATGTGAACTACGAAATCGAAGAAATCGAGTAATACCCAGCGGCCTTGCTGTAACCCCTCAGTGTGGTGCACCGTCAAGCCCTGCTTCTTCATCTCCGCGATCACGTGCTCGCCGATGGATCTCACGTGGGTGTCGGAGGTTCCGCTCGCGATGACGAAGTAGTCAGTCATGTCGGTGACGCCGGCCAGATTCAGTATCACGACGTCGTTTGCTTTCATGTCCAGACACAGCTGGGCGGCGCGCTGAACTCTCTGCGCGCCTTCGCGAGCGGTTACTGACGATAGGGATGTTGCCATGCGGTTCGGTGAAGGTTCATTCGCGGCGTGGATGCCGCATTTACGTGTAGCTTATCCGTCGGGCGAAAGTTCCGTGAGGGGTTCAAGTAGCATTTCGCACGCCAAGTATGCCAAGCAAAAAAGACCTGGCCGTCCATCTCTAGGACAGCCAGGTCTTCACTTTCCCTACGCGGTTACTGCTTGATGACCCAGACCTTGATTTCCGGGTGGACGTCGGCGTGGAGGCGGATCGGGACGCGATAGACGCCGAGCGCGCGAATCGGCTCGTGCAGATCGATCTGTCGCTTCTCGACGTGGAAGCCCTGCGCCTCGAGCTGGTGCGCGATATCGGAAGAAGTGACCGACCCGAAGAGCTTGCCTTCGTCGCCGACGCGCGCCGAGAAGGTCAGCGACACCTGCTCGAGCTTGGTGGCGAGCTCCGAGGCCGAGCCGCGGCGTTGCTCCTCCGCCTGCTCGAGACGCTGGCGCTCCTGCTCGATGCGCTTTCGGTTTCCGGCCGTTGCCTCGTAGGCAAAGCCGCGCGGAAGGAGATAATTGCGCGCGTAACCCGCCGAGACTTTCACGATGTCGCCCGGGTGTCCGAGCTTTTCAACTGCCTGTCTGAGTATGACTTCCATTGCCGGATTTTCCTTCAGTGGTCGTGGTGAACGTGTAATTCTAGCACAATTTCTTCGAGAGTCGCAGCACCATCAGGTCGCCTTGGCGCGGCGCCGCAGATCCAGCCAGGTGTCGCCCAGCCCGAGCGCCAGCGTCACGATCA
>DASSNV010000054.1:0-11201 GCA_035701245.1 Gemmatimonadaceae bacterium | reverse complement strand
CCGACGAGTCTTATTTTGTTGACGTCGGCAGAGCGCTTCCAAAGGTCCTGTCGGCCGGCGGTCAGACGAGTGACAGTATGCTCGCGCTCATCGTCCGTAGCGTAGAGATCAAGGCCGGAATTGTCTCACGTGATGAACGGGAGGATGGCCTTAGAAAAACCCTGAATTTTGGCCATACGATAGGCCACGCCGTCGAGCTGGTCAGCGGCTACTCCCTCTTGCATGGGGAAGCGGTCGCAATCGGGATGGCGCTCGAGGGGCGGCTCGCCGAAAAGATCGGCGTCGCCGAGGCAGGGACGGCAGCCACGATTGCCAAGGTGCTGCGGGCCGCCGACCTCCCGACCGAGCTTCCGGAGCGCTTCAGTCCGGACGATCTCATCGCAGCGATGAGGTCGGATAAGAAGGGGTTGTCGGGCAAGCTGCGATTTGCCTTGCCGCTTCGAGTTGGAGCGATGGCAGGGGAAGAGACGGGATGGACGGTTTCGGTCAGTGACGACCAACTACGGGAGGTGCTTGCATGAAAACACGCAGAATCTCTCGCCAAACCCCGGCCGTGGAGACCGTCGCGACCAAGAATCGGCCGCGCGCTGAGGTCATTCGGACCGTGATAGCGGTCACCCTCGCCCTCGCCCTGATCGGCACCGGCGCGATCGCGTTGCCCTCCTTCGCTCCAGTCAAGCCAACCGAAGAGGTTTACGAGCCGGTGGTCGCCCAGCTCGAGCCCGAGACCCTCGCCGACATTGAGAGCGTCCACGAGTCGGCAGGAATGCTGGGAGCGTCGGCGTCGGAGATTGCTCGCACCGTTTCCACCGTCGCCGCCCGCGCCCCGAAAGCAGCCCGGTCGTCCCTGAAGAAGGTTTCGGAAGGCTCCAAAGTCGTGCGGAGCAAGATTGTCCGAGCGACCGCTCACGAAGCGATCAAGATGAAGCGCGGTATCATCCCGCTCATTCCCTCCAAGTTCGCCCGCGCCGAGGACGGCGTGACGATCCCCGTTTCGCTCACCCAGTACTGCGTGCAGGGCGAAACCCGCCGCGGCCGTCAAACCCGCCACGGCATCGTCGCCGCCGATCCGCGGATCTTCCCCCTCGCCCGCTACGTCGATGTCTTCCTCGGCAAGGACTATCTTGGCCGCTACCTGGTGGATGACACCGGCGGCAACGTGCTAGGCGCGACGCTGGACATCTGGAATCCCGACTGCCGCGAGGCAGCGCGGTTCGGCCGGCACTGGGGGAGCGCAACTCTGGTTGCGAGAGCGGTCGAGACGGTGCCCAATGATTCGCTGGTGCCCACGAGATGGGACGGATTGGCCAAACGGTAGTTCGCAAAACCGCAAAAGAAGACTACCGGCCTGAGGCCGTGGGCCACACGGCAAGCGGCCGCGGGCTCAAACATTTTCGTGCACGATTTGCGTTCAATGCACCCGGAATGCGCCGGCAGTAGCCCCGAGCCTCCCGCAGGCACGCCCACGGCCGCTTGCCGGTAGTCTTCAGTTTGTTTTTACTCTCCGGAACTCGGCATTACACTTGCTCGCTGCCCGGTCAAAACCCAACCCCGAGCCAACCATGTCCTCGTTCAGCACCTATCTGATCGGATTCATAGTCCTCATCATCGGTCTGGCGATCGCCGCGATTTTGCTGGGCGTATCACAGACATGGGTCATCGTTGGTTGCATCATTCTGATCGGAATTGCCATCTTGATGGCCACTACCCGAACGAAGCCCAAAGATCCCCCAAGCCCGCCTGTGGCATAAACATTGGCTGTTGACGGCTGAGCACACGCGTAGTTAACGTGCGCGTCCAATTGGGGACCGGGCGCGTCACCCAGACACGCCGGTCGATAATGTCTCTGCCAAGGGGCTTATGCAGACAACGGGCGAGAGTAGATCGAAAGGCTTCTTCCGTTCTTCCCCTTCCACCGCGTTCGACCAGTACCTCCAGGACATTCAAAAGCTTCCCCTCATTACCGACGCCGAAGAAGAGCGTCGACTCGCCCGGCGCGCCCAGGCCGGAGACGAGAAAGCTGCCGAGCGGCTGGTCACCGCCAACCTTCGATTCGTAATCTCATACGTTAAGAAGTATCAGGGCCACGGACTCGACCTCGGTGAGCTCGTAGCAATCGGAAACGAAGGGCTTCTCAAGGCGGTTAGAAAGTTCGATCCGGATCAGGGCGTCAAGTTCATTTCGTATGCGGTATGGTGGGTGCGGCAGGCAGTACTGAAGGCGTTGGCTGAACAGACTCGGAGCGTGAGAATCCCGCTCAACCAGAATTCACAGCTGATCAAGCTGGCCCGCGCACAGACAGTTCTCTCCCAGGTCCTCAAGCGCGACCCGACCGACAACGAGATCGGCCGACTCCTCGAAGAAACTCCCGACGCAGTCCGCTCCGCCAAGCAGATGTCGGCGACGGAAATCTCCCTCGATGCCCCGATCGACCGCTCCGACCGCGAAGCCTGCACCCTTGGCGAGCGCTTCGCCGGCGTCGATGGGGGCGAGATCGAAGACGTCACCGACTTCCATTTGATGCGCGAGTTCATCGACCGGGTATTCCGGAAGTACCTGACACCCCGCGAACGGAAGATTCTTCATCTGTACTACGGTCTCGAGCAGGGCTCCGACGCGATGACCCTCGAGAAGATCGGCGCCCTGATGGGCGTCACCCGTGAGCGCATTCGGCAGATCCGCGAGCGCGCCTTCGAGAAGCTCCGCGAATCGCCGGATGGCTCGGCGCTGGCTGGGTTCTGGAGTTAGGGGGAGGCGGGAGGCGGGAGGCGGGACGCCCTAAGCTGTCCACGATGACGCCGACTCAATTTGGGTCGGCGTCTTTCTTGTATAGAACGCCATAACCGCAATCCGCAAACCGCAATCTCTCTTCCCGCTTCCCGCTTCCCGCCTCCCGCTTCCCGCTTCCCGCTTCCCGCCTCCCGCTTCCCGCCTCCCCGCCTTGCCCACCCTCCAAGCCTTTCTTAACGCCTCCTGTGGCAACGCCGAAAAGGCGCGCGAGGCGATCCTGGCGGCGGGCTTCGAGCTCAACGTCGTTCAGCCCGCAGACATGGAGCGGCGCCTGAGTCAGGCAATCGAGGGTAACACCAAACGCATCCTCGTCGCCGGTGGCGACGGGACTATCGCGACTGCCGCCTCGCTGGTTGCCAGGACCGATGTCGAGCTCGCGATCCTGCCCGGCGGCACCCTCAACCACTTCGCCCGCGATCACAACATCCCGACCGACCTTGGAAAGGCCGCCGAGGTCGCCGCCGCCGGCCAGGTTGTTGGCGCGGACATCGGCTACGTCAACGACCGCGTCTTTCTCAACACCAGCTCGATCGGGGCGTACGTCACCTTCGTCCGTGACCGCGAGCGTCTCGAGAAGCGGTTCGGCTACACCATCGCCAGCTTCTTCGCCTTCATTCGGACCCTCGGCCAGCTGCGCACCTTTACGGTCAGCGTTGAGATCGATGGACAAAAGAAGACCTTTCGCTGCTCGATGGTTTTCATCGGCGTCGGCGAGCGCGAGCTCAAGGTCCCCACCCTCGGCAGCAGAGTAAAAAACGGAAAGCGTGGACTGCACCTGATGATCGTCCGCGGGCGCAGGAAGGCCCGGCTGTTCGTCGTCGCGCTCGCCGGACTCGCGCGCGGAACGAAAGAAGCCCAGAAACTTCCAGAGTTCGAGGAGATCATCGTCGATAGCTGCCGGATCGATCTCAACAGATCCCGGACGACCGTCGGTCTCGATGGCGAGCTCAAGCGCCTGCAGACACCGCTCGACTACCGGATTGCGCGCGACGCCATCTCGCTCGTCGTCGCCCCACCGGAAGAAGCCGAAAGCTAAATTCAACGGATGACCGAGTCCGCGCATCGAGCGGCTTCCGTTTCATCCGACCAGCCCGCAGTCGTCGAACGCCTCTCCGACATCGTCGGTGCCAGGCACGTGCTCGTCCGCCAGAGTGAGCTGCTCGTCTACAATTCCGACGGCTTGCCCGGCTACCGCAGACAGCCGAAGCTCGGCGTTTTCCCCGGGTCGCGAGATGAAGCCATCGCGGTGGTGCGCGCACTGGCGGCGGAGGGTCTGGCTTTCGTGCCACGCGGTGCGGGAACCGGACTGTCGGGCGGCGCGCTCGCCGACGACATCGTCGTGGTTGGAATGCACCGGCTGAAGAAGATTCTCGCGCTCGACGTCGAGAACCGCCGCGCGACAGTCGAGCCTGGCGTTGTGAATCTCAAACTCAACCGCCACGTCGCGCCGCTGGGCCTGCTATACGCGCCCGATCCCTCGAGCGAATCGGCGTGCACCATCGGTGGCAACGTCGCCGAAAATGCGGGCGGACCGCACTGCCTGAAATACGGTGTCACGTCGAATCACGTCGTCGCTCTCACAGCCGTGCTGTCGAGCGGCGAGGTCGTCGAGCTGGGCAGCAAGACGGGCGAGCGTGACGGCTACGATCTCCGCGGCGCTTTCATCGGATCGGAGGGCTGCTTCGGACTCGCTCTCGACATTACGGTGAAGCTCACGCCCAAGCCGCAAACTGTGCGCACGATCCTCGCCGATTTCATGTCGGTGGATGCCGCGGCACACGTGACGTCGGCGATAATCGCATCGGGGATCGTTCCGGCAGCACTCGAGTTCATGGATGGCCCGACGATCCGCGTCGTCGAGGATTCGATCTACGCCGCCGGTTATCCGCGCGACGCCGAAGCGATTCTACTCATCGAGCTCGATGGTCTGGAGGCGGGCGTCAGCGCCGACCTCGAGGCGGTGCGTCGGATCTGTCTCGAGGGCGCCGCCCGCAACGTGCGCGTGGCCCGCGATGATGCCGAGCGGACGAAGCTGTGGCAAGGGCGCAAGAAAGCTTTCGGCGCGATGGGACGCCTCGCTCCGCATCTGATCGTTCAGGATGCAGTCATTCCGCGCACCAAGCTGCCGGAGATTCTGGCGACGATTCACAGCATCAGTGAGAAGTACGGCGTCCTCGTCTGCAACGTGTTTCACGCCGGGGATGGCAATCTGCACCCGAACATCGCGTACAGCGCCGACGATCCCGCCGAGAGCGAGCGCGTTCACAGGGCGATGACCGAGATCATGCGCGCCTGCATTGCTGCCGGCGGGAGCATCACCGGCGAGCACGGCGTAGGGCTCGACAAGATGGGTTACATGGAGTCGATTTTTTCCGACAGCTCGCTCAACGCGATGTGTGAGCTCCGTGGAGTGTTTGATCCGGACCGGCGCTCGAATCCGGGAAAGGTTGTGCCGATCCACGCGTGCAAGGAATGGCAGGCGATTCCGGCCGGACGGTTCGATCTTTCGACGCCGCAGCCTCTCGAGGCAGAGCCGGCGCGCCCATCAGCCGGGTGAGTACCGACGCAGTCGTCTCGGCGATCAGAGATGCGGCAGGGAGTCAGACTCCAATTCGCATTGTTGGTCGGTCGACGTGGCTCGACGCGGGCAGGCCAGTACGCGCCGACAAGACATTGTCCATGCGAGACGACAGTGGTGTTGTCAGCTATGTGCCTGGCGATCTCACTCTGACGGTGCGCGCAGGCGCCACGCTGTCCGAAATCGAAGCAGTCACGCGGGAGCGAGATCAGTGGCTGCCGCTCGATCCTTATGGCTCACCGGACGGAAGTATTGGCGCCACGCTCGCTACAGCATCGGCGGGACCGCTGTCTTCGAGCTTTGGACTGGCGCGCGATCTGGTACTCGGCGTCGAGTTCGTGACCGGTCGCGGGGAAGTAGTGCGTGGCGGGGGGAAAGTCGTGAAGAACGTGGCGGGGTTCGATCTGTCGCGATTGATCACCGGCTCGTGGGGAAGCCTGGGCGTGATTACCGAGGTGACGCTGCGTCTCTACGCGTTGCCGAAGGCGGATCGGACCTTCGGGATAGCGTTGGGAGGCGCCGAGAAAGAAACGACTTCCCTTCTCCGGGCGATAGTGATTTCTCCGCTCTCGCCGTTTGCTTTGGTGCTGCTCAACCGCCGCGCAGCCACGGCCGTGGGAGAGGGCGGCGAACCAATGGCTTTGATTCGGTTCGGTGGCAACGAGGCAATGGTGCGGGCACAGGCGGCAGCACTCACCCAAATCACTTCGCCGCGGGAGGTGGATAGCGCTGTCTGGCAACGACTGCGCGACTTCGACGGCAAAGCCGCGACGGTTGTGCGAATCTCCACCCTGCCCCGCCGGTTTCTGGGAGTTTCAGCCAGGATTCTCGCGGACGACGTCCCTGAAACGCGGATGTGCATCGACCCACGCCGCGGCGTGCTGAGACTGGCCGTCGGCGAGACCGGCGACGGGGACGGCAACGCCTTCAACGCCGGGCCGGTTGATGTTTCGGGTTCAGCGGAAACGATCTTCGAGAAGCTGCATCCCGACATATGGAAGGATGTCGCCCCGAGTGCGGTATCCGACGCGCTCTCCCAGGGTATCAAGAGAGCGTACGACCCGCACAACATTCTGAACCCTGGAATACTCGGCGACCTGTCGTGACCACGCTGCCAACCAACCCACCCGCCGCCGATCCGCTGCCGCCGGATTCGATGCCGAATTGCGCGCTGCCGGGCACGCCGCTCGCCGACGCCCTGCCTGGAATCAACGCCTGCGTCCACTGCGGGTTTTGTCTGCAGGCGTGCCCGACGTACCTGAATCTGGAAGACGAGAACGACAGTCCGCGCGGGCGGATTTTCCTGATGCGCTCTTTGCTCGAGGGAACCGTTGCGCCGGGCGATCCGAGCGTGCAACAGCACATCGACCAATGTCTGGGATGCAGAGCGTGCGAGCCGGTGTGCCCGAGCGGTGTGCCGTACGGGCAGCTGCTGGAAGCAACGCGCGCGACGCTCAAGGAGAGCAGACCCACTCCATTCATCGCGCGAATGATCCTGTTCGTGTTCGAGCGGGAATGGCTGCTGCGGCCGGCGATGTTCTTTTCGCGATTGCTCGCGGCGACCCCGATTCCAACGCTGCTCTCCGGGATCAGGGGCCGACTCGGCTTCGCGATGGCAATGCTGGCTTCGACGGGTCGCTCGATCGAGCGAGCCCGGTACGAGCCGGTGACAACCGGGCAGCGCGGTTCGGTCGCTCTGCTACGGGGCTGCGTGATGGATGGATTGTTCAGCGCGACGAATCGCGCGACGGCGCGAGTACTAAGGGTGAACGACTACGCGATTGTGGCGGCGCCCGGTCAGAAGTGCTGCGGAGCTCTGCATGCCCACGCGGGTCATCTCGAGGCGGCGCGCGGGCTCGCTCGAGCCAACATCGCCGCGTTCGAGCGGTCCGGAGCAACTTACGTCGTCGCGAACGCAGCGGGCTGCGGCGCGATCATGAAGGAGTACGGGCACTTGCTGAAAGACGATCCAGTGTGGCGCGATCGCGCGGAGAACGTCAGCAGGAGAGTTCGCGATGTGAGCGAGCTCCTGGCGGCGGCAGGGCCGCGCGAAGGCGGTCCGTTGCCAATCCGGGTGACCTACGACGCGCCCTGTCACCTGCAGCACGCTCAGCGAATCGTCGAGCAGCCGCTCTCGGTACTCGCCGCGATTCCCGGCCTCGAGCTCGTTCCGCTGCACGATTCGGATCAGTGCTGCGGGAGTGCCGGCATTTACAATCTGATCGAGCCCGAGACATCCGACGCGGTGCTCGATCCCAAGCTCGCCAACATCCGTGCGACCAGGGCAGCGTGGGTTGCCACCGGAAACCCGGGCTGCCTCATGCAGATCGGCGCGGGCCTCATTCGCTCCGAAATCCCGGCGCGCTCGATTCATCCAGTCGATTTGCTCGACGCATCTTACGCCGCTTTCGGCCAGTAGCGCGCGCCGAAACCACCGACTTAATTGCAGTTAATGTCGGAAATGAACGAGTACTCCGCGTTGCACAACGGTGCTCTCTTTTTCGATCGGAGCGACCGGATGCGTATGCGCATTTCCGGCCCCAGGGCCGCCGAGCTCGTCACCGGCATGGTGACGAACGACGTGTCAGCGCTGACCCCGGGCGAAGGGCAATACGCCGCCGCGCTGACGCCGAAGGGGAAGATCGTCGCCGATCTTCGCATCTTTGCGCTCGACGACGCGCTCCTGATCGATACCGCCGCAGCCGCTGGCCCCGGTTGGAAGGATGCGGTGCGCAAGTACGTCAATCCGAGACTGGCGCCGTACCATGACGTGAGCTCCGAGCTGGCGGACATCGGCGTTTTTGGCCGCACCGCGCGGTCGGCGATCTCACGGGCCATCGTAGTCGACGAAAAGGATCTTGCCGCACTCGATCCGTACTCGCACATCACCAGGCCGTTTGGCAGCGGCAGCGTCATCATCGCGCGGGTTCCGGAAATCGACATCGAGGGGTACGAGATCTTTGTGCCGATCGCAGATGCGCCGGATCTGGAATCGAAGCTTCGCGCTGTTGGAGTCCCGGAGGGCGCCGCGGATACCTGGGAGATCGCGCGAGTCGAAAGCGGCAGGCCGATGTGGGGTGTCGACATGGATGATTCGACGCTGCCGCAGGAGGCAAACTTCGACGAACTCGGCGCGATCTCGTACACGAAGGGCTGCTACATCGGCCAGGAGACCGTGGCGCGAGTCCATTTCCGCGGTCACGTAAATCGTTTTTTGCGCCGTTTGCGATTCGTGACGCGGCCAGCGCCTCCGCGGGGCGCCGAGCTGATCGACGAAACCGGAAAGGTGATTGGCGACGTGCGGAGCTCGGCGCTGTCGCCGCGCTACGGAGGAGTGGCGCTGGGGATGGTGCGGCGCGAAGTCCTGCCGGGGACGACGCTGCAGGCGAAGTGGGACGGTGGTGAATGCAGCGTGCAGATCGAACAAAACGAAAAGGGCGCCACTGTGTAGTGGCGCCCTTTTGTCAGCGAGAAACCCGAGTTATTTCGTCGTCGACGAGGCGGTGGTGCTCGCAGCGGGCATGTTCATCGTCGTATCCATCGCTGCCGGGGCCGGAGCCATTGCCGGAGCGGAGGTGTCGGCGGTCGCGGCTTCGTCTTTCTTGGAGGTGCATGCGGCTAGTGCGAGGACGGCGGCGACAAGGGCCAGGCGCTTCATTTACGATCTCCTTGAGAGGCAAACGTGGATAAATTCGCCGGCCGTGCACGCGGTCGCAGTGCCGGTTTTTGGCGCGGGCGAAAATTTATCTCATCCGGAACGTGTGTCAAGGGCGACGGCTTCTATCTGCTCTCTCGCCCACGCCATAGATTACCTCTCAAAGTCGGCATTTTCCCTCGGAGAATCAGTTGTCGGTCCTTCCAGAAACATTTGGCGCACTGAAACGTTCCGCGTTCGGTTCGTCCGATCGCAGACACCAATCGGTCAAGGATGAGCTTCGCGCGAATCTCCTGACCCGCCTCGCATCCCGCAAATCGGTGTTCAACGGCGTCATCGGTTACGAAGAGACCGTGATGCCGCAGATCGTCAATGCACTACTCAGCAAGCACAACTTCATTTTGCTCGGACTCCGCGGGCAGGCGAAATCCAGAATCCTTCGCGCGCTGACCACGCTGCTCGATCCGGCGCTGCCGATCATCGCAGGCAGCGAGGTAAATGACAATCCGTTCGCGCCGATCTCGAAATACGGCAAGAATCTTCTCGCTGAAGCGGGCGACGATACTCCAATCGCCTGGCTCGATCCCGATCATCGCTACGTCGAAAAACTTGCCACTCCCGACGTTACCGTCGCGGACATCATCGGCGATCTCGATCCGATCAAGGCGGCGCGCGGCGGACACATCCTCGGCGACGAGCTGACGATGCACTACGGCATGCTGCCGCGCGCGAACCGCGGCATCTTCGCATTGAACGAGCTACCGGACCTGGCGGGAAAAGTTCAGGTAAGCCTGTTCAACATCATGCAGGAAGGCGATGTCCAGATCAAAGGCTATCCGGTGCGCCTGCCGCTCGACGTCATGCTTTGCTTCACGGCGAATCCCGAGGACTACACCGCGCGCGGCAAGATCATCACACCGCTCAAGGATCGCATTGGCAGCGAGGTGATCACGCACTATCCCGAGACGGTGGAGCTGGGGATGGCGATCACCAATCAGGAAGCGTGGACCGCGCGGGGCGCGGGCAAAGTGCGCGTTCCCGATTTCATCGCCGAAGTGATCGAGCGCGTCGCATTCGAGGCGCGCACCGACAAGCGCATCGACAAGAGATCGGGGGTGTCGCAGCGGATGCCGATCTCGGTGATGGAAAACGTCGTGTCGAACGCCGAGCGCAGGGCGATTCAGACCGGAGAGCGGGACATCGTGCCGCGGATCGCGGACATCTACGCCGCACTTCCAGCGATCACCGGCAAGATCGAGCTGGAGTACGAGGGTGAGCTGGTCGGTGGTCACAACATCGCGCGCGAGCTCATTCGTCGCGCCGCAGATGCGACGTACCAGGACCGCGCGGGCGGTCTCAACACCGACGAGATCATCATGTGGTTCGACGTCGGTGGCGCGCTCCAGGTGACCGACGACGTTGCGGTCGAAGCCGTGGTGGAGGGCTTCGGCAGCGTTCCGGGACTGATGCAGGTGGTGAACACCGCCGGACTCGCGCCGATGGACGATCTGCCGGTCGTGGCGGCGGGATGCGAGCTGGTGCTCGAGTCGCTGGTGGCGCGCAAGAAGATCACGCGGTCCGACGCCGGCATTTATGGGCGAGCCGTCGAGGAGAAGCGCCGCCGCCCGTACCAGGACTGAAAATTGGCCGTACTCACCGTCTCGCGGCTTTACGGGTCGGGAGGCTCCGAGGTAGCGGAGAAGGTCGCCAAAGCACTGGGCTGGTCGCTGTTGGACAATGCCGTGGTGGACGCCGTTGCGGCGCGCATGGGACTGAGCGCCGAGGAAGTGCAGGCGCGCGAGGAGCGGGTCCCGTCGCTGGTGGAACGATTGACGGCAGCGATGGCGATGGGATCGCAGGAATGGGTGACGCCGATGGCTGCGGCGAAGCGTCCCACCGACGAGCAGATGATCGAGGTCACCCACCGGGTGATCGAAGAAGCGATCGCGCGCGGACCGCTGGTGGTGGTCGGGCGCGGCACCCAGGAGATGCTCGCCTCGCGTGAGGACACCCTCCACGTCTTCTGCTACGCCTCGCGCAAAGCGCTGATCGCGCGGACGATGCAGCGCGAAGGAGTGAGCGCGGAGGAAGCCGCCCGACTGGTGGACGAGACCAACAAGCAGCGCGATCAGTGGGTGCGGCTGCACTGGGAGCGCGACCGTCGCGCCCACGAGAATT
>DASSNV010000053.1:0-6704 GCA_035701245.1 Gemmatimonadaceae bacterium | reverse complement strand
TGCAGAGAATGATGTCGTCGTTCAACAGACGCTGTGTTTCGGGATCGGTGCGCGAGTTCAGCTTGTAAATGAGATCGATGAGCTGCTGGGCGCCAAGCACCTCGTCCGCGTGAAGCCCGCCGTCGATCCAGACCACCGCCTTGCCCTCGGCAGCGAGCGAATGCGCCTTTGCATCGGTGAGGTTTTCCGCGAGCGCGAGACGGCGAGAGATGTCCTGGTAGTGCGCGAGTCGGCGCTGGTTCTCGGGCGACGTTACGATCGCCATCCACATTGGCCGGCCTTCCGCCGTGGTGCCGATGCGAACCATTCGCATGCGGTCGGACTCGCGATCGAGCCGCCGCCAGTAGTCGATCATCTGGGTGTAGTTGACGAGAAAGTAGTCGTCGCCGATGTCGTGACCGAATGCCTGTCGCGGTGACGTGACGCGGGGAGCCGACGCGCCGCGCCGCTGTGCAGAGCCCGCGGCCGGGATCAGGAGCAGGAGGATGAGAAGAAGACGCAGTACCGGGCTTCGCATCGATTGGCAGGGTGCGGATGGGCGTGGCGAGGTGCGCTCGTTGTCGTGAGCGGCAAGCCGAAATTTAATTGTCGACGCTCGCCGTCGCTGCGGTCCGCTGCGATCCAGCGGCGATGACCACGCCCGTCAACACAATTGCGCCGCCGATGAGCGTCGCCACCGACGGAATCTGGCGGATTGCGGGAATCAGCGCGCCGAGGATCGTCGCTCCGATCGGCTCGCCGAGCACGGTGAGATTCACGACGTACGCGGGAAGAAACTTGAGCGCCCAATTCATGCCGGTGTGACCGAGCAACATCGGTCCGAGCGCGAGGCCCGCGAAGATCGCGATCTCCCGTGGTGGCTGCGGCGTCAACGCGGCACCCCGGGAACGCGCGATGAACCACAGGGTGACGAACGCCGACGTATAGACGATCCCGACGTAGGACCACACACCGAGAGATTTTCTAAGACTTCGGCCGATGCTGTAGTAAATCGCCGCCGTGAGCGCGCCCGACATCGCGAGCAAATTGCCGAGCAGCGGCGCATTGCCGCGCGGTGCGAGCCCGCCCCTGAGATCGGGCGCGGCGATGATTGTCGCACCAAGGATCGCGAGCGCAATGCCGGCGACCTGGCGTCGAGTGGGAGCTTCGCGAAGCGCAACTGCGGAGATCACCGCGACGATCGCAGGCTGCATTCCAACCAGCGTGACGGATGCGGCGATCGTAGTAAGATGGATCGACGCGTTCCACGCCCAGAAATGGAGAGCGAGACAAATCCCTCCGAAAACCGCGAGCCCAAAGTGCGCGCGGGTGAGCCGACGCCAGTCGCGCCACTCCCCCGTCACGACGAGGAAGCCAGCCACCAGGATGAGGGAAAATCCGAGGCGCCAGACGGCGATGGTGACGGCGTCGGCGGTCGACAACCGCACCAGCGGCCCGGCGAAGGAGATACCGAGTAGCGCGAGGACGAGGACCCAGTAGGGTTTCGCGGACATAGACAAAAAAAGAGCCGGTGCATCGAAGCACCGGCTCTTTTCTGAGAAGAACCTTACTCGCCCTTCTTGGTTTTGACCAGACGCATCTCCGCCGCGGCGCGATCAGCGTGCTTGAGCACCGTGTCGTCGTAGCGGTGACAGTTGGGCGTGTTGCGGCCGCGCACGCAGCCGTTGTAGCGGAGGAGCGCCACACGGGTGTTCGGCGCACTGCGCATCGCTTCCTTCAGGATCTGCACGCCGTGGCAGATGTTGCTCTCGATGTTGAACAGGTCGGACGAGCCGCAGCCCCATTTACCACTGTGGAGAGGCATGACCTGCATCAGCCCGCGCGCGCCAACCGAGCTGCGGGCGTGCGGATCGAGGGTCGCGTCTTCGGTAAGAAGCACGCCGACGAGCAGCGCGGGATCGATCTTCTCCTTTTCCGCCTGGTCGACGAGGGCGTCGGCAATGCGGAACGCGAGAGCACGATCGTGGGTGTACTGGTTCAGTACCTCACCGATACGGAAGGCCTGCTCGGTCGGCTGCGAAGCGTCGACGACGGCCGCGGGCAGTCTCAGCAGCTTCCCCGGGTTCGCATAGAGGGGGTGCTGCTGCGATATCGTCCACACAGCTCCGCCCACGAGCAGCGCACCCAATGCGAAGGCATGGGTGACGGCGCTCATAGCCGACTTCATTGGCGAGGTCAGCTTCGGCGGCGGCGCGCTTAACGGCTTGAGTGACTTCTTCACAGGTTCTCCTCGAATTAGTGAAGCCCGGTGACCTCTAGATGAGCGGAACAAGCACTCTCCCTTTCTCATCCCGGTACGCCCGGCCCAACCGATCCGCAAAACCGTGCAACACTTCCATATCCCGCTCACGTACGCGGTACTGCGCTGCCGTCGTCGGGAGCCTGTATGTAGCGATGCTCTCGGTCGCCGGCTTCTTCACCTGCATCCTGCCCTTCACCAGCTCCGCTCCCCTGGGCTTGGCAAAGTCCCACATTCGTCTGCCGATCTGCGAGTTCGTCAACGGACATTCGGGATAGCGTGCCCGGATGTACCGAATGAAGTACTCGTTGTCGATCAGCTTCTCGTGCCCAACCTCTGCCCGCACCTCAGCGGCATCGATCGCCGGCCGCTGTCCGGGCGGAGTCTGCCAGCGCTTAAGATCTTCGGCCTCGAGTGAGACCTGGATCTTGGCGCCCAGAACGGCGGCAACCTGTCGCAAAAGCTCGAGCGAGACGTTGTACTCTTCGTCATGCTCGATATTGCGAATGGTTGACGGCGAAACTGGTCTTGGCAGCCTTGCCGCAACGTCTTCACGACGGAGACCTCTGAGCTTTCTGATTCGCTCGAGTTCCCGCCCTATCCATTCAGCCATTTCGATCTATTGTGATAATGCCACTGCCGAGATACGTATAACGCTACCTGTATTGACGCATTCGGTCAATGAAAAGTTTTGCCCCCCGGAAGCGAGTCCAGCCGGAAAAAACATCAGCAAAGTGACGCGTGCCAAGGCAAGTCGCTTTCCTGCAAAGGGTTGCGATCTCGGTAATTAGCTTCGCTTGTGGGTCGGATGTTTACGGAGCGGTTCCGGCGGCTTACTCCGACATCCCAAAACTGAGCATCTGCGTCGCAGCCTGCTCCGCGAACTTCAGGACCTTCCCCGAGTAGGTGTGGCAATTCGGTGTGTTGGTTCCTCTCACGCAGCCGTTATAGCGCTGGAGCGCAGTCGCCACGCTCGGCGACCGCTTGATCAAATCCGCCAGGATGCTCACGCCGTGGCAGATGTTGGAATCGATCGCGAAGAGGTCGGCGGACGTACAGCCTTTCCACTTACCGGCGTGGAAGGGCATCACCTGCATCAGCCCCCGCGCTCCGACGAAGCTTTTTGCCTTCGGATCAAGCTTGGCATCCTCCGTGAGAACGACCCCGACCAGTAGCGCGGGATCGATGTGCTTCTTCCCTCCTTCGACCACGATCGCCTGGGCGATGCGTCGCGCGAGAACGGTGTCGTTGGTGTATTTGCGGAGAGAATACGCCACCTTCTTGATCTCGAGCTGCGCAGCCGAGTCATCAGGCGCTACGTAGGCTTCGGTGCCGGGCTGCGCGGCGGTGACGACCGCGGCGGGAAGGTGAAGGAGGGCGCCTGGCGGGATGAACTTCGGATGGGATTGATGAATCGTCCAGATGGTCCCGGCGGTGAGAAGGAGCACCGCGCCGATACCCTGGAGAGCGTTCCTGAGAATTCTTTTCCAGCCCGGGGCCGGAGGTCGCAGCGGCCGCCTCACCGGTACGTTGATGAAGGGATCCTCGGCCCCTGACCGGCGCTTTTCGAATTCGAGGTCGGCCATGCCCCCTCGGGTTGCACCTCATATGCCACACCGGGTATGGAGATTGCCCTCCCGCCGGTGCCCAACTCCGACTACACTGACTTGAAATGAAAGAGTCCGAAGGACTTTATCGCTCCTTTCGCTTTCTGAAGAAAGCGCTTCTCGGGCTCCTGATCGTCGTCGTCGCGCTGCTGTTGTTCGGCTACTTCTTCTTCATGCGCCACGTTGATGCGCCGAAAGCCTGGGCCGCCGCCGATCGAGAGCTCCAGGGCGGCATGCTTCAGTACGACGAGAAAGTCGAGCAGAAAACCCGGGTGTTCGTCCGCCGCCCCACCGACTACTACCGAAGCGCGAATGGGATCCTGTACGCCACCAATCACCGGCTGATTTTCATCGGCGTTGCGCCGGGCAGCAAGCTAGAGAACGAAGACGCTCCGCCCGTGATCGTCTCCCAGGAATTCAAGAACGACACCCTGCTCGACCTGCGCCCGCGCCGCCTGTACTTTCTCACGGCGCACGGAGTTGTCGTCACGCACCCGGGCTCGCCGCGCGGAGAATTCGCCGCCGTACACGGTCAGGAAGCCGAGCTCGATTCGCTCGTCGACTACGTCAACGGCATCCACGCCGCGCAGCGGCGCGCCGCCGCCGAGGAGCGCCGCCTCCGCGCCGCGGTCGCCGCGCTGATCAACGAGCCACTCTATTACACGGTAAAGCGAGGGGATGCGCTTTTCAGCATCGCGCGGAAGTTCGAGACCACTCCGGAGCAGCTCAAGCAATGGAATCAGCTCCAGGGCGATCTGGTTAAAATCGGACAGAGACTGCTCGTCAAGCCAGCCAAGAAACCGGCGAGCCAACCGACGAAGCAATAGCTGTAACCAGCGTCTCCGCCGTCACGTAGTTAGCATCTACCGCGGCCGCGTCAGGCTAGATTGCGTGGACCGCCCGCCACCATCAGGAGTAGCGCATGGACGATCTGAAGCAGACTCTCGACAAGCTGCGTGAAGAGCTTACCAACGCCGGCAAGCGGCTCGCCGAGCTGGCGCAGAAGGCAGAGGCCGAGCTGCCGGAAGCAGGCAAGAGAATCAACGAGGAGTATCTGCGACTGCAGGCGATGCTCGACGCCGCCGTCGACAAGCTGCGGCACAAATAGCCGCACGGCGCGCGGCTCTGGGACGATCAAGGCGGGGAATCGATTTGGGCGCGCAATGGCATCCACAAAACAGAAGCACGGAGCCTTAAGCTTTGTCAGCTTGCTGCTCGCAGCGCCTATGGTCGGAGTGCCGTCGCGTTCCGGGTAAGCCGTTGATCAGGGCATGTAACAATGAGCCTTTGCTGCCAGGCGCAAGCTGACCAAGCTTACAGCTCCGCGCTTCTGTTCTGTGGATGCCGGTGAGTGCCGAGATCGCTTCCCCGCCTTGACACCGCCAAGCTAGACGAGGTGGGGTCGAGCCTCGTGCCCGGCGCGGTACGCCGAGAGAATCTGGATGTCGCCCACCGTCGGCGGCGCGATGGAGTACACTATCCCCAGCCGCCAGCTCTCGTGCGCGAGATGGTAGCGCCGATAGATGATGTACGGCGCATCCTGAATTGCCTTGTGAATCGCGTTGTCTTCGATCTCAGCGAGCGGCTTGTCGGGTAGACAGATCTCGGGCGGCGGCTCCTCGCCGAACTCGAGTCTCATTACTTCCGCGCGCGACGTGATCAGCCAGCATTCCATTCGGAGATCGGCGAAGGTGGTGAAGGCGAGACGCTTCGCGGGAAGCAAAATCTGAGCGCAAAGGAGGCCGAGGGCTAGACGCTTCGACTAGCCGCTCGGCCTCCTTCGTTCCGCTGGCCAGCTACTTTGCTTTTTTCGCCAGCTCCGGTGTCTTGAACAGCGCCGCGTACTGGCCGTAGCCTTCCGCCTCGAGCTGGGATGCGGGAATGAATCTCAGCGACGCCGAGTTCATACAGTAGCGAAGGCCGGTCGGACGGGGGCCGTCGTTGAACACGTGGCCGAGGTGCGAGTCGGCGTGCGCGGATCTGACCTCGGTACGCTCGTAACCCAGCAGCCGGTCGCTCTTGGTGTGGATGTTCGCGGCCTCGAGCGGTTTGGTGAAGCTTGGCCAACCGGTGCCGGAATCGAACTTGTCGAGCGAGCTGAACAGAGGCTCGCCCGAAACTACGTCGACGTAGATGCCGGGCTCGTGATTGTCCCAGTACTGATTCCGGAAGGGGGTCTCGGTCGCTTCGTGCTGGGTGACTTCGTACTGCAGCGGGGTGAGCTTCTTTTTCAGCTCGGAGTCGTTGGGCTTCACGTAGGTTCGGTGTGCCGCGGCAGGCTGGACCGCAACTGAAGGTTTGGACTGCGCGTGAAGGATGTTCACGCAAAGGAGACTGGCGACGACAGCGGCCGCGAGCGTCTCGGCGAACGAAAATTCAGGAACTCGGGCTACTCTATTGTAGTGCATGCTGGCTCCGGCGGCGGATTGATTTCTGTCTACACATCATACGCCACAAACTCCGCGACGGTCCAGCGCGACAGGGTCCCTACGAACCGGTTGCCAGGGTGCTTCGTCCGCGGGTCGCCGCGCCGGCGGGCTGGGGCTGAGCGGGACATTGCAGGATGCAAGCGATTTGCAAATTGCAGAGATTTTCAGGGCCCTCGGGCGCCCGGCCACTTCTGTAAGTCATTGGTGCGCCGGAACTTGCGATTCGGCCGGGGTTCGGTTCAGCGGTTGCCCTATGAGGGGTTGCCTGATGTCAGGCAGTGCGTCTTTTGACATGCTGAAGGCCCTAAGAAAGCCGGCGGCGATTTCCCAACGTTTCAGGAGAGTCTTAAATGAGCAACAAAAAGGGTTTTACCCTCATTGAGCTTCTGATCGTGGTCGTCATCATCGGCATTCTTGCCGCGATCGCGA
>DASSNV010000052.1:0-2749 GCA_035701245.1 Gemmatimonadaceae bacterium | reverse complement strand
CACCCGCCACGTTCGGATGTACACCGTCGGCCTGATTGAGCCGCGGGATGCCGGCAACGCTGTCCAGCAGGAACGGCAGCAACGGCACCTTCTCCCGGCGCGCGAGGTCTGCGTAGATCGATCGGAAGCTGCGAGTATAGGCGACTCCATAGTTGGGCGGCGCCTCCATCTGGATGAGCGCAATCTTCGCCTGTGGCTGCCTCGCACGCACCGCCGCGATCAGCTTCTCCAGGTTCGCTTTCGCCGCAGCCGGAGACAGACCACGCAACGCGTCGTTCGCACCACCTTCAATCACCACCAGATCCGCGGGAGTGCGCAGCACCCAATCGATCCGTCGCACCGCGCCTGCAGTCGTCTCTCCCGAAAGCCCGGCGTTAACGACCTTGATCGGAACCCCCTCGTCACGAGCTTTCTTCTCGATCAGCGACGGAAATGCCTGCTCCGGCGAGAGACCGTAGCCCGCCGTCAGGCTGGTACCGAAGAAAAGGACCACCGGCGTGCGTGCCGTGCTCGCCGCAGCCACCGCGCCACCCGCTGCACCTGCGGGTGATCCCGCATCACTTCCTTCGCTCATGTTATTCTTCGTCTCTCTCGCGTCCCGGACACTATTCGTGTTTTCGGAAGAGCCGCACGCGATGCCGAACAGCAGCGCCGAGAGCCACAATGCCCGTCGTGTCTGAGCCGCCCACCAAACCACGTCATCGTACATGCTGATTGCCCGTGAAGTGACGAAAGAATACATGAGCGGCGAGCAGAAGCTTGCGGTGCTCCGCGATGTGTCGTTCACCATCCAACAGGGAGCCTTCGTCGCAATCGTCGGACCTTCCGGCAGCGGCAAGACGACTTTGCTCGGCCTTCTCGCAGGTCTTGATACACCGACCCGCGGCACGGTGGTCCTCGACGGCGCCGACCTCACGACGCTCTCTGAAAACGATCGCGCGCGACTGCGCGGAGAAAAAGTGGGCTTCGTCTTTCAGACCTTTCAGCTCATTCCGACTCTGACTGCGCTGGAGAACGTTCAGGTCCCGCTCGAGCTTCGCGGCAGCGACGGCGCCGCCGAGCGCGCCAGAGAGCTCATCGAGCGCGTTGGACTTCGAGATCGAGGCCACCACTTCCCCACCCAGCTCTCCGGCGGCGAGCAGCAGCGTGTCGCGATTGCGCGCGCCTTCGCCAACTCGCCGCGAATCCTTTTCGCGGACGAGCCAACCGGCAACCTCGATAACGCCACCGGTCACAAGATCTTCGAGCTCCTCCAGTCGCTCAACAGCGACGGCGGATCGACGATCGTGCTCGTAACCCACGATGCCGCGCTCGCCTCTCGCGCATCGCGCACCATCCGGTTGCTCGACGGCGCCGTCGTTGAGGACAGCGGCGCAAACGGGACGGGCGCGGGATGAAACAGCCGCTTGGGAATTGGTGTCCGCCCTCGGCGTTAATTCGCGCACTACCCGCGTCGCACCCACCGCATCTCGCATCCCCCGTCCCCCGTCCCCCATCCCCCATCCCTCATCCCCCAATCCCGCGTGGCTAGAAGCATCTGGAATCTCGCCTGGCGGGAAAGCCGCACCGCGCGGCGCAGGCTTCTCCTCTACATGTCGTCGATCTCGCTCGGCGTGGCGGCGCTGGTAGCGATCGATTCCTTCTCATCGAACATCGTCGATTCGGTAAAGGATCAGTCGCGCGCGCTGATGGGCGGCGACGTGTCGTTCAACTCGTCCAAGCCGATCCCCGCGCCGATCGATTCGCTGTTCGATTCTCTGAGCCATCACGGAGTCTCGTTCGCTCGGGTGACCACGTTCCCATCCATGGCGGTGGTCCCGCGAACCAGCGGAACACGGTTCGCCCAGGTGCGCGGCGTTACCGACAATTATCCGTTCTACGGAAACATCGTCACCGAGCCGGCCGGCCGCTGGCCGATGCTGCGTCAGGGCGCGTACGCGATCGTCGATCCGGCACTTCTCACATCACTCGATGCGAGAGTCGGCGACACTTTGAAGTTGGGATTCGGGAGCTTTACCATCGTTGCGTCGATCAAGGACGTGCCCGGAGCGGCCGGCATCGCCGAGATGCTGGGTCCACGGATTTTCATTCCGGCTCGCTACATCGCCGAGACGCAGCTGCTCGTCTTTGGGAGCACCGCCGAGCGAACCGTGCTCGCCAAACTTCCCGCCGGAACCGATCCCGACAAGTACGTCAAGCCGTTCAAGAAGCGGGTCGACGCCCAGCAGGTGCGAATGCGCACCGTGACCCAGACCGAGATGGCCACCGCCGATGCGATCGAGAGTCTCTCGGATTTCATCGGCATCGTGGGGCTTGTCGCGCTCCTGCTCGGCGGGATCGGCGTCGCGAGCGGCGTCCGCGCCTTCGTCGCCCGCAAGATCGACATCGTCGCCGTGCTGCGGTGCCTGGGCGCATCCAGTGGACAGGTGATGGCGATTTACGTCGTCCAGGCTGCCGCGATGGGACTGATCGGCGCCGCGGCCGGCGTCCTGCTCGGCGTCGCAGTTCAGTTCGCGCTCCCGAAAGTTCTTGTCGGCTTCCTGCCCATCGACGTCCACGTGTCGTTTGTCCCTTCCGCCGCGCTCGACGGGCTCGCGGTCGGCGGATGGATTGCGTTGGTGTTCGCGCTTCGTCCGCTGCTCGCGTTGCGGAACATCTCTCCGCTTCAGACCTTGCGCCGCGATACCGATGCCGAAGTGTTGCGGATGCGCTGGAGCGATGCGCCACGACTGGCGATCAACGCCGCCCT
>DASSNV010000051.1:0-7298 GCA_035701245.1 Gemmatimonadaceae bacterium | reverse complement strand
GTTTTTCGTCATCGCGTTGAGAATGGTTAAGAGTTTCCGCATGCACGCGACGAGCGCGACTTTCTTAGCCTTGCCCGCGGTGAGAAGCCGCTGATACAGCGCGCGGATCACTGGATTGTACTTGGTGGCGACCAGGGCTCCCATGTAAAGCGCTGCTCTCACACTCGCCCGGCCGCCGTAGACGATACGCTTGCCACGCATCGACCCGGAGTCACGAGCGAGAGGAGCGCCGACCAGCTTGGCGATCTCCTTTCGATTGAGCCGACCTAGCTCGGGCAACTCAGCCAGGAGGGTCAGCGAAACCACCCGCCCCACTCCAGGTACGCTTTGCAGCAGATCATCCCTCTCGCGCCACAAGGCACTCGAGCGAATCATTTCCGAGAGCTCCGTATCGCTGACCCTGAGCTCTCGCTCGAGGTAGGCGATATGAGACTTGAGACTCTTCTTCACGACCTTCGCTCCACGACCGGAAACCTGACCCAGTCTGTTGCGCTCCGAGGTCAGCATCTCGAGGACCTGGCGACGACGTGTGAGAAGCTGATCGAGCGAGCGCTGATCCTCGTCCGCCAGAACTCGAACCTCAGGTCGCACTCTTTCACCAAACAGCGCCAGCATCCGAGCATCGATCCGGTCGGTCTTGGCGAGCTGGCCCGTCGAGCGGGCGAAGTCACGCACCTGCCGAGGATTCACCACCACAACCGGGAGTGCCTCAGCCGCCAACGCACTCACAGCCCTAAGCTCGTAACCTCCCGTCGCCTCAAGAACAATTAAAGCCAACGTCTCACGCTTCAATCGCTCCACTAACACCCCCACCCCCTTCTCATCGTTCTCAACCGCCCAACTCTCATCTCCTGGAAGAGCGGCAACGACCAACTCTCCCTTCGCAACGTCGATCCCCACAAACCGCGGCGTCTCCATAGGCTCCCCTCTCTCTCCGATCGCAGAACGTGTCGTCAGCGGCCCAGCCTTGCATTATGCGGGATCTGAAACCCCACGCAACTGTACGGGCTCTCGACAACGATTTAGTGCGCCGCCCCGGCTAACGCCCGGTGTCCAGACCAAAGCACCCTAGGCAGATCGAGCTGACGCACTACAGATTCAATCTGTGAAATCAATAAAATCGTAGATACAAGGCAGCGGCGTAGGCATCATCTCATGACTGAAGCAGAAAGCTTTTATGGTCTCCAGCCGCGATGGCTCGGCCTAGACCGTTTCTACAAAGTTTACGTGACACCGCGTTTGATGAGCGCTGCTCGTGTGGCTGGACAGGCTTATGACCCACAAGCCGTCGAGGCAATGGCGCGAGCGGGCTATGGGCCGGCAGCTGCTATGCAAAAGCGCGCAGAACGCGAGAAGATGTATTCCACTGTCGATCCTACGACCAAACGCTTTCTTGATCTAGACGAGCACAACTTTCAGTTGGGTGCCTCAGAGGTCGCAGGTGTCACGTTTTCAGGTCGTAAGAGTTGGTGGACCGGGGGACTTCCGAACCAAGGGGTCCTAACGATTCATAAGAGCGACGGTTCCACGCTACGGCTGATTTTGGTCGGCGACCAAGACATCGGTCGCATCCAGGTGTTGCTCAAACAAGCGGGTTTCTCTCTCCATAGTAATTAGAGTTCGCATCGCGGCCCTGCCTAACGGTAATCGCTGCAGACGAGCGCGTCTTAGTTATTGGGTTGTGCGCCTGTGGAGTTGATACCAGAATGATTGAAATGCGCCTTGATAGCAGATCGCTCGCAGCAGAACTTGGGCGTAAGACAGCAAACGGTATGCATTTTCTTGATTCCCGCTTAGCGTATAGCAATGCCAGCGTGGCCGCCTTGGTGGGATTGGGAGCTCGAACTTGCGTCGCACCTCTTCAAAAGAATGGCGGATCGCGACTTTAGTGAGGTCGAATTACGTCGTATGCTGTTTGCCGCCTCCGATTTTCGTAGGGACGTCGTTCCCGGCCGTTGGGTCATCGAGACGCGTCATAAGCGCAAAGCTTGGGAAGTCATTGTGGAACCGGATTCTTCTGCCCAAGTTTTAGTTGTCGTAACCGCCTATCCAGTCTCATGAAAGAAGCCTATCTCGAGGTCACATACCGCAAAGGGCGACTACTAGCGGCCTATCTCTACCTACCGCGCAGTAAACGAAGAAAAAGTGTACGCACGCGTCGGGTCGACCCTGGCCTAATTATCGACTTTGCATCGAATGGCGACCCGCTCGGTATCGAGATTACGGCCCCCTCCCAAGTGAGCGCATCCAAGCTAAATCGTGTCCTGCGAGAGCTCGGGGTTCCACAATTAAGGCCTTCAGAGCTGGCTCCTTTGCGCGCTGCGTAGTTCGACATCTGCCCGCGTGTTTCTGTCTAACGAACATTGCAGCAGACGAGCGCTCGCTTTAAGGAATTGCATATGATCGCAGCTAGAGTAGAATCGCTCGCTGCTGAACTTGGGAGTTAGGAAGCCTACCCACACATTGTCTTTACTTATGGCGCGCGCTCGTCTAGTGCTTCTCGCAAGTGTGGTCGCATTGATCTCCGCAAGCGAAGTACGCGCGCAAAACGAAGCCAGCGCCGCCTCAAACCTGAGCCCGGCCGAAGTCGTTCAGCGTCATGCCGATGCGCTCTTGGCCAAAGACTGGAGAACGTCAGCAAGTCTCACAGATCCCGAAGAGCTCGCCAGGACTAAGGCAGCCTTTCTTCCAATCTTTGAGAAAGACTCGTCGCATCGCCTGGCTGCACGCGTGCTCGGAACGCCAACGCAACTCGTTCTGAGCACTCTTTCCGATACCGACTTTAACGCCAGGCTCTTCGCTTTCTTTGTCGCAACGAGTTCACAGGGCTCCGCACTCGATCGCTTCCAGGGCATCAATATATACGGCGTTGCTCAACCGGACCCGGACCGAGCGTATGTCGTTTATCAATGGAAGCTGCCAGCTAGTGAGCGACCTATACGTGGCGTCCAAGCAATGGAGTTGCGACGCGTAAACGGGCAATGGAAACTCAAAATGCTCGCAGACTTCGAAGGGCTTCGCGAATTTCTTGCTAGTCAGTCAGCATCGCGAGAGTAGCTTCCTAACGGTAGTTGCTGCAGACGAGCGGCGTGATAATCGTTGGGTTGTGCGCCCATTGGGTCTCTTGCCTGCGGCGCTTCACTATCTTTCCGCAACTATGTTAGAGTCGCTTGCAGCAGAACTGGGGCGTTGATATGACTGGGCTGGTGTCAAGACTTCATTTCGGGAGTGGTCATGGCACGACGTGGGCGCGAGGCAGCATCGACGGTGAATCCTGCTGATATGCGCCGATTACCCGATCGCTCGAGCAGCGCGGCAAGAATTGGATTCGTCGGGCGCTGACTCATTCTAGGCTCGGGGATCCTGCTCGTACTGGTAACGCTCGAGGCCCCATAACGCCGTCGAGAGTGCTCGCGCATCGAGCCTCGACGCCGCACGCCGGACCACGACAGGGGTGTTCATGCGGCGAGCGACTGGCTCGGTGGCACACTCGGCGGCACACTCCGTGGCGCACCCTGCATGACCGCCCATAGAAAGCCGACGAGCTCGCGCGCGACGGCGACGACTGCAATTTGCGGCCGCTTGCGATACGCCAAATGATTGAAGCGCTTATGTAATCGCTGCTGCGCCTTCCACGCATGTGCGATCACGTTCGGCGGCTGTCCCTGTTGACGACGGCTCAGATCGACGCTCGTCGCCGGCCGATGGTGGTAGCTCCACGCGGCCTGGTGCACGAAGTCGCGGCGGTTCATCCAGACCTGCTCGAGAAATCGCCGACGGCGGCAACAGCGCGTCGCATCCTCGGGTTCCACACCTCGCCCGAAGATGCCGGGCGCGTATTCGCGCGCGTCAGACCGAAGCTTGCTGTGTTCACCCACGTGGCGCTGCTCACGACCGATCGCAATTTCCAGCCGCCGACAGGCGCAGACGTCATCCGCCGCACGCGTTTGGTCTACCCCGGCGCCGTGGTACTCGGCGAAGACTTGATGACGATTGACATCGGCGACCGGGTGAAAGTCCGCGAATTCACTGCAACTGTGCCTCAGTGATCGGCTCCGTCTCTGCCTCTTCGGCGTACCCGCCGGCAACTCCCCCAACAACCATCAGCAGACCCAGCCATCCGAACCAGCGCAACTGTTGATTGAAAAGCATTAGGGACAGCAGCGCTCCAACCAGAGGCTCGACGCTCGCGGCAACGCTTGCCGGCGCCGCATCAATGCGCTTCATCGCGGCAAAGAACAGGAAATTCGCTGCGATTACGGCTCCGATTCCCAGCGACGCGATGTATGCCCAGGCCGCGATGTCGCGCGGCGCATGCGGAGTCTGTCCAAATATGGGCAACAGGATGGCGAGAAAGATCAGGCCGCCGACGAGCTCCCAGTACAACATCTTCTTTGATCCGTACCGCGGCACGACGTACCGAGCGAGAATCGCGGTCGCCGCATACGACGCGGCCGCGATCAGCCCGCCGAGTATTCCGACGAGCCGAGACGCTGTGGGTTGCGACGCGTCGGCAGCTTCACCGTTTACGGTCAACCAAACTCCGATCATGACGCCAACCGCGAGCGCAACGCGAACGGGCGTCAGCTTTTCCTTGAGGATGAAATGGCCGGCGACGGCAACGGTAACCGGCGCGGTGTAAAGGAGTGCGACGGCAGGCGCGACGCCAAGGCCCGCGATCGCATACTGGAAGGGCACCTCGAACAGTGCGACGAGCGCACCTCCAACGACCATGATCAGCCAGATTCCGCGCCTGTCGATCCTGAAGATATCACGCGCGAAGAAGCCGTAGATCGTGAGGCCGAGTACTGCGAGAAGGAGTCGCCAGAATCCCACCGCTGAAATTGCCGCGCCTTCCGCGTACAACGCCGTGCTCAGCGGTCCTGTAGTCCCCCAGATCGCGCCCGCGCCGAGCGCGCAGGCGTAGCCGATGATCCGGATTCGCTGCGATGACTTTGGCAACGGCGTGTTCATCTCACAATTCTACAGACGGCAGCGGCGCGCAGGGAGTTCCACCACATCCCCAAGCGCAATTGTTGCGTCAGGATCTGGAGCGATGGACTCGATCATGAAACCCAGGGCATTCCTCTTTGTGGGTGAATCGACGACAGCACGCTTCGTCCGGAATGCGGTGGTGGCAGCTGCGGTCGCGACGATTTGTGGAAGTTGCAAGGATTCCGTCGCACCACCCGACCCGGCGGCAGATCTGGTGTGGACGCCGGTTCCAGGCGGCACTGGTGTGACGCTCGTCGATGTCAGTGGAACTGGCGCCGCGAACATCTGGGCGGTCGGCAATGACGCGATTCTACACTACGATGGAATGAGCTGGTCGGTCGCAGCGAGTGGGTTCAGCCAGAACCTGGCGGCCGTCTGGGCAATTACACCGACTGACGCGTGGGCAGTGGGCTCGGCGGGCGCGATTCAGCATTGGGATGGCGCGAGTTGGACAAGCGTCGCAGGTGTAACGACCTCAACGCTCGCGGATGTGTGGGGCGCCAACGCGTCCGATGTCTGGGCGGTTGGTGGCGACCCCGTCGCAGGCACTGGAGAGATTCTGCACTTTGATGGAACGAGCTGGACGATCATCGACACTGGAACCGGCTTCGTCACCGGCGTCTGGGGTAGCTCTCCGTCGGACGTATGGTTCGTGGGCGTTCGCAAGAACGGTTTCGCCAGCGCGCATCCCGAGACTCTCTTTCACTTCAACGGTTCGAGCTTCGCTCTGATGTCGATCGGGCCGTACGATCTCTACGGTGTGTGGGGCGCTTCACCTTCCGATGTGTGGGCGGTTGGCGCGGACGGAGATATCGGGCAGGCGGTGGTCTTCCACTTCAACGGCATCGCGTGGTTTGAGACGTCGATTGAAGACAATCAAACCTTGTACAGTGTCTGGGGTACTTCGCATTCGGACGTGTGGATCGCCGGAAACGCGCCTGACGTGCTCCGACATTACGATGGCAACGAGTGGTCGCCTATCACACATCCGTCACCCATTCGTGCGGGTTGGTCGAGCTCGGCGAACGATATCTGGACGGTTGGCGAGAGTCTGCTTCACGCAACGCCATGATCTGCAAACCTGCACCGAGGATCGCGTTCCATGGAGATGGCGTATCGAGACCGGTGGAAGCCGGAGATCGCGGCAATGCGGCGGGTGCTCGCCGGTCTTGGAATGAAGGAGGAGTGTAAGTGGGGAAAGCCCACCTACACTGTAGATGGAAAAAACATCGTCATCATCCAGGGCTTCAAGGATTACTTCGCATTGGGCTTCTTTCAGGGCGCTCTGCTGAAGGATCCAAAAAAGGTGCTTGTGCAGCTCGGTCAAACGCAGGCCGGACGCGTAATGAGGTTCACCGGCGCGAAGGACATCAAGGCGAAGGCAGGGATCATCAAGGCCTACGTCCGCGAAGCGATTGCTGTCGAGAAGGCCGGGCTGCGGGTGAAGCAGAGGGAAACCTCGGATTTTCCGGTTCCCGAGGAGCTCGCCAAGCAATTCCGCAGGGACCCGCGCTTCAAGCGCGCCTTCGAGGCACTGACGCCGGGACGCCAGAGGAGTTACCTCTATCACTTCGGCGCGGCAAAACAGTCGGCGACGCGGACGGCGCGAATCGAGAAAGCGATGCCCGCGATATTCGAGGGCAGAGGATTTCTGGAGAGACGCACCAAGTGAAGTCAGCCAGGAGCACGATCTGCCTTCTCCTGTGCGGTCTGACCAGTCAGCTCGCCGCACAAACTCCTCCGCCCAGCGTTACAACCAGCTTCGGCGTCGATACAACGATCCGCGAAGTGCGCGACATCGTTCGACTGGCGAAAGCCTATCTCGCCCAGCCCGATGCATCGGCGCGCAGTCGAGGATTGTGGAGCAGCTCGGCCGCCGATGCTCGATTTGGCGACCTGGCGATGGAAGCCTACCAGGGATTTCCGGCGACGATCATCGGCGTCACGGGTGCGGCGCCCGGCGACACTGTGTTTGTCGTCAAGATCATTCACGGATCCGCTGACAGTAGCGGAACACATTTACGGCCGGTTGCCCTGCAGAGACTTTATGCCGTGCGCGCTCCGGGTTCTCCATACGGCTGGCAGTTTACTTCGCCGTTGCCGCGTCTCACACGCACGTGGGCCCACCGGGATTTCGGGAGAATCACTTACTGGTATGCGCCGGGCATCACACCGTCACCGGCAAAAGGAGTCCAGGCGTCACGCTTCGTCGATTCGGTGGCAACCCTTTTTTCGGTGAAGCCTCCGGCACATCTCGATGCATACATGACCGCGACAATGGATGACGGGTTGCGGCTCTTCGG
>DASSNV010000050.1:0-8754 GCA_035701245.1 Gemmatimonadaceae bacterium | reverse complement strand
ATCATCAACACCGCGAGGGTGATGGCGCCGACAACTGTCCACTTGGTGCGTTTCTTCATTGTCTCGATCCGATTAGCGAAGGGGATGACCGACGGCGCTCTCCAGAGCGGCGAAGGCTTTATGGTAGTCGTAAATCGCGTTGATGCGGTCACTCTCGGCGCGCTCATACGTCGCGCGCGCCTCGGTCAGATCGACGAAGGTCGTCGCTCCGATCCGATAACGGTCCTGCACGAGCTTGAGCTCGTTCTTGGCTGCTTCGGCGTTCTGCTCCTGAAGCGTCACGGTCTTCCCGGCGGTCACGAGCGTCAGATAAGCGGCGGTGACGTCGGCGGTGAGCGCCAGCTCCATCGAGCGCACACTGTAGCGGGCGTCGGAGCGGTTTGCCATCGCTTCCTGCAACCGCTGCTCACGCGCAAATCCGTCGAACAGCGGCAGCGACAACATCGCTGTTATCGACCGCGGCGATTTCGTGAAGTCGAAGGGGAACCTGGAGTTGCTCTGCCGAATGGCGGCCGCCTGGGCGTCAGTAAAAGTCATCGCCTGGCACTCTGCCAATTGATTGGAGAGGTTGAGCGCTGCCCGCACTTCTTCAGTGCGGACGCAGCTGGACCGCGATGCCTCGAGTTGCGCCTGCGCCTGTTGGACCGGAAAGTTCGGGTTCGTGTAGCCGTACGTGTAGCCGCCAATACCTGTTGAGAGCGACAGCGTCGGCGAGTACTCGCCCTTTTCCCGGCGCACATTCAGATCGGCCACGTGCTCTCTGGAACGCAGCGCCAGGACCCCCGGATTGTCGCGGCGAGCCGATGCGATCAAATCCTGAAGACTCAGATTCATCGGCGTGACCTTGAACTCCGTTGTCAGTTGAACTGTCGCTGGCTGGGGCGTTCCAATGATCTGGAAGAGTCGCAGCTTCTCGATTTCTACCTGATTCCGGGCCTTCAACGCCTGGACTTTCTGGAGGCCGAGCGCGACTTCGGCGCGCTGGACGTCGAGCTGGGTCCCCGAGCCCACGATTTCACGGGCCTGTGCAAGGATGAGCTCGGCCTGCGACGCGACCACCAGCGAATCCTGGAGGTCGGCGTTTGCCTCTGCCTGAAGCGTGGACAGATACTGCTGCGCCACATTGGCGCGCAGCGTTTCCGCCGCGCCGGTGATGTCGGCTTCTACGGCGTCGCGATTTGCGCGCTGCAGGCTTGGCGTGATCAGAGTCGCCGAGTTGAGGCGGTAGCTGAGACCGATCTCGTAATTCGACTGATTGACGTCCGAGGAAGCTCCCAGAGTGGTGCCGCTGAAAATCTGCTGGCCACCCTGCTGGCGTGAGACGCTGAGCGAGGCGTCCGCGCTCGGGAGCAGTGCACCGTAGGCGCTTCGCACCGCTGCACGAGCACCGATGCGATTGTTGAGGGTCTGCTGGAATGCAGGATTGTTGCGCCTTGCCAGCGCGATCGCCTGATCGAGCGACAGGGTCGTCGGGGCGGTCGAATCGGCAGGAGCGACCTGGGCAGATGCCCTTACGCTGACTGCGATCAGACCTATGAAAAGCAGTGTTCTTATCATTTGATGGAGAGGATGGCTTTTGGACAACTACGCGCAACTATATAACAGAGTTTCAGGCGCCAAACACGCCGGATTTTCTTAAGATTGAATTAAGAACCGACGCAATCTCACACGACCGGCCGCGGCTCCAGCCGCCTACTCCGTTGGCGACGGCGCGAGGAAGATGCGATCGCTGATCTTGGCGTAGATCCGGTCGTAGATCAGCCGGCCTTTCTCCGCGGAGGCAAGCGACGGCCGTCCGATCGAGCCCGCGCTGCCGCTCGGCACGGTCAGCCAACCGCGGCGGTATCTGCGCAGCTGCTCGCGCGACATCATGTAGTCCTGCGCCTGATCGAGGCTGACCATCTCCGGATGGAGGTAGAGCATTATCGAAGTGTCGACTTCATCGCCGTGCATTGCTTCACGCTGCCCCTGCAACAGGTCCGAGAGGTTCATCCCGAACATGTCCACGACGCGCACCCGCGCCGCGGTCGTCGTCACCGTCGCGAGAGCCTCCTGATGCGGATCGTGGCCGTGGGCCGTCAACAGGATGAATTCACGGACGCCCGTTGCTTCCCATGAGTCGATCAGGTCGTTGAGCATCCGATGCAGGGTTTTTTTGCGCAGTGAAGCGTTCCCCGTGAAGCCGCGCTCGGTGTCGACGTTGACTCCGTACTCCACCGTTGGGGCGCGCAAGACGCCATATTCTGCGGACAAGTCGTCGGCCATCCGCTCGACGATGATGGTGTCGCAGCCGAGCGGAAGATGAGGGCCGTGTTGCTCGCAGGTGCCGATCGGGATAATGAGTCGCGGATCGTTGCCGAGCGCGGCACTGACCTGCGCAGGATTGAGCTCCTTCACGCGCAGCGGACCGGAAGCCGGTAAGGGGGAGGGAAGAGTCATCGCGTCAGCTGGGAATCCTACTGTAAGAAGCCGACCTCGCTCGCGGCGCGCAATCCTCGCCGCGTCGGCGGTTCCGCTTTTCCTGATCGCGATGTGGGTGAGAACACCGGCGCTGCCCCGCACGGGACCCGCGCCATCGCAGACCGCCGCTGATCTCACGAACGCCTCCGACGGGGCGATTCGGGCGCTGCAGCGAGAGCTGGCGACGACTCGCGAGCGCCTCGACGAGCGCGCCACCACCGCCCTCGAAGCGCCCGACATTCCCGAAGCCGCGTTCGAGTTCCTCGATACGCGTTCCCCACACCGTGAGGGCGAGTCGGTGGTGGTGCTCGATGGGAGTCGGCCGGTGGCATGGTCCGGTGAAATGCGCGTCGCTCCGCATTCGGCTGTCGCCCCGATGAGTGTCAGCTTCACCCCGTTCTACGTCTCGCTTCAGGTCACCCGATCGCGGGGCGCGCGTCGCGCCATCGCGTCGGCGGTGCTCGACGCAGCGCCTCCGGCCGATCGGCTCACCGAATCCGTCAATAGCCGGCTCTCCAAGACGCAGGCGGTCACATCGTACGAGTTTGCACCTGGTGACAGCGCCGGTGGCGGCGAGGTGGTGTTGGCGCTAAACGGGAAGCCTATTTTACGCGCGACGCCGCAGCTAGCGACCGCGGGTGAGGTGCGCTTTCGTCAGGCGTCGACGCTGCGTGCCCGCGGGACCGTCGCGCTCGTGATTCTGGTGCTCGCATTTCTGGGGTATGCGTGGAGAGACCGTCATGCATTGACCGAGCGCCTGCTCGCGCTGGGTTTCGCACTGTCACTTGCCGCGCTCGTGCCGTGGAATTCGTTCTCCAATACATCCCGCGCGTTCGATCCGGCGTACTACTTCTCGAGGCTGGCCGGTCCGCTCACCGCTAACGCGGGCGCGCTCTGCATCAGCGCATGTCTCGTCCTGATGGCGGTGTTCGCGGTGATTCGAGCGCGCCCCGACGCGCGCTGGCCGCGCGCGGCCAGCGCGATCTCCGCGGTTCTCATTCTCGGCATCGGGCTGCCTTTTGCTTCCAACATCGTGCGCGGCATCGGTCAGCCACCGTGGGGATCGACGCCGGGGCTGTGGCTGCTCTGGGAGGTACCGCTCTTCATTTTTCTTTTCGCGGTACTGCTGAGCGCCTACTGGACGATCAGGATGGCACTCGGCTGGCCCGGCAGCGTCAGCTTTCGAGCCGCACTCATCCTGGCTTGTGGCGCCGGCATCGTCGCGCTCGCCGGCCTCTGGGCGACGACTTCGAGGCAGCGCATGCAGCTCGCCGAAGAAGACGTCGCCGCGCTCGGCCACGTCGACGACTATGCGGTGCAGCTGACACGGCGTCTCGTTTCGACGCTGGCGAGCTCGAGCAGGGCTGGAAGCCGCGCCGAGCTGCTGAAGCTGTACGCGTCGTCCGATCTCGCGGCAGCGGAGTATCCGGCAGTGCTGGCGTCGTGGGATCAGGTCGGCAATCGGATCTCGGAGTTCGCTGTGGTCCCGACCGAGCCCGATTCGACAGCGATTGCCAGCGCGATCAGGGAGACGCTGACTACCAACCAGCCGGTGACCCGAAGCGTTCTCGGACCGACCGGCGTTCAGGTGCTGGCGGCGGTCGCGCATCCAGATGGAGGCGCGACGTCGGTGCTCGTGTTACCGCGCACGCGTTTGCTGGGCGCAAACCCTTACGCGGCATTGATAGGGATGGCGTCTCCATCAGGCGGTGATCCGCCGTACGCCGTGGCGCTCGCCGACGCATCGGCGGGCGTCGTTGCCGATACCTCCAGTGTGCGCTGGCACCGCGTTGGTGACGAAGTGCATGGAGATCGTCTCATCTCGACCAGCACGGGGACGATGCGTGCGCACGTCGAGATTGATTTCCGTTCACTGTGGGCACGCGGTGAGCGGGGCGTGCTCGTGCTGCTGTTCGACCTGATCGTGGCAGGGCTGCTGTGGCTCGCCGGCGCGTTGGTCGAAAAAGGCTTTCTGCGCTGGCTCAGGGTTCGCGCTGCACGATGGATCTACACCTATCATGCGCGCCTGACCCTCGCACTCTTCGCGTTCTTCGTGATTCCCGCGATCGTCTTTGCGGCGTGGTCCTATCAGCGGCTGCGCGGAGACGATCTCCAGACGAGAGAAGTGCTGGTGGGCGAGACTCTGCATGCGGTGGTGACAGGGAATGAGCTCGATCAGCTGCCCGCCGCCGCACGTCGGTTCGACACGCCGCTCTTCCTTTACGAGAGCGGGTTCCTCGAGACCAGCAGCGACACACTGCTCGATGCTCTGGCTCCGATGGGCCGATCCCTGCCGCCCGCAGTCAACCTGAGGATCGAGCGTGCCGGCGAGCTGTCCGCGGCGTGGGAGGTGACGCTCGGTTCGGCACGGATGCTTTTCGGGTACGCGGCCGCGGCTGCCCCGGGAGCGCAGCGTCATGTCGTCGCCGCTCCGGCGCGAAGTGACGATCTTGTGCTCGACCGGCGGCGCCGAGACCTGAGCATGCTCGTTCTGTTCGCGACGGCCGCTGGAGCTTTGGCGGCGCTCTGGCTCAGCGGAATCGCAGCGCGCCGCCTGGCGCGCGATCTCGAGCTGAGCAGAATCGAGGTCGCCCGCGCCGAGCGAGTACTGGCGTGGGGAGAGATGGCGCGCCAGGTCGCTCACGAAATCAAGAATCCCCTTACTCCGATCAGGCTCGGGGTTCAGCATCTCCGACGCGCGCGCACTGATCCGCGGGTCGACTACGATACTGTTCTCAATGACAACGTTCGACGAATTCTCGCCGAGATCGACCGCCTGGACGAAATCGCGCGCTCATTCAGCCGGTACGGCAGCGCCCCGGCTGATCTTCCACCCGCCGAGCCGGTGGATGTCGCCGCGATCACTCGCGACGTCGCCGGACTGGAGCAGATGGGCGATCGGAAAGTGAAGTGGCGGTTGCGCGGAGCAGACCGTCCGGTCTGGGCGATGGCGCGCAAGGACGAGATGCGGGATGTGCTGCTCAACATCTTCGAGAACGCGCGGCTGGCCGGAGCCCGTCACGTCGACATCACCGTGCAGGAAGAAGATGTGCGCGTGCGCATCGAGACCGTCGATGATGGCGGCGGAATTCCGCCTGCTGTAATGCCGCGCATCTTTGAGCCACATTTTTCCACCCGCACGACGGGCAGCGGTTTGGGACTCGCCGTGACGCGCCGGCTGATCGAGGCCTGGGGTGGCGAGATTGCGATAACCAGCGACGAAGGACGGGGAACGAGGGTGCTCATACTTCTGGCGCGGAGCGCGCCATGACGCCGGTCAACCGCGGGGTAGTGACACCGCGTGCGACCAAGGTGCTGCCGCCGCACCTGGTCGAATGGCAGTTGCCGCCGGAATGGTCGTGGGGCCCGGGCGGGATGGTCGGAGACTATCGCCATTACCAGGAAGTCATCGATGTTCTCGGACGATCGCTGTCGCTCGTTACGGCTCCCGACCCCGCGCACACGGGGTGGTTGTTCGAGGAAGCGCGGCAGCTGGCGCAGCGCAGCCACCCTTCGATACCGACCACCTACCATTACTGGACATCTTACCGTGAAGGCCGTCGCGGACCCGGATACCTGCGGCGTTGGGTGACCGGGGAGACTGTGCGGGCGAGGCTGGCGCGCCTGGGGCTGGCGGACATTCCATACGTATTGCAGCTCCTCCGCGGCGCGTGCTCCACGCTTGCGTATCTGCACGAGACCGGCATTGCCCACGGCGGACTCAACGGCGACGCGCTCTGGACGACTCCGACCGGACGCCTGTGGATGCTGGAGTGGCAATGGGCGGTGCCACGCGAATCCATTCCGGCCGGTGTTCGGCCGGGCAATGGTCCACTCGAGATTCGTTCGCGCGAATCGTCGCGACCGATGCGTGAAGAGCTGCTGCCGATGCCGCCGGAATGGGAATCCGATGAGTGGATACCGACGCCGGCAAGCGACCAATGGCAGCTTGCGGCGATGTGCTTCACTGCGCTTACCGGCGAGGCACCGCCGTCACGCGGTGCGCCTCCGGTAAAGCTCGTGCGACCGGAAACTCCGGAGTCTATGGCGATCGCGCTGGATCGGGCACTGTCGCTCGATCCGGGAGACAGATACCCATCGCTGGCGGTGCTGCTCCGCGCTGTCGATCGCGGCGATCCGGCGCGCACGGTGGTGATGGTGCGTGGGGAGCCGGATCGAAGTGCCAACGAATCCGCCGAAGCGCGCGTGCGCTGGGCGGTCGGTGATGATTACGAGATTCTCTCGAAGCTGGGGAGCGGCGCGTTTGGCACGGTTTGGCGCGCGCGAGACCTCTCGCTCGAACGCGAGGTAGCGCTCAAGGCTCTTCACCCGAGCATCGCGCGCGATGATCGCGCGGTGCGCGCGTTCTGGCGTGAGGCGAAACTCGCCGCGCAGCTCGCGCATCCGGCCATCGTCCCGATCTACGATTGGGATTCGAGCGGTGATCTGTCCTGGTACACGATGGAGCTGGCGGAAGAGGGAAGCGTTGCGAGTTTGATCGCGCGTTCGGGACCGCGTCAGATCGCCGAGATTGCGTCACAGGTGGACCAGGTGCTGGACGGTCTGATCGTCGCGCATGCAAATGGGATCCTGCATCGCGATCTGAAACCGGAGAACGTGCTGATCGACCGGTATCAACGATGGCGGATCACCGATTTCGGAATCGCGAACGTCACGGGGGAGGACGTTGCGAGCACGACAGGCACGCCGGCGTTCGCGGCACCGGAGCAATTGCTTGGCGAGCTGCAGGGGCCGGCGGCCGACTATTTCGCGCTCGCCTCGATCGTGTACTTCACGCTGACCGGTGACACGCCCTTCGGTGCCGACGATGCGCGGAGTATTCTGGCGCGCCAGTTGGGAGAGCGCGCCGACCTCGGGATGTTTCCGAGCGTGCTTGCGTCCTGGTTCAGGACCGCGTTTGCGGCGAAAGCAGAGGACCGGTTTGCGGACGGCAGCGCGATGAAGCTGGCGTGGGAAGCCACAGCTGACAGGATACTTGCGCGACAGCGTGGCTCGTGGTGGCGCCGGGTTGTGTCGAGGCCCGATTTGCGCTCCTAAATACCCCAATTCGATCCGAAGGCCCGCCTTTGCGCGTTGCGGGGCACAACTGGCGTGGCACTTGCAAGCCGATTTGGCCACGACGAGTACGGTTTATCGTAGCCGCAATTCGCGGAGCGTGACGAATGTTTGTCGCGTTGTTTTCAACGTTCGAGCATCACTAGCTTCTCAGGAAAGACTTGCTAGTTTGTCCGGTTGTGAGGCGGGTAGGGCCTGGCGAGCGTTTGCGCGCTCAGCGGGCATGCATCCTGCCTCACGACGCAACGTGCAACCGCGGTAACCGCTGCAAAGCATCTCCACCCTTTGAGAGGAACCAATCATGTTGAGAAGAAGTTGGACCGTCTGCGCGATGACGGCCTTACTCCTCGGCGGATCGGCGGCAGCACAGTCGCCCGGGACGTTGCTGGTAGGCGGGTTCGCTTCGTGGACGAAATTCGATAGCAAATGGGGTCTGAATACGGACTTTGGTAACTCCATCGGGTACGGTGGACGCGTAGGCGCCTTCATTGCTCCGAATTGGAATCTCGAGGCGGACGGCCAGTACATCCCAGCGCAGGCTGCGACCGGAGCCGACTACAACAATGTCGGCGTGCCCGGCGGCGACGTGAAGGGCAGCAATATTTCTGCTCGTCTCGTGTACAGCTTTCCGATGGGTAATCTGCCTTCCTTCCATATCGGTGCCGGCGGAATCCTCCAGAATTTCCGCGGTGACGACAACCAGGGTGGTTCGATTTATCAGTTCGGTGCCAATGGACTTGCCGGATTCAACCTTGGTTTCAGCGGCATTTCCCTGCGCGTCGACGGTCTGGTCAACTACTTCCCGTCGAACGACGGAAGGTTTGACTTCGGCGCACAGGCGGGACTCCAATTCTCGCCGGACCTCCGCAACCTTTTTGGCGGCGGCACCATGGCAACGACGCCGGTGATGTGGGCGCCGTACGTCTGGTGGGATAACCTGGATGCTCCGCTTCCTGGAACCGTTGAACTCGGTGGGTTCGTCCAGTATTCGTTCTTCGACGACAACGCCGGTCTCGAAGGCGTCGCGGTTGCCGAAGATGGAATTGGCTACGGCGGTCGGGTTGGCGTATTCCTCTCTGATCCCCGCTGGGAGCTTGAGGGTGACGGCTACTATAGTCCCGCTGATAACGAGATCGAGGGCTCCGGCATCTCGGAAGTGAATGCGCACGCTTTCGCACTGCGCCTCAACTACAACTTCCCGATCGGCAACTTCATTGG
>DASSNV010000049.1:0-2416 GCA_035701245.1 Gemmatimonadaceae bacterium | reverse complement strand
GCTTCCGATCCGTCCATCTCTCCCATCGACAGGTCCATCACGATCACGTCCGGATCGAGACGCTCCGCGAGGGAGATCGCGTCCTTTCCAGTCGATCCTTCGCCGACAACCTGGATGTCCTTGGCGCCGCCAAGTACCGCTTTAAGCCCGGCGCGAACGACTGCGTGGTCATCGACGAGCACCACGCTGATCACTCCATCTCTCAAGCCGCCTCCGTGCTGATGCCGACCCACGCTGTCACGCGAGTTCCCTTGTCTCGCGCACTATGAATATGCAAGTCGCCGCCGGCAAGCGAGAGGCGCTCCCGCAAAGCGGTGAAGGTTGAGCTCCCGCGCCTCTCGAGCGGTGCCTCGAAGCCGCAGCCATCGTCGGCCACCTCCAGCTCGACGTACCCGGGGCGGGCACGCAAGGTGACGACGGCCTCGCTGGCGTCCGCATGGCGCTCGACGTTGCGCAGTGCTTCCTGCGCGACGCGATAAAGGGTCGCCGCGAGAGCGGAAGGAATCACCGTTCCCTTGATGTCCGTGGTGACACGCACGTCGACAAGTGAACGCTGGCGGGTAGCGTCTCCGAGTGCCTCGAGAGCGCTCGGCAACCCCAGATCCGTGGTGACGCGCGGATGAAGGGAGCGCGAAACGTTCCGGATCTCCTCGATGCTGGTGCGCAGCAGCTCACGCACCTCGCCGAGACGCTCTGCCGCCTTGTGATCGCCGATCTCGTGGATCGCGGCGGCAATCTGGAAATTCGCGGCGGCGAGAGTCTGGCCGACGGACTCGTGCAGCTCTCTGGCTACCTGCGCCCGCTCCCGCTCTTCCGCGTAGACGACCTCGGCGCCCAGCTTGCGCATCCGCTCCCGGCCTGCGGAGAGACTGTCCAGCATCTGGTTGAGAGTGTTGGCGAGCTGAGTCAGCTCGGGATCCGCGACGATCGACGCTGGAACGCGCTCGGATAGCCTGCCCGCCGAGACGCGTTGCGCAACGCGCTCGAGGGTGTTGACCGGATGCAGCGCCAGCTTCATGAGCGCGAAGTTTACCACCGCGCCGACCGCAAGCGCGCCGACGACGACCGACATGCTCGACAAGCGTCCCGGCTCGACGTGCACCGGCCCGAACAGTACGAGCGCGGCAACGCCGAGAATGATGAGATTCGCGCCGAGGAGCTTGAGCTCGAGCGGAATACCGAGGATGCGTCGCACCCATCGCGGAATACGCGGCTCGGCGTGCGAGCTTCGTTTGCGCGGGTGACCTCGAGCGAGCTTGAGAGTCGTCATCACCTGATCACTTCACAATGAGTGCAGTGACCATGCCGAACATCCCGTGATCGGATTCGGCGTGGGGCAGGATGTGGCAGTGAAACGCCCAGGTTCCCGGATTGTTGCAGTTTACGATCACATCCCACCGCTCGCCCGGCGCGACGTTGAGGGTGTCGCACTTCCACGGTGCCGGCAGCGCCCAGCCGTCCTTGGCGATGATGGTCATGTGCATTCCGTGCAGGTGCATCGGGTGGATCATCATCCCTTCGTTCATGAACCGGATGCGGACCTTCTGGCCCCTCTTCGCCACGATCGGCTCGGTCGCCGGGAAGCTCTTGCCGTTGAAGGTGTAACCGTGCGCGCCGTCGTTGAGGACGAGCACATAGTCGACGTCGGCTTTCTCGATCGGCTGCGGATCGCGCGGCTCGATGATGAACGCGCCGAGCAATCCGAGACCAACCTGGGTCGCGGAATTGTGGTGCGAGTGGTACATGTGCGAGCCGGGATTGGGCGCCGTGAACTCGTATGTCCAGGTCTGGCCGGGCTTTACAGGCGGCTGAGTGATGAACGGCACGCCATCCTGATCGTTTGGCAGCTCGACGCCGTGAAAATGGATGACCGTTGATTCGGTGAGCTCGTTCTTGAGGATCACCCGCACGCGATCTCCCTCGCGCACGCGAATCTGGGGACCGGGAATCTGCTCGTTGTACGCCCACGCCTCGACCGTCTGTCCGGGCGTGGTCTCCCAGCGGATTTTCTTCGCGGTGAGCTCGAAGATCTTGACGCCGTTTTTGATTTTCGGCTCGAGAATCCGGTTGCCCTTTCCCTCTGTCTTTGCCGGAAAGGCCTTGATGCCCGCCTCGTGCATCTTGTCCATCGCTTCCGCCGCTTCGGCGGGCGACAGCGGTGCCGGGTTCGGCGCCATGGTGCCGCCACTATGATCCTCCTCGTGGATCTTCGACTGCTGCGCACCGGACTCGCCGACGGAGCAGGCAGCGAGAACGCTGCCGGCCATCGCCGTCGCCGCGGTATTGCGAAGGAAGTCACGCCGCGAGCCCCTTTTGCCGAGCAGCGTCGCGGGCATCTTTATCTCATTGTTGTCGTTCATTGTTGTTGAGCAGAAAAGAGGGTGCGGTTACCTACACGCTCATAGTACGATTCAGG
>DASSNV010000048.1:0-5463 GCA_035701245.1 Gemmatimonadaceae bacterium | reverse complement strand
TCAAGCACGTTGGTAGCGGTCCGATCGCCGATAGCCAGAAGGAGCCGCACGCGCACTGCATCGTTGCCGATCCATCCAATCGGTTCGCGCTCGCTGCCGATCTCGGCGCCGACCGGGTGTTCGTCTACCGGCTCGATCTCGCGGCGAAATCACTGCAGCGAGTCGCGGGGGGCGAGGCGGTCATGCACCCGGGCTCCGGTCCGCGACACATCGCATTCCATCCCACGCTCCCGCTCGTCTTCGTCGCCAACGAGCTCGGCTCGAGCATTTCGACTCTGCGATTCGACGCGGAGCGAGGCAAGCTGTCTGTGATTGCGACTCAGCCTGCTGTTCCCCGCGAATGGACCGGAAAGAACTATCCAGCCGACATCCACATCGCTCCGTCGGGCCGCGTGTTGTACGTGTCGAACCGGGGTCACAACAGCATCGCGGTATTTTCGATTGATTCAAGCGGCTCACTGTCCCTGGATCAGACGGTTCCGTGCGGCGGTGATTGGCCGCGCAATTTCAGCCTTCATCCCACCGGGCGATGGGTGCTGGTGGCGAACCAGAAGTCTGATTCAATAGTTGTATTCGCCCGCGATCCTGAGAACGGGAAGCTGACTGCGACGCGGCACCGAGTCGAGCTGCCGAACCCCGTTTGCGTGCGCTTCCGGAGTTCCGTCGCGTGACCGCCTCGCCGATTCCCTTCTCCTTGTTGCGGATCGAGCCGCTTCCGGGCTACACGCCGGCGGTTGGGAGACTCGTTGGCATGCTCGAGTACGCGCGCGCGCCGAACCAAACCGCGCTACCAGGCGATGCCGTAATCCTCGCCGTGATTGCTCGATCCGCCCCACATTGTCCCGTGCTGCTGATCGAACAGGATCGCGTTGATCGGGCCGGAGCTGCGCTGCACGAATTGGAGCTTGTAGCCCATCGATCGAAGCGCGGTACGCACCGAATCCGGCAGCGACGTCGCGGCCTCCAGCAGTCCCGGCCGAGCCTCGTGATCGCCGAATGACGAGCGCATCTGATAGCTGTTGATGTTCGGCGCCTCGACCGCCTGCTGCACCGTCATCCCGAATTCGACCACGTTCAGGAAGAACTGCAGCAGGTTCTGATCCTGGGAATCGCCGCCCTGCACCGCGAACGCCAGATACGGCTTGCCGTTCTTTAGCGCCATCGTCGGCGTCAGCGTCACCCGAGGACGCTTGCCGGGCTCGATGACGTTGAAGGGGCCGTCGTTGGCGTCGGTGACGAAGCTCTGGGCGCGCTGGCTCAAACCGATTCCCGTGTGTCCCGCAATCACTGCGGGCACCCAGCCGCCGCTCGGAGTTACGCTCACCACCCAGCCTTCCTCGTCGGCAGCTTCAATCGACGTCGTGCCGGCGTGGAACGAAACCAGAAACGCGGAGTCCCGTTTCGGAGTCGCCGGCGGAGCGGTCGTCGGAGTTGCGTCCTGCTGTCCGCTGCGCGTGGAATCGGGCGGCGCGAACGCAGCGATGTTCCAGCTCGCCAGCAGCGACGCGTACGGGTTCGTCGCCGACTGAAATGGATACGGATCGCCGGGCTTGATCGTAGGATCGTTCTTCGTCCAGTCGATCTGCGCGTAGCGCGTCTTCGCGTACGCCTTCGACAACAATCCCGATACCGGCTCGGCGGGCGGGAAATACGGATCGCCATAATAGAAATCGCGATCGGCGAACGCCAGACTCATCGTCTGGTAGATCAAGTGCACGTACTTCGGCGTGTTGTAGCCCATGCTCTTGACGTCGGCGTTCTCGAGGATGTTGAGCGCCTCCAGCATCGCCGGGCCCTGCTGCCAGATTGGAAGCTTGTAGACCTCGATCCCCTTGTAGCTGACGTGCAGCGGCTCTTCGATCCTGACTTTCCAGTTGGCGAGATCCTGGGTTGTGATGAGGCCGCCGTCTTCCTGCACTCCGCGCGCGAGCTCGCGCGCAATGTCACCCTTGTAGAACCTGTCGTACGCGGCGTAGATCGCCTGCTTTCTCGTCTTGCCCGCCTTCAACGCCTGCTGCTCGGCCTCCACCAGCTTGCGCCACGTCGCAGCGAGATCCTTCTGGACGAAGATCTCGCCGGGCTCGGGCGCTTCGCGCGTGCTGCCCTGGTGGGTGAGCATGATCGCCGGCGAGTACTTCCACTTCTTGATCCAGTCCTTGTAGTACTCGATGGTGCGCGACAGCTGCGCCTCGATCGGATAGCCATCCGCCATCTGGATCGCAGGCGCGAGCACCTGTGCCAGCGACAGCTTTCCGTACTCGGCGAGCATGGTCAGCAGGCCGCCGACAGTGCCGGGGGTCACCGCGGCAAGCGGACCGTACTCGGGCGGATACTTGTAGCCTTTGGCGTGGTAGTACGCCGCTGTCGCACCGGTTGGCGCGACGCCGAGCGCGTCGATGCCGATGACTTTGCCGGTGTGCGGATTGTAGATGAGGGCCTGGGTCTCACCGCCGCATGAAAGCGTATCCCACATCGTGCAGCCGGCGGCGAGCATTGCCGCGGCGGCATCGACGGCGTTGCCGCCTTTGGCGAAAATCTGGGCGCCCGCCGTCGCGGAGAGCGGCTTGCCGGTGATCGCGAGCCAATGCCTGGCGTGGAGGGGCGGTTTCTCGGTCGGTCCGGTGCGCGGATCGGCGTACTGGCGCGCATCCCCCGCTCTGGCGGGACGCTGGGCGCCGATCGGCAGTGCGAATACTGAAATGGCCGACAGGACTGTGGCGAAGAGAAATGAATTCGCAGGGCGCATACGACTGGGTGGTTGGACGGAGCGCTGCAGCGCATCGCGGGGTGAACGATATTATCAATGTGCACGGGACGACTCGCACTTGCCAGCACCGGCCGTGCCTGCGTCGCCACGTCAGATTACCAACGTCGAAATCCCGGAGCCATTCTCTACCTGAGTCCGATTAAAAAAAAACAAACAATGAGAAATATCATCGACTCGATTCGCGGCGAATACCTGCGCTACAAATCGCTCGCCGAGGCGGCAATCGACCAACTGAGCGATGCCGAGCTTTCCGCCGACGGTGCGAGCGCGGATAACTCGGTCGCAGTGATCTGCTGGCACGTCTCCGGAAACCTTCAGTCACGATTCACGGACTTTCTGACTGCCGATGGTGAAAAGCCATGGCGACAACGCGAGGAGGAGTTCCGTCGCCGCTCCGTCGGCGCCACGGAGCTACGCGACAAATGGGAGGCCGGCTGGAAGGTTCTGCTCGACACGCTCGACAAGCTCTCAGACGCTGATCTCACCAAAACGATCACCATCCGCAACCAGCCCCTGCGCGTCGACCAGGCGTTGCACCGCTCGCTGGCGCACACCAGCTACCACGTCGGGCAGATCGTCTACGTCGCGAAGTCTTTCCGCGGAAAGGACTGGAAGTACCTGAGCATCCCGCCTGGTCAGTCGGCCAGCTACGCCAAGGCGCCCGCGCGCGACGCAGCGGCCGCGCACCAGGCAGCGCTTGGGCAACGAACGAAAGACAGATGACGGCAGGACTGCCGCGCGCATCGCGGTGAGTCGTGCGATTTACGTGATCATGGGCGTAGCCGGATCCGGCAAGACGGTTGTCGGCACCGCCCTCGCGCGCAAGCTCGGCGTCGAGTTCGTCGATGGCGACGACTATCATCCGCCGGCGAACGTAAAGAAGATGGCGGCCGGCATTCCGCTCAACGATGCGGACCGCGCGGGTTGGCTGGACGCGCTCGCAGCGCGGATGCGCGCCGCCGAAGGGTTGGGAGAGGGACTCGTCGTCGCCTGTTCGGCCCTCAAGCGCAAATACCGGGATGTACTGCGCGCCGCCACGCCGGACGTGCGGTTTGTTTTCCTCAACGGCCCGAAAAGTCTGATCGCCGAGCGACTCGAATCGCGCCGCGGACACTACATGCCGGCATCGATGCTCGATAGCCAGCTGGCCACCCTCGAGCCGCCCGCTGCTGAAGAGAACGCGATCGCCGCCGACATCACCCAGACCCCGGCGCAAATCGTCAACGGCCTTCTCGCGCGAGCCGACAGTTGAGCACCGCCGCCCTGCTGTCGCTCGCGCTCGCCGCCGTGATCGCGCTGATCCTGCTCATCGCGCGGTTCAAGCTGCACCCGTTCATCGCGCTCGTGGTCGTGTCGCTGGCAATGGGGCTCGCCGCGCGGATGTCGCCGCTCGATGCCGTCAAGGCTTTCCAGGACGGCGTCGGCAACACCCTCGGCTTCATCGCCATCGTCGTCGCGCTTGGAACCATGCTGGGCAAGATGATGGCAGAGTCGGGTGCGGCGACCCGCATCGCGACAACGCTGATCGCGATGTTCGGCGAGCGACGGGTGCACTGGGCGATCATGGTGGTCGCGTTCATCGTCGGAATTCCGGTCTTCTTTCAGGTCGGCTTCGTGCTGCTGATTCCCCTCGTCTTCACCATCGCGCGCCGCACCGGCATGTCGCTGGTGAAGATCGGGATCCCGCTCGTGGCGGGGCTGTCCGTGGTGCACGGAATGCTGCCGCCGCATCCCGCGGCGATGCTCGCCGTCACCGCTTATAATGCCGACGTCGGCCTCACGATTCTCTACGGCCTGCTCGTCGGGATTCCGACCGCCGCGCTCGCCGGACCGATCTTCGCGAGCTGGATCGCGCCGCGGATCGAGCTGCCACCCGACAATCCGCTGGCGCGCCAGCTGGAAGGCGAATCGGTTCCCAACATGCCGGGCTTCGCGATTTCGCTTTTCACCGTGCTCGTGCCGGTGATTCTGATGCTGCTCTCGAGCGCCGCCGACCTCGTGCTCGATGCGGGCAGTCCGACGCGAAGCTTTCTCCACTTCGTCGGGAATCCGATCGTCGCGCTGTTGCTCGCGCTGCTCTACTCGTTCTGGTCGCTCGCCCGGCCCCGGCGCTTCACCAAGGAAGAGCTGATGAAGTTCTGCAACGACTGCCTGGGACCGACGGCGACGATTCTGCTGGTGATCGGCGCGGGCGGCGGCTTCAATCAGGTCCTTATTTCAAGCGGAGTCGGCGCCGCGATCGCGGGCGTGGCGATAGGATCGCACGCATCGCCGCTCATCCTGGCGTGGGTCGTCGCCGGCCTGATCCGCGTCGCCACCGGCTCGGCGACGGTCGCCATGACCACCGCCGCGGGCATCGTGGCCCCAATCGCGGTAGCAACACCCGGCACCAACGCCGAGCTGCTGGTGCTGGCGACGGGAGCGGGGGCGCTGATACTATCGCACGTCAACGACGCCGGTTTCTGGCTGGTGAAGGAGTTTTTCGGGATGACGGTGCCACAAACATTGAAGACGTGGACCGTCGCGGAGACGATCATTGGCGTCGCAGGATTGGTTTTCACTTTGCTCCTCGCGCTCGCGATTTGAGATCTTGCTGGTCAACAGATTTGCGAAACTCTTAACCGGAACGGCGATGCGAACACGGATTTTGTCGGCAGTGGCACTAACGGTATGTGCAGCCGGGGCGATCGCGTGCA
>DASSNV010000047.1:0-3479 GCA_035701245.1 Gemmatimonadaceae bacterium | reverse complement strand
TGCTTCGGGATGTTGAGCATGTCCTTCCAGCTGCGATAAGGCTCTGCGACTCCATCGCGGTCCAGGACCTGAAACTGAAATCCATGGAGATGGAACGGGTGGTCCATGCCGACGACGTTCTCGATCTCCCAGATCTCGGTGGCGCCGACCTTTGTGCTGACGTCGACGCGCGCCATGTCCATGGTTTTGCCGTTGATGATGCCCTGGCCGAAGACAACCGTGCGTATCGCGCTGACCTTGGTGGTGTCGAGCGGCGGAACCGTGCGCAGATGCGTCGGAATCGCGATCGGTCTCGCAGGCGGCTCGTCGGTGGTCTCGAGGGTGAGTAGATCCAGAGTGGTCTTCCAATCTTTCGGCCGGGTCTGCGGCGCATACCTGTCGTAGGGAAGGTCCTGGAGCAGCACCTTGGTGCCGGCTGAATCGCCGCCGCGAACCAGTACCTCGACGCGCTCTCCCGTAGCCAGCAGAAGCTCCCTCACCTCACGCGGTGTCTCGAACAATCCGCCGTCGCTCCCAATGTGGAGCATGGTGTGTCCAGCCAGGGCGATGCGGTAAATCCGGCCGGCCGACGCATTGATGATGCGCCAGCGTTGCACCTCACCACGGCGAATCGTAAGTGTCGGCATCACGTGGCCGTTGACGAAGAGCACCGGGCCTTCCCTGCCGTTCTCTTCGTCGACGCCGCCTGGAACGGACGCCGGATCAGGAAAATCGATGCTGCCGTCGTGCAGGAAACGGTTGTCGGAAAGAACCAGCAGTCGCTCCGGGATCGCCGCCGGCAGCGGATCGTCTGCAGCACGGACGATGATTGCGCCGAACAATCCTTTGCCGATCGCATAACCGGTGCGGCGGTCCGGATGGGGGTGATACCAGTAGGTCCCGGCAGCGCCCGGTCGAACGGTGAACTCGTAGTCGTGGCTATCGCCCGGCTTGATCGGATGGAACGGACTGCCGTCGGACTCGAATGGCAGATGGATGCCGTGCCAATGCACTGTCGTCGGCTCCGGCAGGTGGTTGTGGAAGTGCACGATGACGTGATCGCCCTCGCGCACGTCGAGCGTCGGTCCCGGGATGTGGCCGTTGTAGGCGAAGACTTCACTGGTGACGCCGGGCACGAGCGACAACGTCGTAACCGAAGCGGTGATGTTCACCTCGACGGTCTTTGGCTTCTTGCTGATGTTGATCAGGGCCGGCGGCTCAGCGTCGCCTTTTGGCAGTCGCGCGTTGATCCGCTCGCTCGGCGCGGAGACCGCAACGAGCGACAGTGAGAATGGCACCAATGCGAGGAGTCTCTGCGGGTGGGGCACATCTCCTCTCGGTTGCAAGCGCGCGCCAATATTGGAGTGTCTGTGCAACTGAGCAAGGGTTTTTATTGACTACATCCGCCCGCGGGAGATTGTCTAGTCAGCGAATTACAAACGGCGGACAACGGTAGTCAGTTGGCGCTCCGCGCTGGCACTGGCGATTTGTCGGCCCCTTTACGAGAATTCGCCCACGAATCGCATCCTGTTTGAGATGAACGAGCCGACTCACGGAATTCCGCCGGAGCGGTATCAGGCGATAACCGCTCCGGAAAACACCACCAACGCCCTTGAAGCGATGCGGTCGTTCCTGCGCGATGGCGATCAGGATGCGTTTGCAACGGCCGTCGCGCTTTACGTTGCGTCCGCTCGCTACCGACAGGAGGCGATCGAGACGGTCGTTGCGGCGCTGTGCACTCTCGCCGAAAGCCTCGAGGGACCACGCCGCGATTCGGACATTGTGTTCAGACCCAGCAAGATGCACGAGCTCATTTTTTCCGGGGTCCTCAAGGCCTTTTACGGAGAGATTGCCGTCGAGCGCGCGCGGGGAGCGAGGGCGCAGCGAAAAGCCGATGCGCCCCAACACAGCGAGCGCGGCACATGGCCGCGCAGACCCGAAGAATAGAGCACGTCATAATCGGTAGAGTGCGGTTATCTCTGCTGGTCGTGGCGTGCTGTGCGACGCTGAGCGGGATCGCGCGCGCGCAGTCGCCAATCGAGCTTCGACAGGGGCTGGTGATCACCCGGTCCGCGCGCATAGCGCCACGCACCTACCGTCTGCCCGCGCCATCGGCCGATTCACCCGTCATCGTCGTGCGTGGCGATAACATCACGGTGGATTTTGCCGGCGCGACGCTCGAGGGATCGTCGCCCGACGCCAATCCCGACGAGCGCGGCGGGATCGCCGTCCTGATCGACGGCGGTCGCAACATCCGCATCCTCAACGCCCGCATCAGGGGGTACAAGTTCGGCATCCTCGCGCGCGGAACGCGCGGTCTCACTCTCGTCGACAACGATCTCGGCTACAACTGGAAGCCGAGGCTGTTCAGCGTGATCGAGCACGAGAGCCTGATCGACTGGCTGTCGTTCCACCACAACGAGGAGAACGAGTGGATGCGCTACGGGGCGGGCGCGTATCTGCTGGACGTCGCCGGCGGCGAGATCCGCGACAACACCGTGACCCAGGGCATGAACGGTCTGATGCTCGTCCGCTCGACCGGATTGCGCATTTGGAACAACAACTTCTCGTTCAATTCGGGCCTTGGGATCGGACTATACCGATCGAGCGGGGACACCATCATGCACAACCGCGCCGACTACAACGTGCGCGGCTACAGCGAAGGCTTCTATCGTCGCGGGCAGGATGCAGCCGACCTCCTCATTTACGAGCAGAGCAACAGGAACATCGTCGCCTACAATTCGATGACCCACGGCGGCGATGGCGTTTTTCTGTGGGCCGGCCAGAGCACCATGGACACCGGTGAGGGCGGGGCGAATGACAACCTGTTCTACATGAACGACTTCAGCTTCGCGCCGGCCAACGGCATCGAGGCGACCTTCAGCCGGAACTCCTTCATTCAGAATTTCGTCGAGGGCTCGGAGTACGGGATGTGGGGCGGCTACAGCTTCTCGTCGCGCATCGTCGCCAACCGGTTCGTCGACAACCGTACCGCGATTGCGATCGAGCACGGCCAGAACGACACCATCGTCGCCAACATCATCGTCGGAGATTCCACCGGCATCAGACTGTGGGCGGACCCGATAGAGCCGTCGGACTGGGGTTACCCAAAGCACCGCGACACCAGAAGCCGGGATCACGTCGTCGACGGCAACCTGCTCGGACGCGCGAGAGTCGGGGTGCGCGCCGCCAACACCAGCGGACTCTCCGTCGTCAACAACAGATTCGTCGAGGTCGACAGCGTCGTGGCGCTGCGCGACACATCGCGTTTCACTTTTTCCGGCAACACCGCAATCGACACCGCGCCCTGGCCGCGGCGGTTTCTGCGCGCACCGCGTGAGCTGATCGACAGCGTGCTCCCGCTGCGCGGCGGTTTCATGCCGGCCCGGCCCGATACGTCACTCGCCGGGCGTCCGCGCTCGGCGATCCTCGTCGACGAGTGGGGGCCGTATGATTATCGCTCGCCGAGGCTCTGGCCGGTCGACAGCACGCGAGAGGTT
>DASSNV010000046.1:0-6732 GCA_035701245.1 Gemmatimonadaceae bacterium | reverse complement strand
TTGCCAGGTTCGCCGACGTCTTTTGTGAGCCGGGGGTTTTCACCCTCGACGAAACCCGGAGGATTCTCGAGGCATCGCGGAACGCGGGGCTCGGCGCAAAGGTCCACGCCGATGAGCTGGAGCCAAACGGAGGCGCCGAGCTGGCGGCCTCGCTCGGCGCGGTTTCCGCGGATCACCTCGCCGCAATCTCGGCACGTGGGATCGAAGCGCTGGCGCATTCGGAGACCATCGCTACGCTCCTTCCGGGGACCATGCTCTTCCTCGGGAAGAACCGACAGGGACCGGCGCGCGCGCTCATCGACGCCGGCGCGGCCGTCGCCCTCGCCACCGATTTCAACCCCGGAACTTCCCCAACCGTTAACTTTCCCCTCATGCTGACGCTTGGGGTAAGTCAGCTACGGATGAGTACCGCTGAGGTGCTGATTGCCGCCACCGTAAACGGTGCCGCGGCGCTGTCGCTGGCAGGCGAAACGGGCCAGATCGCGCCGGGCTTTGCGGCTGATCTTGCCCTCTTCCGTATCAGCGACATCAGGGAGTTGCCATACTGGTACGGCGCACGTCTTTGTGTCGGGTCGTGGAGGGCTGGCGTGCCTTGTCACCCCTACGAAAACCTAGGTAAGTTGAACCCTCGTCTCCCGGAGAGCGTACCTGCCGGGTAAGTCACATTACTCGGCTGCCCCCGAATGTCCAACGTCGACAAGCTGAAAAAAAAGGCTGCCGAATTTGAGCAGAAAAAGCAGTTCGACCGTGCCCTCGAGGTTTACCTCCAGATCATCGAGCAGACCGGGGCCCAGGACGATCGCGACGTAACCGTCTACAATCGGGTTGGCGACCTTTACCTCCGCCTCAACAAGACCGACCAGGCGGTCAACTACTACGAGCAGGCGGTCGATCTCTACACCGATGGCGGATACCTCAACAACGCCATCGCGTTGTGCAACAAGATCCTCCGCCACGCGCCCCAGCGGCACCAGATCTATTACAAGCTCGGTAAGATCTCCGCCAAAAAGGGCTTCAACAGCGACGCGAAGAAGAACTTCCTCGAGTACGCCGACCGGATGCACCGCGCCGGCAAGGATACCGACGCCTTCAAGGCGCTCCAGGAATTCGCCGATCTCTGTCCCGGACAGGACGACATCCGGCTGATGCTCGCTGACCAGCTCGCCAAGGCCGGCAAGAATGCCGAGGCGATCGAGCAGCTGCAGATCCTCCACGAGTCCCTCGATGCCGAAGGCCGCACCGCCGAAGCCGAGGCGACCGTCCAGCGGATGAAGAGCCTCGACCCCAACGTCGAGCCGCGCCGGTCCAAGACTCCGGTGAAGAGCGATTCCGGCGGGCTGGTCTTCCTCGATGTTGGCGCTTCGCCGGTGAAACCGATGCCCAAGGTCGGTGGCCGCGAAGCTCGCCGCCCGGCTACGCCACCGCGTCGGCCGGCGACACCGCCGCACGTCCAGCCGCCACCCGAGATCGACCAGCTCCAGGAGCTCGAGCCGCTGCCTGACTTCGAGCCCATCAATCCCGACGCCGAGCCGCCGCTCCACGGCGAGCTCACGAGCGATGCGGGAATGTCGATGGAGCTGGAGCCGGAGATCGAGCCTGAGCCTGAGGTCGAGCTGGAACCGACGACGATCCCGGGTTTGGAGCCGACCGCGTCCGGCCACGACCTCCATGAGGCGTCGACGCTCGGTGAGATCGAGCCCACGTTCGACCTGTCGGTCAGCGATGTCGACATCTCGCCGCTCGAGGGCCTGGAATCTTCCGCCGATCCGACCGCCTTTGCCTCCGAGGCCGAAAATCCGATCGGACAGAGCGGAGTCGAGGGACTGATCTCGTCTGACTCCGGTTTTGGCGTCGCCGAGCCAGGGCTCGGCGAGCCGCTGTCAACCGAAGATCCACTCGCGGGTCTCAACATCCTCGAGGACGACCGCCTCTATGCCGAGGAGACTCCCGCCGAACAGCCGGTAGCGGAGCGTGAAGCGCACGTCGCTGGGGACGATGTTCCGGCGATCGAATCGATGGAGCTGGACATCGGTCACGTCGAGCTCCACGAAGAGCCAGCGGAGCCCGAACGCGAGCCTGAAGAGGAAGAGGAACCGTACGAGCCCGAACCGGTTGCTGCGCGCGCGGACGAGGAAGAAGAGGAGCCGGACGAGCAAGAGATCGAAGAAGAGGTCGAAGAAGAAGAGCCGGCGCCGCCGCCCAAGCCGACGCGTCCGCGGCTCGTCGAGCCGACGAGGGCCGCCGAGCAGGCGAGAGCCAAGGCGCCCGAGCCGACGAGGCCCAAGCTGGTGGAGCAGAGCAAGGCCAAGCTCGAGCCGCTTCGCATGACGCGCCCCAAGCCGAAGAAGGGCAAGACCCCGGTGCGCGAGGAATCTTCCTCACAGCGGCAGCCGGTGAATCCTTTCATGCGGCCACGCGGGAAGTCCAAGCCGTCGCCAAAGGCTCCGCCGCGCGTTGCGACCCCGCCCACCGAGATTCCGCGGGCAGCGACGCCGAAGGAGAACCCGCCGCAGCGCAGCGACGACAATTTCGTCGATCTCGGCGACTGGCTGCGCGAGGATCGCGGCCCGCGCTCGACCCGCATGGTGGCGCAGGAAGACCACAATCGTGGGGAAGGCGAGCAGGCGGACTTCACCGACATGCTCGAGAAATTCAAGGCGGGCGTAGCGGCTAACGTCGACGAGGAAGACTTCGACAGCCACTACGATCTCGGCATTGCGTACAAGGAGATGGGCCTCATTGACGAAGCCATTGCCGAATTCCAGAAAGCGCTGCGCGGCGCAACCCAGCGCATTCGCGCGTACGAGGCGCTCGGCCAGTGCTTCATCGATCGCAACGAGCACGACGTCGCGATCACCGTGCTCGGTCGCGCGCTCCGTGAGCCCGGAATGGAAGACGAGGATCTGATCGGCGTGCTTTATCTCCTCGGCTTTGCGTCGGAAGGCAGCAAGAAGCCGCGCGATGCAGCCGCTTATTATCAGAGAGTGTTCGCCATCGACATCGATTTCCGTGATGTCAGCAAGCGACTCAAGCAGATGACCAAGGCGGCGTCGAAGTGAGATCTGCCGCGGCAGAGGGCGGCGAGCAGGTGAACGTCAGCGCGCGTCCCGGCGTCAGCCTCGCGACCATTCAGCAGCCGATTCGCTCCAGGCTCGACGACGTGCTGCAGACGATGGCGCGGATAGTCTCCAGCGACCTGCCGCTCGTCGGCCAGGTGAGCGCGCACCTGCTCGCGATGCGCGGGAAGATGTTTCGCCCGACGATCCTGCTCCTCTCCAGTGAAGTCGAGGAGAAGGGACAGGAGAAGGCGGTCACCCTCGCTGCATCGCTCGAGCTCATTCACCTGGCCACCCTCGTTCACGACGACGCGGTGGATCACTCGGCGCTGCGCCGCGGGATGCCGACCGTGAATGCGATGTTCAGCCACCAGGTGTCGGTGATCATGGGCGACTTCCTGTATTCATCCGCGCTCACCCACCTCGTCGCGCTCGGCGATCTCGAGGCGCTCCAGGCGTTGACCCGGGCGTCCACGGAGATGACTTTGGGCGAGATGCGGCAGCTCGCGGTAACGGATCCACTCGCGTTTACGGAGCGCGAGTATTACGCGTTGATCCGTTCGAAGACCGCGTCGCTGATGCGCGCCGCGTGCGAGCTGGGCGCGCTGTCGGGTGCCCGCAAATACACCGACCCATTGGGAGATTTCGGCGAGAACCTCGGCATGGCGTTCCAGATCGCCGACGATCTGCTGGACTATCGCGAGCAGAAAGAGACGACGGGGAAGCCGTCGGGGAACGACTTGCGCGAGCACAAGGTGACCTTGCCGCTGATCTACGCGTTGCGCGAGATGCCGGCGGCATCGCTGCGTGAGGTGAAGCACCTATTTGCCAGCGAGGCCGTCACCGATGAAGACATCGCGACGGTCGTCGGCATCGTCGAAGAGAACGGAGGCTTCGAGTACGCGCGGGCGCGTGGCGAAGAATTCGCCGACCAGGCGCAGAATGCGCTGAATGACCTGCCCGACAACGTGGCGCGCCAATCCCTCAGCGCGTCAATTTCCTACGTCATGGAGAGACATTCGTAATGCCACCACCGCCACGCGGCCACAACAGGCGCGGCTCATTGTTTCACGCGTTGGTGCTCGCCTCGGGATTCGTGATAGGCGGCCTGCTGACGCAGGTCGGTCGACGGTTCCTGCCGCCCGGCGCGGCGAAGGAATTCTTCACGACGGGAGTGACGCCGTCGATCGGGCCGCTGCCGATCGATTTGATTATCCTTAAGTTCGCACTCGGTCCGATCGCGCTCGATGTGTCACTTTTGAGCCTGCTCGGGGTACTGGTGGCCTACCTCATCGCACGTTCGCTCTTCTAGGAGTCTTCCATGTTTGGCAATCTGGGATTTCCCGAGCTGTTGATCATCATGGTGGTGATCCTGCTTCTGTTTGGCGCGAAGCGGATCCCCGAGATCGCGGGCTCGATGGGCAAAGGGATCAGGGAATTCAAGAAGAACATCAATGAGGCGAGCCGCGAGATAACCGCCGAGCCCCGGCCGTCGCTCGAGGACACCCAGGCGAGACTGTCGCCGGCGGAGCTGGAGAGGAGAAGGCAGGCGGAGGAGACGGAGCGGGCGGCACCCAAGCGGTTGCTGTAGGTTCTGGCTCGCAGGCTGGGCAGGGTCTCGCAGACAAAGGCAACTGAACGGGCGGGAGGCGTCGGTTCTGCAGGCGCCCGGCGAGAGGTTAAGACCGTGGGACGTTGTCGCGCGCCAATCGGGGCGTTGATACAACCCGATTTCGCAGTCCGTGCAGCATCTTTCGGACCTCTATCACCTGATCCGTAAGTGACCGAAAATCCGGTTCGCTGATCGCGCGCACGTCCCGCGCGACGATGAGATGGTACTCGAGCTCGGTTGTTGAATTCAGAGCGATAAGAATGAAGCGGGCAAAATCCCTCCTGCTCGCCTGTCCCGCGCCTTCAACCAGGTTGGTTGGAATCGACAGCGCAGCCCGTATCATCTGTCCGCGCAGCGCCACGTCGTCGACGCCGCGGATTCGACACGCGACTCGGCGTACATTGAGCGCCAGAGCGTGCGCCTTTCTCCACACGATAAGATTCTTGAAATCGCTCACCCCGAATCGAAGCGATTAATTGGGGTTCCCGGCGCATCAATAGAATCGTGGGATGGTTATTCGCGCGCTGGGAACCGTCCCACGGTCGTAACCTCGGGCCGGACGCCTGCTCACCAGACGCCTCCCGCCCATTCAGTTTTCAGCTCCGAGGCACCCGTTCCGTTGCACTTTCGAAGTGACTTCCACTGCAGTTAGTCCTTACTGCGCCCCCGTCTGCCGCGCGCTCGCCTCCACCTGCTTCCTCCGATCGTCGATCTTCGCCACCGCCCGCAGATTGCTCAGGAACTGCTGAACCCTCTGCTGCCGTAGCTGCGACATCGCCTGCTGGCGAAGCGCGGCCTTCTGCTTCTCGAACTCCGCGCGGTCCGCGGGGAAGCGCTTGTCGACGCGCTCGACGACGACGGCGGCGGTGCCGCGAATCGGCTCGCTCACCGCGTTCACCGGCAGCGAGAACGCCGCGCCCACGGCCTCGGGTGCCTGCGCCAGCTCCTGCACTCCGGTGACCCTCGTGAACGGCTTGGTGCTGACCACCTGCATGCCCATCAGCTTCGCCGCGGACTCGAGGCTGCTCGCGGCCGCGACCTTGGCGAAGTTGCGCGCCTGCGGAATCAGCGCGTCCACCTTCTTCTGGCGCATCAGGTAGGTGCGGATGTCCTGCTTGGCCTGATCGAGCGATTGGGTTCCGCCCGGGGTCAGCGAGTCGAGCCGCGCCAGATAGTAGCCGTCCTCGGCGTCGAACAGCTCGCTTGTCTCGCCCGGCCGGGCGCCCTCGAACGCCCACGATCCGACGCTCGGGATGTACTGGCCGTTCACGGTGAGCGGATTTCCTTCGATGACGTTCGCTCTGATGACCGGGATCTGCAGCACTCTCGCCGCAGAATCGAACTTGCTCGGCTGATCGGTTGACGCCGCCATGCGAGACAGCGAATCCGCGCGGCGATCGGTTCTCGCCGCCGCCGAATCACTCTGCTGAATCCGCAGGAGAATGTGGCTGAGCGTGAGGGTGTCGCCCGCGCGGGCGTCGAGACGAATGAGGTGGTAGCCGAACTGCGTCAGCACCGGCTGCGAGATGTCGCCTGGCTTGAGGGCGGCGGCGGCGTTCTCGAACTGCGCGACGAAGCGTCCCTTCGGTCCTTTGCCAAGCGAGCCGCCGTTGACGGCTGACGCGGAGTCGGCCGACTCCGCGCGCGCGACGTCCTCGAACTTCTCGCCACCAAGGATCTTGGCGCGCAATTCGAGCGCGTGGTTGCGTACGGCTGCCGAATCCGCTGCGCTAATCACCCTCGGCACGATGATGATCGAGACTTTCGCGGTGCCCGAACGCTCGAACAGCTTTTTGTGGGTGTCGTAGTACGCGCGGATCTCGTCGTCGCTGACTTTCACTGCGGAGTCGGGGATGCGCTCCGGCTGAAACAACACGAACGATACCTGCGCCGAATCGTGCTGATCCTGGTAGTGCCGCCACAGCTGCTCGTCGGTGACGTATACATCACCGGCAACCTGGTCGAAGAGTTTTTCCTTCGGTATCTCGGTCCGGTAGTATTGCTCGAGCTGGTACAGTATCCCCTGCTGCCGGGCGAGGGGACTGGTCAGAAAGCGCTGGTACT
>DASSNV010000045.1:0-6999 GCA_035701245.1 Gemmatimonadaceae bacterium | reverse complement strand
CCTTCTTATCGGGAGCAACCGATAATGTCGCGTATGATTCGTCCATTGCACTCGAGCCTGGCGATGCTCGCGCTGGTTGGGTGTCATTCTGATTCCGGGTTCCCCGAGCCTCCGCCGCTCAAGCTTGCGCTCCAGCCTTTCGTATCGAGCGGACTGTCGAGCCCCGTATATCTCACCCAGCCGTTCTTCGACGGAAGGATTTTCGTCGTCGAGCAGCCCGGCAGAATTCGCATCGTCAAGGACGGCGCGCTCCAGACGACGCCGTTTCTCGACATTACCAGCCGCGTCCTTTACGAGGGAGAGCGCGGACTTCTCAGCGTCGCGTTCGATCCTCAGTACGGCAGCAATCACTACTTCTACGTGTTCTTCACCACGAAGCCGAACGGCGACATCCGCGTCGAGCGGTTCACCGCGACCAACTTCGACGTCGCCGACGCCTCGACGTCGAAGCTCATTCTCACCATCCCGCACTCGACATACGCGAACCACAACGGGGGCCTCCTGACTTTCGGACCCAACGACGATCTCCTTTACATCGGCGTCGGTGACGGCGGCGGCAGCGGCGATCCGCTCGGCAGCGGCCAGGATTTCAATTCGTTGCTTGGCTCGCTCCTGAGGATCGATGTTACGCACGGCGATCCGTACTTGATTCCGGCCACAAATCCATTCGTTGGACAGGCCGGCAAGCGGGGCGAGATCTGGGCAAAAGGGCTGCGCAATCCGTGGCGGTACTCTTTCGATCCTTCGCTCGGCCTCCTTTACATCGCGGACGTCGGTCAGGACTCCCGCGAAGAAGTCGACGTCGTTCCCGTTACTTCGGGCGGACTCAACTATGGCTGGAACATCACTGAAGGGAGCAGGTGTTACAACGCATCGAGCTGCAACTTTGCCGGGTTCACTCCGCCGGTGATCGACTACGACCACAGCGAGGGCTGCTCGATCACGGGCGGCTATGTGTATCGCGGGACGGCGATCGGACGATTGAAAGGCCACTACCTGTACTCGGATTATTGCAGCGGTTTTCTGAGGAGCTTCCGATACGACAATGGCGTCGCGGCCGATCAACAGGACTGGGACATCACTGCCGATAACGTCACTTCGTTCGGGCGGGACTTCGATGGTGAGCTTTATCTGCTCTCGGGAAACACGATCTACAAGATCGTCGAAGGCTGAGCGGGCGGTCCTCGCCTTGATCGCCGGTTGTCTGCTGTCGCCCGCACTCGGCGCGCAACAGCCGGCGAGCGAATTGAGAGTGCGGCTCGACGCTGTCGATGGCGGGCCCGTTGCCGGCGCACTGGTCGCATTGATCGATGCGAGAGACAGCGTCGTAGCCGAGGGACTGAGCACGGAGTCAGGGATTCGCACGTTGCGCGCGATTCCGGGGACCTACCGCGTTCGAGTCAGGCGTATCGGCTACCTGCCGTTCGTGTCGAGTCCGGTCACGGTTCCTCGCCCGGGCGAGCTTGGATTGCGCGTGGAGAGCCCGCGTGTGGTACTGGAGGGAATCGTCGTCAACTCGAAATCGCAGTGCCGGCGCAAGGATCCGAACGCTGCCGCGCTTGCCAGCGTGTGGGATGAGATCGACAAGGCGCTTCGCTCCAGTCAGCTCACCCTCAGCGACCTCAAGGGAATGGGAAAGGCACGCACCTATCGGAAAGACGTATCCAGTGACGGCACGGTGATCAGCGCCGACACCACCTTGTTCACCATCGGCACTCGCCGGCCGTTCGGCGCGATCGATCCAGCCATCCTCGCCGAGAAGGGATACGTCCAGGGCGACGAACAAAACGGCTGGAGCGCTTATGCGCCCGATGAGACGGTGCTGCTCTCCGACCAGTTCGCGGAGACTCACTGTTTTCGGTTGATCCGCGAGGCAGACCGCCCCGGCCAGATCGGCGTCGCGTTCGAGCCCGCACCGCACCGCAAGGTGCCGGACATCATCGGAGTGCTGTGGGTCGATCAGAAGACGGCGGAGCTGCGCGAGGTCGTCTTCCAGTTCGTGAGCGCGCAAGCGCTGACGCGATTCACCGCCGGTGGATATACGCGCTTTCGGCGAGTGTCGTCCGGCGCCTGGATCGTTGACGAATGGCTGCTCAGCCTGCCCAAAGTGGGGATGACGCAAAGCAGGGCGCTCCAACCGCGGTACTACGAGCTGGGCAGACTGGACATCGGCGGGGGCATCGTCGGCACCGGACCAACGCAATCACCAACAACGGAGCACCAATGATTCGGAAGCTGAAATCAGGCGAGTACCGGCTCTACTCAAAAAAGAAGGATCGAAAGACCGGCAAGCGCAAAAACCTTGGAACGTTCAAGAGTCTCGCTGCGGCCAAGAAACACGAGCGCGCGGTGCAATACTTCAAGCGGGGCGGCTAACTCCGCCTCACGACAGTTTTTCGAGGGACTGCGCCGCGCCCGATGCTATATTCTGCGCATGAGCGACACCGCGGCGGCTCTCACCAGCGCACTCGCTGACCGCTACACTATCGAGCGGCTGATCGGTCACGGCGGGATGGCTACGGTGCATCTGGCCGAAGAGCGCAAGCACCGCCGCAAAGTCGCGATCAAAGTTCTCAAGCACGAGTTCGGCGCGTCGGTCGGCGCCGAGCGCTTCATTCGTGAGATAGGGATCGCCGCGCAGCTGTCGCATCCGCACATCGTGCCGCTCATCGATTCGGGCGAATCCGACGGCTCGCTGTACTACGTGTCGCCGTATGTCGCCGGCGGATCCCTGCGCGATCGGTTGAACAAGGAGCCGAAGCTTCCGATCGATGACGCGCTGCGAATCGCCAACGAAGTTGGTGCCGCGCTCGACTACGCGCACCGCAACGGCTTCGTGCACCGCGACGTCAAGCCGGAGAACATCCTCTTCGCCGACGATCACGCGCTGCTCGCAGATTTCGGCATCGCCCACGTCGCAACCACCAACGGCGAGCCCCTTACCCTCGGCGGTCTCGCGCTCGGCACGCCGGAGTACATGAGTCCCGAGCAGGCCGCGGGCGAGCGCGAGATCGGCGTCGCCGGCGACGTGTACGGTCTGGCCTGCGTGCTCTACGAGATGCTCGGCGGCGAGCCGCCGTTCAGGGGCGATTCCCCACGCGCGACGATGGCGAAGCAGGTGACGGAGCGTGCGCGTCCGCTCAGGGTCCTGCGCCCCGACGCTCCCGCCGGATTCGAGCGGGTCCTGGAGAAGGCGCTCGCCAAGGATCCGGCGCAGCGCTATCCGAGTGTTGCGGAGTTCTGTCACGCGCTCGACCGCGCCCGCACCGAGCCGGGCCGGGCCATCATGATGGCGACGCGCTCGATTGCCGTGCTGCCATTTGTGAATTCCAGCCCCGATCCGGACAACGAATATCTCAGTGACGGCATCACCGACGAGCTGATCAACGCCCTCGCAAAGGTGCAGGGACTGAGGCTGGCCTCGCGCACATCAGTGTTCGCGCTCAAGGGAAAGGCGCAAGACGTGCGCGCCATCGGCGCGCTGCTCGAGGTGTCGGAAGTCCTCGAGGGCAGCGTCCGCCGTTTCGGCGACAATCTCCGCATCACCGCGCAGCTTACATCGACCGAAGACGGGCACCTGATGTGGTCGGAGCGATACGATCGGAAGCTCCACGATGTCTTCGCCATTCAGGACGAGATTGCGCGCACCATCGTGACGCAGCTCCGCTCGACGACACTCGTCGAGCCACCGGCACCGACGGTCAATCATCACACCGCGAACGTCCAGGCCTACGGACTGTACCTGCGCGGCCGTTATTTCTGGAACAAGCGCACCTCGGCGGACGTGTACGAGGGCATCAAATACTTCGAGCAGGCCATTGCACTCGATCCAGGCTATGCGCTCGCGTACACTGGCCTCGCTGATTCGTATTCCCTGCACATCGATTACCGCAACGTGCCGGTGCACGAGGGCCACGAGAAGGCCAAGTCATACGCTCGGAAGGCCATTGCCCTCGACGAAAGCCTCGCGGAGGCGCACGCGTCGCTGGCGTGGAGCCTTTTCGTCTACGACTGGAAGTGGGACGAAGCGGCGCGGGAATTCAAGCGCGCCATCGAGCTGGATCCGCGGTACGCGCCCGCCCACCAATGGTACGCGTTCATGCTCGCATCGAACGGGAAGTTCGACGAAGCGCTGCTCGAGGCGCACACCGCTCAGGAAAACGATCCAGCATCCGTCTCCGTTCGTCGCAGCCTCGGCTACGCCTATCTCTACGCGCGTCGGTACGACCAGGCGCGGTATCACCTCGAGCGCGCCATCGCGATGAACACCGAGGCGGAAGAAAGTCATCGCATCCTGGGACTGATCCTGACTTTCCAGAAGCAGTTCGCTGCCGCCGAGCAGGCGCTGCGCGACGGTCTCGCACTCGCCGAGAAGGGCGGGACGTACACGAAGGCGACCCTCGCATTCTCGATGGCTGCCGCGGGCGACGATTCGTACGCGCGGGAAGTCGCTACGGAGCTCGAGGAGAAGCGCAAGCACGAGTACGTCTCCCCGGTGGAACTGGCGCTGACTTATATCGGGCTCAAGGAAAACGACAAGGCGCTGGATTGGATCGACGTCTCGATCGACGAGCGCCGCGGCTGGGCGGCGTATCTGCGTGTGCATCCCGTTCTTGATTCACTGCGCGACGAGCCGCGGTTCGCCGGGCTGGTGAAGCGGATGCAATTCGACAAGCCGGAAGGACCAGCCGTCAAGCCGGCGTAACCTTCGACGCGGAGGCGTTGGTGAAGCGAATAATCCGACTGACGTTGGCGGCGATCTTCACCATTAGCTCACTCTCCTACGCGCAGCAGACGACGCCGCCCCCCGACACTACGAAGGCGACACCATCGGTAACAGCTGACACGACGCAGAAACCGGTGGAAACGAAGACCACCGCTGGCAATAATCACCGCAAGCTGTTGCTGATCATGGGTGGAGTTCTCTTATTCATCGGGCTCAACCTGTTGATTTCAGACAGTCCGAACAAATACTAGGCATGAATCATCGAGTGACTTTCAATACGGTGTTCGCGGCGCTTGCGATAGCGGCGCTCGTCGGGTGTCAGACCAGATCGACTGAAGATCGCGCGACGAACACGGCCGACACCGCTTCGAACGCGACGAGCACATCCGACACAACCGCGAGCGCGAAGACACCCGGGACGGCAGGATCGACGGCGGTGGCGTCAGCCACGCATGCGTGCGATGCGAAGACCATCACTGCCGACGGCGTCGGCCCGATCCGCATCGGGGCCAATGTGGATTCCGTCAAGAAGATTTGCACTGTCAGGCGTGACACGACCCAGCTCGGCGGCGAAGGAATGATGGAACGCAGGGTGACGATCTCGATTCCGCCCGGTGAGCTCGACGCCGAAATCGTCGATGGCCGGGTGTGGCGCCTCGACATCAGGTCGCCGGCATTTCGTACTGCCGACTCACTCGGCGTCGGATCCACGCTCGCGGATTTGCTGCGGCATCAGGATCCCAAGCCAGCGGCTGGCGAAGGAATAGTCGTGGTGATGCTTCGCGATCACTGTGGAATGAGCTTCGTGCTGTCGGGCGGATTCAAAAGCGGAGTGTTTCGCAAATGGACGGCGGAGGAGCTCCGCAAGCTGCCCTCGTCGACCAAGGTCGAGCGAGTTTTGGTCTTCGGCTGCCCACAAAAAGGAGCATAGCAGCGCTCAGCGACCCAGCCTGATACGCTCCACTTTCTCGTACCGTGCTGGTCCGCCGCCGAGTCTGCTCCGGTAAAGAATGAGGCAATCGACCGTCATCCGGGCGCTGAATCGGGGCTTGGAGCCAACGAGTGCACTCACCGACAGCGGCGGGTCGATCCGGCTCAGAGTCAGGTGCGGCTTGAACGGTTTGGACTCGGCGACAAACCCGGCGACGCGAGCCGTCGCTTCGGCGATCGCCGCGAGCTGAATCATCCGCTCGGCTCCCTCGTCGATTCCGAGCCACAGAATTCTGGCGCGATTCGGGCGCGGAAACGCGCCCAGCGAGCTGAAGTGGACGGTGAACGGCGCGCCGCAGGTCGCGGCGCGGAGCAGCTGGACGATCCGATCGCGCGTCGCACCTGGCGTCGCGCCGAGGAAGCGCAAGGTGAAGTGCCAGTTCTCGGCCGGCACCAGTTTGCCGGGCAGATTCTTCGGCAACGACCTGAGGATGGATTGCCGAGCGTCCTCGGAAATTGGCACTCCAATGAATAACCGCTCTGGTTTCTCTGCCCCTGACTGCACGCGCCCCGCTCCGCGCTGCCTATAGGATGTAACGCCTGAGATCCTCGTCGTCGGCGATGGTCTTGAGCCGGCTGCGCACGAGATCCTGAGTCACCCGCACCGTCTTCTCCCCGCTGTCCGGCAGTCCGAACAGCACTTCCTCGAGCAGAGTGGTCATCACCGTGTGCAGACGTCGCGCGCCGATGTTCTCCATCCGCTCGTTGACGTGTGCGGCAATCTTCGCGATCTCGGCGATTCCATCAGCCGTGAACTCGAGCGTCGCGCCTTCGGCCTCGACGAGCGCCGAGTACTGTTTGGTGAGTGCATTTTCGGGCTCGGTCATGATGCGCACGAAGTCCGCTTCGGTGAGCGATTGAAGCTCGACACGGATGGGAAAGCGGCCCTGGAGCTCGGGAATGAGATCGCTGGGCTTGGCGACGTGGAACGCGCCGGCGGCGACGAACAGCACGTGATCGGTCTTCACCATGCCGTGCTTGGTCTGGACGTTCGACCCTTCGACGATCGGGAGGAGATCGCGCTGCACTCCCTCCCGCGAGACATCGGGGCCCCCGCTGCTCGGCCCGCGCTGGCCGGCGATCTTGTCGATTTCGTCCAGGAAGATGATGCCCATCGTCTGCACCCGCTCGAGCGCGTCAGCTGTCACGTCTTCCTTGTTGATCAGCTTCTCCAGCTCTTCGCCGAGCAGAATGCGCCGCGCTTCCGAGACCTTGACGGTGCGTTTTTTCTTCCGCTTGGGCAGCATGTCCTGGATCATGTCGGAGAGATTGTCCATCCCTTC
>DASSNV010000044.1:0-3007 GCA_035701245.1 Gemmatimonadaceae bacterium | reverse complement strand
CGCGCTCGGACTGCTCTGGCCGGATCGCGATGAGCCCACCGCCCGCCATCTGCTCGCCGATTCCGTCTACGTCCTGCGACGCACCCTCGGCAAAAGCGTCATCACCACTTCGGGCGAGACGTTGCGGCTATCAGCGGACGTGTTCTCCGCCGACGTCGTCGAATTTCGCAGAGCCTTGGCGGAGGAACGATGGAGTGACGCGCTCGAGCTCTATCACGGAGATTTTCTCGACGGCTTCTTCGTGCGCAACGCCGCCGACTTCGAGCAATGGGCGATGGCGGAGCGCGCTCGACTCCGCGTGCTCGCGGTTCGGGCGGCATCCCGACTGACGCTACTGCATCACCGGAACGGCAACATTGCCGATGCGACGGCAGCCGCCGAGCGCGCGCTCGAGCTCGAGCCAGCGGATGAGACGCTGTTCCGCTCGTTGATCGATTTGCTCGTCGCTGCCGGCAACATGGTACGCGCCGAAGCAGTAGCGCGTGCGTTCGTCGAGCGCCTCGCGACCGAGCTTGGCGTTTCGCCGTCGGCGGAGACCACGAGACTGCTGCGCGAGCTCAAGACGACTCGTGGCAACGAGCCGATCGTGGTCGTCGCACCGCGCGCGGGCGGCCGGAGTGGGCGCAGCCGCCGCGAGATCGATTCGGTCACCGCCGGCATCATCCTCCAGGGCCGGCACCACTGGCAGCAGCGCACCCGCGCATCTCTCGAGCGCGCGATCGTTTACTTCAATCGCGCCATCGACCGCGACAGGCGCGCGGTCGAAGCATGGACGGGACTCGCCGACACCTGGGCGGTGATGGGCGGCCGTGGCTACGCGCCGCGTTACCATGCGATCGATCGCGCCGTCGCCAGCGCCGAACGCGCGCTCGCACTCGACGACACGAGATCGTCCGGTCATACGTCGATGGGCGGCGTCAACATCATTCGCCAGCGGTGGAAGGAGTCGGAGGCCGCGCTGCGCCGCGCCATTCAGCTCGATCCGCAAAATGCGGCCGCGCACCACTGGCTTTCGCTGACATTGCTCACCGGGCTCGGCGCGCGCGAGGAAGCAATGCGCGAGCAGGCGATTGCCGCGAGCCTCAATCCCATTTCCCCGATCCATTTCAGCGCGCTCGGCTGGCAAGGTTATCTGCTCGGTGATTACAGCCTGTCGCGCACGAGCATGGAGCCGGCGGTCGATCTCAGCTCCGATCTCGAGGAAGGAGTGAGTGGGCTCGCGCGCGCTGCTGCGCGATTGGGTGACGAGAATACGGTGCGTGTGGCGATCAGTACCGGACTCAGCAGACGCAACGATCTCCGCGGCGATCTCCTCGCCGAGCAGGCGTCGGCGTTCGCGGTGCTCGGCGACCGGCGTCGGGCGCGTGAGCTCGCGCGCAAGGCCAGTCGCTACGCGGCCCTGCCGCTCAACCTCGCGCTGGCGTGGGCGAGCATCGGCGATGCGACTCGTGCGTTCGATCAGCTGGAGCGCGAGTCATTCCAGGTCTATTGGGCGCCGCACGCGGTGTGGTGGGATCCGCGCTTCGAGATGGTTCGCGACGATGCGCGGTTCGCGCGGGTGGAGGAGCGCGCAACCCGCGTGTGGACGCCGGAATGGAAGTGATCGCCGATACGAATGATGCCGGGTCAATTGCCCACGTTTGAGAGCGGCATCGCTTTGTAGGTGTGCCCCTGCATCAGGGAGTCCGCGCCAGCGTTTGCAAAGCGGATCGCAATGGTCTGACAACCCCACTCGGCGCAGCCTCTGGTTACGTCGAAGTGCAGATGCGGGCCCGCGCTGGCACCGGTGTCACCGCTCCTCGCAATGGTGTCGCCTTGAGCCACCATCTCTCCGACGGCGACGAGAGCGCCGTCTTTGGTGAGGTGGTAATAGCGCCCGAAGGTCCCGTCACTGTGACGGATGACGACGTAGTTCTCCTGTCCGGGATTGCGGTTATGATCGAGATACCGGCTCTCCGTCGCGACGACCTGTCCGCCCCGCGCTGCGGTCACCGGACTTCCAATCGGCATGATGAAGTCGAACGCGTAGGCAGCAGCACCGCTATGACCCCACGGTCCATTGTTGCCCTGAATCAGTCGCGCACTGTCGCCAACGGGAAACGGCAAGCTGTAGACGGCTTTGCCCTCGACCACGCTCGGTACGCTGGTGTAAGCCGATTGACAGCCGGTGGTGGTCCCAACCGCGAACGCCAGCAATGCGAGTGGAGTGAGATCTGGACGCATCGACCTACCTCGAATGAGTCAACCAGGATGGGACACCCGAAGGGTCGGATGCGTTGAACAGGGTTACCGGCATTCTTGACCCTGTAGGGCTCAATTGGCACATTCGCGCTGACAGTGTCATCACAGGAAAAATGGAAACCGAAATCACATCAAAGCCAAAGCCGTTCGTGCTGCACGCCGATGAAGGCGAATGGATCGACGCATTTGGAAATCGCAGTTTATTCAAGGTCACGGGCGCCACAAGTGGCGGCTCGCTCACGCTGTTGCTGGCGACAGTCCCGGTGGGTGGAGGAACGCCGTCTCACATCCACAACGTCGACGACGAGATGTTCATCATCGTCGAGGGACGCTACCGCTTCGTGATGGACGGCGTCGAGACGGAAGCCGGGCCAGGGGCGGTGGTGTACCTGCCGCGCGACTGCGTGCATTCGTTCCACAACATCGGTGACACGCCGGCGAAGCACTGGGCACTTCTGACTCCGAGCGGATTCGAAACGTTTTACGCGAGGTGCGCGGAAGTCTTTGCCGCACCGGGACCGCCGGACCTCGCGCGGATCGCCGCGATCACCCGCGATCACGGCTACCAGATTTTCGCCCCGGGCAAGTAGATGAGAGCTGCGCGCGCAGCACGCCGGTGCTCCCTGATGTTGTTGCTGGTCGGCGCCGTGGCAGCGCGACCGGTCGCAGCTGTCGCCCAGGCGTCTACCAGACAGCCGGCAGCGCCGGTGACGACGACGCTCCTCGTTCCCGATCGCGTTTGGGACGGCGTGTCGGATGCGCCGCA
>DASSNV010000043.1:0-4494 GCA_035701245.1 Gemmatimonadaceae bacterium | reverse complement strand
CTTTTTGACTCGTGTGGCCAGTCGCGCCGCGGCGACACTCCGAATCCGCATCAATACAAACAAACAGGCCCGCGATGACATCATCGCGGGCCTGTTCGTCTTGCGCACTTCTGGCTATTTGCCGATCTGGATGTTGACGATCCTCGGCGCGTGGGTTCGATCCTCGAGCGAGTACACCCGAAGGCTGATGTAGTCGCCGTTCTTCAGACCGTTGAGCACAGACTGAAGATCCGCCGGGTTGTTGATGGTGCGGCGCGTTGGGTAGAGCACCTCGGTGATCACGTCGTTCCTGAACAACTTCTCGTCCGCCGGCCCCGCCGGGGTGACGTCCGAGACGAGTACGCCTCGAACCGGCGTAGTAAGTCTCGCCTGCGCGGCCATCTCGGGGCTCACCGGCGCGACCGAAATTCCAAGTGCGGGATGAATCGTGCCGCCATTGGAAGCCGGCGCCGGCGACCCGGCGTCGGCGATCTGTTGCTGATCGGGCGCTTCCATCAGGGTTACACGGAAGGTTTTCCGCTGCCCGTACCGCATCGCTTCGATCTCGATGGTCTCACCGGGATTGTGGTTGCGAACGATGCGCTGCAGCGTGCTGACACGATCGACGGGCTGACCGTCGGCCGTGATGATGACATCGCCCGGCTGCAGTCCGGCTCTCTTCGCGGGGGTATCCTCGCTCGGGAAGTTCCGCACGAGAACGCCGCGGATATCCTTGACGCCTGCTACCGCTGCGTCCTCCGGGCTGACATCATCGATTCCGATGCCGAGGGCTGGAACGCGCACGCGGCCGTTGGCGATGAGCTGGTCCATCACTCTCTTGGCGAGCGTGATTGGAATCGCGAAGCCGTAGCCGGCGTTGAATCCGGTCGGGCTGGCAATCGCGCTGTTGATGCCGATGACCTCGCCGCGCTGGTTGACCAGCGGGCCGCCGGAGTTACCGGGGTTGATCGCTGCATCAGTCTGAATGAGATCGCTGATCGCGTACTGATTGTTGCCGGTCGGGTTCATCAGCTCCGCCAGGCTGCGACCCTTGGCGCTGATGATTCCGGCGGTGACGGTGTTCTCGAGACCGAGCGGATTGCCGATCGCCAGCACCCATTCCCCGATCCGGGACGCGACGTCGTTGCCGAGGGTGACGGTGGGGAAGTTGTTGCCTTCGATCTTGATGACGGCGACGTCAGTCGTGCGATCGTGGCCGATCACCTTCGCTGTGAACACCCGGTGGTCGAGCATCTTGACCGTAACCTTGTCGGCGACCGTCTCACGATCGGAGTTGGTGACGACGTGGTTATTGGTGAGGATGTAGCCGTTGGGCGTGACGATGAATCCCGAGCCCTGGCCGCGCATCGGCCTCTGCTGCTGCGGGATGTCGAATTGACGGAAGAAATCTTCCATTCCAGGCGGCATTCCCTGAGGCGCCTGGACACGGCCGCGGGTGGCGCCCGTCTTTGGTGTGCTGACGACTTCGATCGAGACGACTGCCGGCGTGACGTTGTTGGCGATTGCCACGAACGCATTGCTCGCTTCGGCGATCGGCTGGACTACCGATGGAGTGGGGCGGGTCTGCGCGAATCCGAGCTTCGTCCAGTTGAAGCCGGATGCGATGATCAATCCGCCGACAAAGGCGGTAATTGCGGCTACGAGGAGCCGTGCTCTCTGAGTTCCTGTTGACATGCGACTATGCGGCTAAAGGGTGTAACTATAGGACACACTGCGGGAGCTACAGGTTTCACGCCAGCGTGGTTGCGCGCGCGGACCGTCTGGATGTGAAACCATTGAGCGTTGCCCGATATCCTTTATACTCAAAACGCCCCCAACTTGCTCCGCACATTTGTATCTTTTTTTTCTACAGGGTTAGTCCCCTCCTCATGTGCCCAGCTCAGCTGTAACGAAACGATAGGGGTGTAAAGAAATGTTGCACCGTTATTGATGAGCTCCGGAGTCACCAAAACGTAAGCTGTTGGGAATCAACCGGTTGGGAATCGGCACAGGCGTTGCCTTAGCTCAGGCGTTCGAAACCGCCACTTCAGCCCCGACAGCCGTGATTCCGCGATCCAACTTCATTCGATCGTTTGTTCTCGCGATCGGCGTGCTTGCCGCCGCCGCCTGCGCCGCCGACGTCGCAGCGCCTCCGACGGATCTCTCGCCGGGACCATTCGGGACGGTCACCGGTAGCGCGATTGACGCGACCGGGATGCAGTTCCATGCGCTGTGGTGGGAGAGCGATCTAAAGAACCCGGTCAGCGTCTCGAAAACCATAACCGCTGCGGGTGGCACCATCAGCATTCCCGAAACGGGCCTTACCGTTTCGTTCCCGGCGGGCGCAGTCGCCGAGCCCCTGACAGTCACCATCACGGCGGACCCCAGATACGTTGCGTACAAGATGGAACCTTCGGGTACGCAATTTCTGAAGGACGTCACGGTCACCCAGCTCTTTGACGCCACCCAGCTCTCGGGTGCACCACTGCGCAGCACCATCTACGCTGCGTATATCGCCGACGACAATATCTCGCTGAGTGGCAGCGTACCGGCGATAGAGATAGAACCTTCAAAGACGATTTTTTCCGCAACCGCGCCTACGGTGCCCGAGGCGCAGGTGTGGATCATCAGGCATTTCTCGCGTTACATGCTCGCTTCAGGCTGATCGAACAAACCCCTCACCAACCCCTACTCCAACCCGCCCCTAGCCATGCTGCGCTCCAGGTTCGTTCGCTCCTCGACGCTCGTACTCGCTGCGTTCGTTGCGCTCTCCTGCTCTGACTACTCGCCGACAGCGCCGATCGCCGCGCCGACGCAAGCTCAGGACGGTCTGCTGTCTGGTCTTCTGGGCACCGTGACCAATCTCCTTGGCTCGGTACTCAAGATCATCGGATTCCAGACTGACCCGAATGGTATTGAAGTCAGAGCGGTGAAGTGGGCCCCGTCCCACGTCAATCAGGTACGTCGCGTATCGGCGACCATTGGCTACTACGGCGGTACGCTCGAGATCCCGGGTTCGGACTTCACCATCACATTCCCCCGCGGAGCGCTCTCGAGCAACACTGCGATCACTATTACATCTGATGGCAGCGGTTACGTCTCGTACGACATGCAGCCACACGGCCTCCGGTTCAACAGACCGGTCATCGTGACGCAGCGCTTGAAGAACACCGAAGTCTACGGAACTCCTCTTGCGTTGAATTCGTTCTGCGCTTACTTCCCGAACGATCTCCTGGACCTGGGTGGAATTCTCAAGGCTCTCGAAATCGAGACCACGACCATTCTTTCCGGCTGGGACGGAAACGCGGAAATTCAGGCGTGGCAGATCAATCACTTCTCCCGATACATGCTCGCTTCGGGTTGAGTGGGTAGCCGGTAGTTTTTGCCCGAGCTGTAACGAACTCTCCTGACCCGGCAGGTGTGCATGAAGAAAATCGATGATCTGGAGCGTGCACACCTGCTGGTCGACATGGCTCGGTCGGCCGAGCAGGTCGAGCAGACAGCTAAAGCACTCGGTCTTTACGACGATGCGTTGTCGCAGTTCGCGGAGGACAGCACCGATCCGTTCGTGGCTGACATTCTCCGCTGGAAGGGCACCGTCCTCCGGGAGCGCGGAGAAACCGACGGTGCCTTTCGATGTTATACCCGAAGCCTCGAGAAGGCGGTCGCCTGCGAATGCGTGAAGGGGCAGGCGCACGCGCTCAATTGTCTCGGTACCATCGCCCAGCGACGATGCGACCATAAGGAAACTGAGCGCCTTTACGCCGAAGCGGCGCGCCTCGCGACCGAGGCTGGCGATTCCCGGCTACTCGGGATGATCGAGCAGAATCGCGGCGTTCTCGCCAGCATGCGCGGCGAGTTCTCCCAGGCGGCGATCTTTTATGCCAACAGCCTCAGGGCCTTCGAGCAGGCAGGCGACGCCGAGCCGATGTCGTGGGTTCTGAATAACCTCGGAATCCTGCACACCAAGATCAGGAATTTCGGCGATGCCAAGCATTACCTGGAGCGGGGCCTGACGGTCGCGATCAATCGGTCGGACGCCGTCGTTGAGAACGTCATCACCCTGAACCTCGCGGAAGTCTGGTGCGGCCTCGAGCAATTCGAGATCGCGGACAAATTCTGCCAGGCTGCCCTCGACCAGGCCCAGCGCCGCGGCGACCACCTTACGGCTGCCGGCGCGCTCAAGATCCGCGCGGCGATCGAGCGCCGACGTGGCGCGCTGGACAAGAGTATCGCGACGCTCCGAATCGCCATCTTCGAGGCCGAAGGCGCCGAAGACCGCCTGCTCCACGCCGAAATGCTCCGTGAGCTGGGCGAGATCTCGCGCGCCGTCGGCAACGCCGGTGCGGCCCGCTCCGCCTGGCGCGAGGCAGTCGACACCTTCCAGGTCATCGGAGCATCTCAGGAAATAGCTGAAGTCGAGCAGCAGCTCCAGTCGCTCGACTGAGCCTCGCGGCCAATCCCTTACGCGCGGCTGACGGGGTGACTCCGTCGCGCGCTGCTTCGTCTCCCTAG
>DASSNV010000042.1:0-10926 GCA_035701245.1 Gemmatimonadaceae bacterium | reverse complement strand
GCCCATCCCGCGTGCCAGCTCCCGACTGATCGGCATTCCGAGGCCGGTGCCGCTGCTCTCACGCGCGAGCTTGCTGTCGAACTGCACGAACGGCTCGAACACGATCGCCAGCTGATCGTCCGACATCCCGATTCCGGTATCGCGAACCGAAAACGCACCCACCTCGGGCGCCGGAACCGATGTCGAGACGGTGATTGTTCCTTCCGTCGGCGTGAACTTCGCCGCATTTGACAGGAGGTTGAGCATGATCTGCACGACTTTGTCCTTGTCGGCGCGCAGTTTCATCTTCGGATCGGTGTCGTCGCAGCGATACGCGATGCGCTTTGCGGCGCGCTGCGGCGCGGTCAGCGGATCGATCACCTCGAGAATCTCGTGCGCCAGCACATCGGTGATTCGATAGGTGACTTTGCCGGCCTCGAGCCTGGCGTGGGTGAGCACGCTCTCGATCAGCCCGAGCAGATGCTGCTGACTGCGCAGCACCCGTTGCAGGAAATTCTGCTGACTCTCCGTCACCGGCCCGGGAATCCCATCGATCATGAGCTGGGTATAGCCGCCGATCGCGTTGAGCGGCGTGCGCAGCTCGTGACTCATCATCGCCAGGAAATCGGCTTTGACCTTGTTCGCGTGCCTCGCTTCACCCAGCGCGTCGTCGAGCGCGGCTTCCATGCGCTTCTGCTGCTCGATGTCGGCGGTGCAGCCGAACCATTGAATGACCTGGCCGTCCGGCGCGCGCATCGGATCGGCGCGCACTAGCTGCCAACGAAATTCTCCAGTGGCGTCGCGCACCCTGAACTCCACCTCGTACGCTTCCCCCGTCTCCAGCGCGCGCTTCCAGTGCGATGCCGCGCGCTCGATATCGTCTGGATGAACCAGCGCCGCCCAGCCTTCACCCAGCAGGCTCTGCGCGGGAACGCCAAAATAGGCCGCCGTCCGTTGGGTGACGAAATCCAGCATTCCGTCGGGCCGCGCGGTCCAGACCTGAACCGGAATCGTCTCCGCCATCATCCTGAATCGCGCTTCGCTTTCCTGGAGCGCCAGCGCCAACCGCTCGGCCGCTTTCGTGCGCGCGCGGAGCGCCGTCGTCGCGCGTGCGCGCTTGATGATGTTTCTGGCGAGCAGGGTCGCTGTCTCGGTCAGCGCCAGATCTTCATCCGTCGGATTGCGCGGCTCGTCGTAGTACATGGCGAAAGTGCCGAGCACCGTACCTTCGTTGTCGAGAATCGGTGTGGACCAGCACGCGGCGAGGCCAAACGGCTCGGCGATACGCCGATAGTCCTGCCACAATGGATCGGTCGTGATGTCGCGCACGACGACGCGCTGCTTGCGGAAAGCCGCGGTGCCGCAGGAGCCGGCACTGGGTCCGATCTGCGCGCCATCGATGGCGCGACAGTACGGAGTGGGAAGGCTCGGGGCGGCGCCATGGTGGAGAGTGACGCCGTCGGCGTCGAGCAAGAGAACCGAGCCGCGCATCCCCGGTGCGACGCGCTCGATGAGACGGATCAGGGTGTCGAGCGATTCGCGCATGACGATGCGCGATTGAGTTTCTTCTTCAGCCGCCTCGTCGAGCTCGGCCGCATCGAACGGGCCAAGGTGGGTCGGGTAGATATGCGGCAGCTCGCGATCGGTGGTCGCCGTGTCCGTCGCGATGGCCTCCCCAGCATCTCGCCGCCAGGCTGCCTCCTCGAGCGGGACTTTGTCGGTCGCGCTGCTCATGGTCTCTTCCCGGCGCTGCGGCGTTGTCATCATTACCCCCAGTTTGATGATACGGTGGGCGACGGGGATGGCAAGGGAGGAATTGGAATGGGGATGCCCCGATGAGGCGCGTCGTTGACTGCCTATCTCTTGTAGTGGCGCCGGTAACCAATCTCGTAGAGCGGGTGTTTCGTGTCGTGCGGGAGGTCGGAGTGCTGCGCTTCGACTTCCTGCATCGATGATGGGAGCTCGAACGGCAGCTTTCCCTCGGGCTGGGCAATGCCCGTGATGACGTCCAGCAGCGCTGCGTCGCTGACACCAAAGTTGGCGATGAGCGCCGACGCGCGATCCTTTAGCGCGCCAAGGATCGCCGGCCGGTCGAGATAGACCGTGACGATCGTCGGCACCTTCGCTGCGATGCGGTCGATCTCCTTCAGTTCGGCATTATCGGCGGTGAAGCCGAGCTCGCCCTCGTGCTGCATCGCGCCGAACACATAGTTGGGATGCAGGGTCTGGAACGGAGCAGCCGCGCGAACGATCGCGAGATCCGCTTGCGACAAATCAGAAACTACCTGGAAGCCATAGCGTGTGGCGGTCGTCGAATCGACATTGTGGAGGAATACTCGGCGTCCACGCGCGACGAGCGGCAGAAGGTCGTTCTTGTTTTCAAGCAGGACGAGAGAACGGCGCTGCGCCGCGGTCGCCGCTGACTGAAACGCCGAGCTGCCGACGAGCCTGCCGGCCGCCGCCGTATCGACGTAGGGATTCTCGAAAAGTCCCAGCCTGAATTTCTGCTCCGCGATGCGTCGCGCGGATTCGTCGATTCTTTGCTCGCTGATTTTGCCCGCATGCACAGCGTCGATGAGGAAGCTTGCCTCCTCGGTCCCGCCGAATTGATCGACGCCGGCATTTACCGCCTTCGCGAAGCGATTGGCCTTGGTGAGATCCTCGACGCCCCACGGCATTCCGATCGCTGAAAACGTGGGACGTTGGCCGGCGGGAAATCCGTTGCGACAAAGCTCGGAGCAATCGTTGGTGACGGCCCAGTCGGTGACGATCACGCCGTCGAATCCGTAGCGACGCCGCAGCAGATCGGTGAGAAGCTGCTTGTTGAAGCCGGCGCCGACCTGCTCGAGCGGCTTTCCGTCCACCCGCACACCCTGGAGAATCGAGTAGGTCGGCATCACGCCGGCGACGTGTGCGGCGAACGCGCCGCGGAACGGCTCGATGTGCGTCTCGAGATTGTTGTCGGAGAAATCGGCGTAGCGACCGTAGCTCGAGTGACTGTCGAGTCCATTCTTCTGCGCGCCATAGCCGACCCAGTGCTTTACGACGGCGGCAACGCCGGCGGTGTCGACTCCGTCCCGGCCATGTTGAAAGCCCGCGACGTACGCCTGTACCATGCGTCGGGCGAGTGCGGGATCCTCGCCGAAGGTGCCGTTGATGCGGCTCCAGCGCGGCTCCGTCGCGAGGTCAGCCTGGGGCGAGAGTGTCTCGCGAATGCCGACCGCGCGGTACTCCTGACGGGCGATGTCGGCGAATCTGCGTACGAGAGCGGTATCGCCGATTGCGGCTAAACCGAGAGTCTCGGGCCACTGTGAGAACCTGCCGCGTTGAGCGCTGGCACCGAGTACGTACTGGAAATGATTTCTCGGGTCGGTGCTGATGGTGAGCGGGATTCCGAGCCGCGTCTGCTCGGCGATCGCCTGCAGTTCATTGTTCGCTTCGGCCAGCGCGCCTGGATCGCCGCCGAGTCTGGTGATGAAGCTGTTGACGCCGACGTCGCGAATCAGCTTGCCGGTGGCGGCGGTGTCGTATCCGGTTCCGACGCCGGCGCCGCCGTTGGGGCCGCTGCTGCGGGCGGTGCCGTGCATCATCAGGCCAGCTTTTTCCTCGAGCGACATCCGGGAGACGAGGTCGCGGGCGCGGGCGTTGGCGGGCAGGCGCCAGTCTTCGTAGGGGTCGAGCTGGCCGTTGTGGTTCAGGTCTTTGAAGCGGAGGCCGTTTCGTTCGATGATCGTCGTCGAGCGGGTGCCGAGGGTGGGTTGGGTTTGCGCCTGGGCGGCGGCGGCAGTTGTGAGAGCAAGGAGAACGACGGTGACTTTATCGCGGGTGGGTTTCATAGCTCTGAGCTAAGGGGGTTCCCTATTTCTCGGGGGAGAGATTGCGGCGCTTCGTCGGCATCTAACAATACTAAAGCGGGCAGCTGCAAGCTTTCCAGCAGCTAGGCCGACAGCTACCGCGAGGGCGATGATGCCCGGCGCGCGATCCTTTCACCAATCGATGCTAAGCCCGGCGTTCCAGCCGTTGTTCGCAGCAGGTTTGAGAATCGGGTGAATCTTTCGCGAGTTGGCGGCGTGTCGCGCGTTGGCTCGCTCGGCGGCGTGGCGGGAGTCGCGGGCGCTGGAGATCCACGTGTAGATGCCGGCGCCGATGCACAGAATGCCGACCAGATGGTGTTGCCATTCCGGGCCCGGATCACAATCCGGATTGAACAGCGCGAACGTGCAGTCATTCAGCTCATAGATCATCATGCCGCCGCCGATGCCGCCAATGGTTCCTAGCCAGGCGCCGTACGCATGCAGGTACTCGCCGGCATAGACGTAACCCGCGCCGGGGATGATGCTTCCGAGTACGACTGCTGTCTGCGGATTGCGATATGGCCTTTCTATCTGTTGCGCTCCAGAATCTGGCGGGATCGGAGCGCTGGTTTGTGCCTGGATCGCCGTTGTCACGGCGACGAACAGAATGGAAACCGTGCCGAATCTCATCGTGTTCTCCGAGTTGCGACTCAGAGTGACGATGTCGGACGATGGGTCAGGCGAGTATACGTAGGGTTACGTAGACGAACCGCTCGTTGCGGCCCGAAACTCACCTGGTCCAGATCACGATGCTGCCGCAGCCGCTGAGGCCGCGCTGGAATTGTGGCGGGGCGTCCTCATGATAAATCTCGATTCCCGCGACCTCCTTCGGATGAACGAAATCGTCGATTTCGTCGGGGCCAATGTCCATGCCTGCGCCGTTGATAAAGACTGTGGGCTTACACCACCCGAATGCACCCCTCATGTAGATCGCGTCTTCGCCATTGCCGTTGCGTTCGAGCTGGACACCCGAGACCGTCCTGAAAACGTCGGAGGTTGTAATCACGCCCCGATTGGCGATGTCTTCCGGCGTCAGGAACTTGCCAATGCCGCGCCTCCGGCGCTGGTAAAACTCGTTGATGTCACGGCCGTGAAGCGGGTTCGCGGTAATCCTCACCGTATCGAGCACGGCCTCCAGAGTGGAAAGAGTGATGCGCACGGGGGGCGCGCCGGGGATGATGTTCACGGGACGCTTGAGCGGATAGAAACCGACCGCCCGCACCTCGAGCATTCGGCTGCCGCCTGGTGCATCGGTGATCGTCCACGCCCCTTGATCGTCGGCGCGCGTGGTCGGCCCGTCCACGACGCTCACCACCGCGTTTCCGAGAGGGCGGCCCCCAACTGCTGAGACCACCGTTCCACTCAACCGGCCGTTGCCGCGACGAACGCGACGGGGCGCGAGCGTGAGAGTGTCCGGGCGTTTCGCGGTGTCGGCGGCGACTACAGTTTGCGCAGCGCCGAGATACAGCTCGCGACGTAGAAATCCCGTTGCGGGAACCTCTACCTCGATCATGTCGGTGCTGTCCGCATCGTGCGCGGCCATCAGCGTCATGCTCCCCGCGCTCGGTACGTTACACATCGCGAACCAGCCGTTGTCACCAGTAACGGCCACCAGCCGCGGCACGCTGCGAACCAGTCCGCCGTGGACGAGGGAGAGCTCCGTCCACTCGCCGAACACCGCGGCGCGCGCAACTGGATTGCCGTCGCGAGCATCGTGGACCGTCCCGACTATGAGGCCGATCGAATCAGACGCGGCGCGTGGCCCGCAGATGGTCGTGCGCAATCGCACCGCCGATGGGGTCGCCAGATCCACGTGCACCGCCTGCTGGCCGTTGATGCGAACCTCGCGCGTCGGCGGCTCGACGCCGAGGGAATCGAGCAGTGGATGAAAGAAGCCGAGCACGTACCGACCGTCGGGCACGTCCGCGATTGCATAACGGCCCAGCGAATCGGCGACCGCCGTGCGAGCGAAGTTTGCCTGGTTGTCGGCGGCAATGAGCTGCACCGTTGCGCCTGCCAGCGGCGCGTGCGCAATGCTGTCACGTACGCTGCCGGAGATCACTGCGCTCGATTGCCGTCGCGCAGTGTCGGTGACCTGGGCGTGAAGGACGTGCGCGAGGAGGGCAAGCCCGAGCAGTAGATGGCTTCGCATGCGACGGAAATCCCGCGTGGCTACGCGGCCCAATCTACAGGCGGGCGCGAAACGCGCGAGTCGTCACACCGCTACGTTGGGTACTAAGATTGAGAGCCGGAACCATTCACAAGACACCCCAATGATCGTCCACCTGATCGACGGCACTTACGAGCTCTTCCGCCACTTCTACGGACACCGGCGCTACAACCAGGGCAAGGACAAGCCGTATCAGGCTGTCGCCGGTGTCCTTCACTCGATTCTGGAGATAGTGGAGACCGGCGGGACCCACATCGGCGTCGCTACCGATCACGTCATCGAGTCGTTCAGAAACGAGCTGTGGCCAGACTACAAAACGGGTGAGGGAATGGAGCCCAACCTCGTGGCGCAGTTCCAGCCCCTGGAAGATGCGCTCGCGGCTATGGGGGTCGCAGTGTGGCCGATGGTGGAGCTCGAGGCAGACGACGGCCTCGCTTCAGCGGCCCACCTGGCCGATCAGGACTCGCGCGTCGAAAAAATCTGCATTTGGGCCAACGACAAGGACCTCGGCCAGTGCGTGCGGGACGATCGGGTCGTCCAGATCATCCGCAAAGGAATGGAAGTGCGAAACGCTGAAGCGGTGCGCAAAAAATTCGGCGTCGTCCCAGAGCTGATTCCGGATTTCCTCGCGCTGGTCGGAGATGCGCAGGACGGCTATCCCGGAATTCGCGGGATCGGTCCTTCGACCGCGGCAGCGCTGCTCAACAAGCACGGACCGATCGAATCCTTTCCCGACGGCGTGCTCGGCGACAACCGCGACAGCGCGCTGCTGTTCAAGAATCTCGCGACGCTGCGAATCGACGCGCCACTCTTCTCCGATGTCGACGAGCTCGAGTGGAATGGGCCGACGCCGGGATTCAAGGAATGGGCGGACCGGATCGCCGATCCGAGATTGCTGGCGCGCTGCGAAAAAGCTGCCGCGTCGCGCACAACAACATAGGCTAGGCTGGAGGCGGCCGCTCCGGCTTTTTCTTTTCAGCCGCTGTTGCGCCGAGTCGCTCGCGATCGGTTGAAGACGGGTCGAACCCGTCGGCGCGCACGTCGAGCACGAGCGCGTATGGACTCTTCGGCGCGTACTCCTCCCGAATCCGGATCGTCTCACCCGGCTCCGCCGTCGCCAGCTTCATTTCGATGAGCTCGGCGAGGTGAGCGAGCTGCTGGAGTGATCCACGAATGGCGTGGCTATCGAAACCAGGCTCGGGGTAGGTCATGATCTCGAGCGAGCCGTACGGGCCAAAGTGCTTTTTGGTGCCATCGACCTCGTTGGCGTGATCGTTGGTGTAGCCGAGCAGGAGGTCGGGGAAGTAGAGAAGTCCTCGACGCGATCCCGTGAGGATCCAGGTGCGCTTCTGATCGTCGAGCTCGCAAAAGAATCCCAGCTCACGCCACTTCTGCTTGATCTGATCTTCGGTGAGCTGCGGGCGCTCCGCCGGCGCTTCCGTCTCTCCGCGCAGCAGCTTGCGAACGTAAAAGAATCCGCCGACCACAATCGCAAGAAAGACGACCTGCAGCATCAAGACTCGCTCAGCCGGCGCTGGTGATCACGACAGCGACGCCATGTCGATGACGAAGCGATAGCGCACGTCGCCCTTGAGCATTCGCTCGTAGGCCTCGTTGATGTATCTGATGTCGATCACCTCGACGTCGGACATGATGCCGTGCTTCCCACAGTAGTCGAGCATCTCCTGGGTCTCGGGCACGCCGCCGATGCCGGAGGACGCGATGCTGCGCCGCGCGTCCATGAGTGTGAAGATCTCGACCTCCGCCGGAGTCGGCGGTGCGCCGACGCACGTCATGACGCCGTCGAGCCCGAGCAGCTTGAGGTACAGGTTGTAATCGTGCTTTGCCGAAACGGTATCGAGAATGAAGTCGAAGTATCCGCCGAGCGAGTCGAGGGTGGCGCGGTCGGTGGTGAGCGCGAATTTGTGGGCGCCGAGTCGGCGCGCGTCTTTCTCCTTCTCGGGCGACGTGCTGAGCATCGTCACTTCCGCGCCGAACGATGCGCCGAACTTGACCGCCATGTGCCCGAGTCCGCCGAGACCGACAACGCCCAGCCTGGTGCCCTTGCCGACCTTCCAGTGTCGGAGTGGTGAGTAGGTGGTGATGCCGGCGCAGAGGAGCGGCGCGACGTTCTGGAGTGGCAGCTTCTTCGGAATCGTGTGGACGAACTCGTCGTGAACGACGATGCGCTTCGAGTAGCCGCCCTGGGTCACCTCGCCGGTGCGCTTGTCGTGCGAGCTATAGGTAAGAACGCTGCCGACGGTGCAGTACTGCTGCAGACCTCTTTTGCAGTTCTTGCATTCGCGGCACGAATCCACGATCACACCCACGCCCGCGATGTCACCCGGCTTGAACCGCTTCACCTTGCCGCCAACTCCGATGACTCGACCGACGATCTCGTGACCCGGCACGACGGGATAGATCGTCTGCTTCCACTCGTTGCGCGCCATGTGCAGATCAGAGTGGCAAACGCCACAGTAGAGAATCTCAATCTGGACGTCGTGCGGCCCGGCCGCGCGTCGCTGGATAGTGAACGGTGCGAGCGGAGTCTGTGGTGACTGTGCGGCGTAGGCAGGGGTCGGCCCTGCCGGAACCGCCGCGAATTTGGCAGCGGATTTCGGCGCCGCTTTCTTTGTTACCGAGCGTTTCGCTTTACCGCGCTGGGTCTTCATTGTGCCACCCTCGACCGTCTTAGCATCCAACCATACAGCCACACCACCGCCGCGACGAAGAGCACGACGCCCAGCCACGGCGCGGCCGCGAAGCTCTCCGGCACCAACGCGATCGGCGCATCCTTGGAGAACCCGACGATCAGGCCGGCATTGATCACACCCCAGATGCTTTCGCCCACGATCAGACCAGACGCTACGAGAGTTCCCAGCCGCTGTGCGCGCTCCGGATTCGGCATCGTGCTCACCCGCCGGTCGTACCAGTGCGCTAGCACCGCACCGATGATCACTGCGAAGGTCGCCGACATCGGCAGGTAGATGCCGATCCCCACCGCCAGCGGCGGGATGCGGAGCTTGTTCATCCAGCCCAGGATCTCGTCGAGAATCACCAGGCCCACGCCGACCAGCGCGCCGATGGTCAGCATCTTCCACTCGAGGCTGCCGCCGATCACACCCTGCGCCAGCGCGGCGATCAGCGTCGCCTGGGGAGCAGGGAGTGGATTCGAGGCGACGACGTTGACGTTCGGCGCACCCGCAAACCCGTAGGCGCGCGCGAGCAGGTTGAGCACGAAGGGAATCACCGACGCGCCCGCGGCGACGCCGACGATCAGCGCGATCTGCTGCCGCATCGGAGACGCGCCGACCAGCTGTCCGGTCTTCAGATCCTGAAGGTTGTCGTTGGAGATCGTCGCGCACGCAAACACGATCGCCGTCACGAACAGCGCGACCGCTACCAGCGCCTGCCGGTTCTCGGCCGTCGGCGTCACCGCCAGCGCGAACACCGACGCGCAGACCACGATCGATAGAATGCCGACGCCGGAAATCGGGCTGTTCGACGCGCCGATCAGCCCGGCCATGTAGCCGCAAACGCCGGCGATCACGAAGCCGATGATCAGGACGAACGGCACCGAGATCATCGTCAGCGTCATCGCATTCGGCGCCAGAACCGTCGAGCGCGCGAATTCGTACGACAGCCAGGCGGCGACGATCAGGCACGCCGCCGTCAACGCGAAGATCCACGACGGCGCCAGGTCGCGATCGCTGTCGTCAGAGGTCGCGGCAGCACGCGACGCCGCCAGGGTGCTGACCAGTCCGCCGACCACCGGTCTCGCCAACCGGATCAACGTGTAAACTGCCGCCACCGCAATCGTGCCTGCACCGAGGAATCTCACCTGGGTGCTCCAGATCGCGGTGGTGTGAGCGGCGAGAGTTTGGCCGACCGTTGCGGGCTGCATCGAGGTGAGAATCGGGACCGCGATCACCCACGAGATGATCTGGCCTACCAGCATCGCCATTCCCACCGAGAGTCCAACGAGGTGCCCGGCGCCGAGCAGCGCCAGCGACCACGCGATATCGTAGCCCGTCGATGCGCCGCCACTCAGAGCGATCGCGCCGCCGAGAGTTCCAGCCGCGACCCGCGTCGCGCTGATGATTGCCAGCGCCGCCGACGCCACCGAGCCGAGTATTACCGCGACGAGTCCTTCGCGAGCCTCACCGGTGTCGTCTTTCGTCTCACCGCGGGTGCCGGATCCTACCTTGAGCACCTCCGCCGCCGCGACTCCCTCGGGGTACGGCAAATCCGAATTCGTCACCAGCGCGCGCCGCAATGGAATCGTGAACAGCACGCCCAGTATTCCGCCGCTCAGGCAGATGAAAAATGATTCCCAGAACGGGAATCCTGTCCACCAGCCGATGATCACGAGTCCAGGCAGAACGAAGATGATCGCCGACAGGGTGCCCGCCGCCGACGCCACCGTCTGTACGATGTTGTTCTCGAGGATCGACGAGTCTTTGACAGCGCTCAGGATCGCCATCGAGATCACCGCCGCCGGGATCGACGACGCAAAAGTGAGCCCGACCTTGAGGCCGAGGTAGACGTTCGCCGCGGTGAAAACCGTCGTAATGAGCGCGCCGAGAATCAGGCCGCGTAGGGTAAGCTCTTTTGGTCTCATAGGACCAAATCTTACACCCAAACGGGTGCGCGCGACGAGTGCTACCGGTTCTGGAGCTTCCGGCAGGCCCTCTCGATGACTACCGCGATCGACAGGAGCAGGATCGGATCGGGCTCTCTGTCGTCGATCTCGATCGCGTAAGTTTCGCTCGGCCTGAACCAGCGCTTGCTCATCGACGCGATCTCGGAGCCCGCGCGCCTGATGACATACGTGCGGTCCAGAAAATCGGCGGTCGCCTCGAGATCGGCGGACTCGCGGACCTCGATGCGAAAGCGATGCTGGAAGAACGACGGATCGTCGCG
>DASSNV010000041.1:0-5374 GCA_035701245.1 Gemmatimonadaceae bacterium | reverse complement strand
CGAGCGTCCCGCCTAAGAGCCTGAACATTTTTACCTCCTCAAATGGTGAGACATCAGTACAGCGCTTCAACGACTGCGGTGCGTGCCATCGGTTGGCTGCTGGAAAGGACGCCCTAAACCCGTCGGACGAAGCAGCCCGAGCTTTCTCATTGCTGGCGCGTATGCGAGTCCCCTCAAGGCCAAATGCCCCGGTGGCATTCGGGTCGGGCTGAGCATCAGCTTCAGCAAAATCGCGCTCGAGTCAGGCTTGCCGAGGTTTGCATAGGCTTTGGCAGCGACCCACCGCAGCAAGTAGTTGTCGGGACGATCGAGCATGGTAGGATCGAACTCCCCCGAGAGGGCGACCGGTCCGATGCGTTCAGCCACAGCGCGCCATTGGCCAGCATCCGCCGCGAGCATTGCTTCGATCAACGTCGGTCCGTTCCCAACCACGGCGAGACTGCTCCTCGAGAGACCGTTTACTCGGCCGAGCATCTTGCGGGCAGATGCCGTATCGCCCGCGGCCGCTGCCCACAATGCGCGGAGCATGTCCGCAGGCATCGTTGTGTCGGAGGGCACCAGATTTGGTGGCCGCGAAATTGGTGTATCGCCGGCAATCGCGAGTAGGAGGCGCGCGCGCTCATACCAGCGAGCGATTGCTCCGGTAGAGGCGTTTGCCTCCATACGAAGTACGCTGTCCGCCGCGCCGACCTCACCGCGCGCCGCAAGCGCGGACGCGTGAGCGGTGATCGCATTGAGCCGGAAGACCGCCGGTGTCGCAGGTGTCGCCAGCACGGTTGAGGCGACGGAGTCGGCTGACGCCCATCGCGCATCGGCCATCGCGAGCATGATTCGCACGTATTGCGCGAATGGACCGGACAAGTCCTTGAGTGTCTGCTCGGCTTCGGAGCGACGCCCAAGCACAACCTGTATCGCCGCGAGGTTCAGCAGTATCGGCTGAATGATGCCCCGGCCAAACGGATTTGCGTCCGCTGCATTCTGAAAATCGGTGGCTGCGCCTTCATAATCGCCGAGCGCAGACCGATAGAGGCCGCGGTTGCTCAAGCCAACTCTCGAGTAGGGCGTTTCGGCCAGGTACAAGTCGTACCATTTCACAGCAGCCGCGACGTTGTGATCGAGAGCGTAGGCCACGTCGCCTTTGAGTCGATACTGTTCTGCAGGCGAGAGCCTTTGTGGGAGTGAGAGGGCTCGCGAATAGGCGAGGCGTGCGGAATCGATTTGACGAACCGTGAGGTAGTTCGCGCCGAGTGCTACCCACGCGGGAACGAAGCCGGAATCGAGTGCGAGCGCGCGCTGTAGCAGATGGGTACTACCTGAATAGTCGCCTCGCATCAGCATCCGGTCTAACGCCTCGGAGTAGTACCGGTAGGCGTCAAATGACGGGGTGGCTACATCGCGGAGTGGTCGTACTTCCGCGATCTCACTGTGGCGCTCACCCAGTTGGGCGCGCAGCTGCCTTACTTCGTCATCGGCCGCGCTGACGAGACCGTCTTGCGGGTGCGGTCCACTCGCGGTCGCAGCCGCTGAGGCGAGCGCGTTTCCCTTTTCCGCGCTCACAACATGCGCAACCAGCGAATAGCCTGATCCGAGGGGCTGAATCCCGCCCACGAGCACCGCCCGCACCGAGCTTCGCTGGGCTAGCTGCCGCGCGAGATCCACATCGACAAAGGTCGTTTCCGGAATTCCCGCCAGTCGCATTACTTCATTCAGCTGGCGACGGTCCATCAGCCTCACGAACTGCGACTGGCCGAGCGCAGCGGTAACCAGGTCGCGGTAGGCGCTCGCAATGCCCGGATCGTTTGCTGGCCCGTCGAAATCCGCGACGAGAATCCAGTCGTTCTGCTCCAGTGGGCCGGCGAAGATTTTTTTTGCCAGGACCAGCACGCCAAGCGTGCCAATGACCAGAACTGCCGCGATCGCAGCCAATTTGCGTTTGCCACGAAGTCTGAAGCGCGGCTTTTTCTTTCCGTACGATCTCAGCGCCTGTGATAGCGCCGCTGCCGATGCAAAACGCGCCGCCGGAACTTTACCGAGTGCTTTCCTGACGATGTTCTCGATCTCTTCAGGAACATCGGGCCGCACCAATCGCAGCGACGGGATTTCGGCCGCGGCGTGACGCGCCACGATTGCCTGGACAGTTCGTCCGGTGTACGGCGGCTCACCCACCAGCATCTCATAGAGCACGCAGCCCACCGAGTAAATGTCGCTGCGCAGCCCGATCTCGCTCTCGCCGAGGCCCTGCTCGGGGCTCATGTACTGCGCGGTACCGATCACGACGCCACTGGAGGTGAGAGACTCCCTCGCCGACGCGGTCACTGCGCGCGCGATTCCGAAATCCGCGACGATCGCGTGTCCGCCTTGCAGCAGAATGTTCTCGGGCTTGACGTCGCGATGCACGATGTTGTGCTCGTGCGCGTAGTGGAGGCCGTCGGCGACGTCGCACGCAATATTGATCGCCTCTTCGAGTGGCAGCTGCCGCTCGCGTTGCAAGCGATCGCGCAGAGTCTCACCCTCGATGAAGGGCATGACGTAGTAGAGGAATCCGGCGGCCTCGCCGGAATCATGGAGGGGCAGGAGATTCGGGTGGGTCAATTGCGCGGAGATCTCGATCTCGCGAAGAAAGCGCGCCGCGCCCACTGCCAGCGCAATCTCCGGCTTGAGGATCTTGATCGCGACCCGACGGCGATGCTTCAGGTCTTCGGCGAGAAAGACAGTTGCCATCCCGCCCCGACCAAGCTCATGGTCGAATCGATACCGGTCGGCCAGCGCAGCTTTCAGCGCGGCCAGCGGGTCGCCGTGCCCTTCCTGCATGCAGGTCCCCCGTGCGCAACGGCGTAACATGGGAGGACCGCGGGGGATACGCCAGAGTAAATACTGAGGACTGAACTGAAGAATACCGGCGGGCGGCGGGGGGCGGGCCGGCCCGCGGTCGGGGGCTGATTGCCCAAAGATCAAGGAAGACTACCAGCTAATTGCTGTGAGCGGAGCGGCTGGCGGCGCCGAGCATTGGTTGGAAAACAGCACTCGAAAGCGACGCCACAGAGCTCGTCCCAACATTTCCGGATTTCGGCGATGCAGTTCACCCAACCCGAGCTCGGAGCCGCTAGCTGCTCCGCCCATTGCCCCCAGCTGGTAGTCTTCCTTGATCTTTGGGCAATCAGCCCCCGGCCTCGGGGGGGGCCCGCCCCCCGCCGCCCGCCGGTATTCTTCAGTTCAGCCCTCAGTCCGCAGTCAACGGATTTGCCTCCCAACTCGTACCCCAAAATGGAGGCACTTCGATGGCAAAGCAGCGTCCGGACCCCATCCGCAGCTCACTCAACCGCTACAGTCTGGCAGTCGGCGCGACGTCGGTTGCGCTCGCGGCCACCCTGATCCTCCGCCGCTACGGCCCGGCCCCGAGCTTCCTCTTTTTCGTCCCCGCGGTCGCGCTCTCTGCGTGGTATGGTGGCATCGGACCGAGCGCCGTCGCCACGATCGTCTCCCTGCTCCTCATCGACCTCAATTTCTTCGCGCCGGGCGGCTCACTCAGCATCGACCGGGTCGAAGGCACCGAGATCGTCGCGTTCCTGATCGTGGCGATCACCATCACCGCCACCATGGCAGCGCTGCACCACGCGAGAGCGCTCGCCGAATCACACGCCCGCGAGCTCAAGCGCCTCAATGAAGAAGTGGGGCGCAGCTACGACGCCGAGCGCGAGCGCCGGCACGTCGCCGAGGTCGTTGCGCAGGCGCGCGAAGAAGTCCTCGGCGTCGTTGCGCACGATCTGCGCAATCCGCTCAACGTCATCATCTCGAGCACCGATCTTCTGCTCAACGAAGATCTCGATCGCGCGCGCCGCACGGAGCTGCTCGAGGTCGCGCTGCGCGCCGGCCGGCGAATGAATCGGCTGATCGGAGACCTGCTCGATACCGTGCGACTTCACGCGGGAAAGCTCACCCTGGATCTCGAGGATGTCGCCGTCGCCACGATCTTCAAGGACGCCGACGACATGTTCAGGCCGCTGGCCGAAAAGCGCCAGATCAGCATCGAGATAGCGCCGGCCGCGGACGGGCTCGCCGTCCGCGCTGATCCGTTGCGGGTCTCGCAGGTGCTCGGCAACATCCTCGGCAACGCTCTGAAGTTCACGCCTGAGCGCGGCAGGATCGTCCTGCGCGCGAGCTCGAACGGTCGCCAGGTCAGGATCGACGTCATCGACAATGGCCCGGGAATCAGCGCCTCGGATCTGGAGCACCTGTTCGACAACTTCTGGCAGGCACAGCGCAACGACAACCGTGGGGTCGGCCTCGGCCTCGCGATCGCGAAGAGCGTCGTAGAAGCGCACGGCGGCAGGATCTGGTGCGAGAGCACGCCGGGCAAGGGAACTACTTTCTCGTTTACGCTGCCGATCACCACTATTAAAGCCGCGAATCTGCACGCCGTCGCTTGACCGTGTGGTGATAGCGCCTTTGCTTTGAGACCAATGCTCAAGGCAAGAATTCGCGCCGTGCTGCTCGAGTCCGCGCTGTTCGGCGCCGCGGTGATTTCCATCGTCGGCTGTCGCGGCGAGCCGGCGTCGGTGGAGGATCTCTATACCACCCGCATGCTCGGCCTCAGTTACCTGCAGAGGAATCAGCTGCCGCAGGCGGAGTCCGCGTTCACCAAGCTGACCAAGCTCGCGCCCGACGATCCACTCGGCTACGCCAATCTCGGGTTGACCCACCTTCAGGCGGGCGACTTCAAGGACGCCGAAGACGATCTCCTGCACGCGCGAAAGCTCGACCCCCGCAGCGCCGAGATTGGTCTCGCACTAGCGCGGTTGTACTCGCTGACGGACCGCGCAGCCGAGGCCCGCACGACGCTGGAGAAATTGCGTCAGGACAGCACTACAAATCCGCACGTTCTTTATGCCCTGGCCCAGCTCGAGTCGCAGCAACGCGACGACGGCTCGCTGCAGCGGTACGAGGCGCGACTGAGGGATGTGCTCGCTGTTGCGCCCGCGAATCTGGTGGCGCGGCTCGAGCTCGTCGACGCGCTGGTGAGCGAGGGCGCGGCAGACAGCGCCGTGCAGCAGCTGGAAGAGGTGAGACGCATTCCACCCGAGCTGCCGCAACAGGCGCGAACGTATCTCGATAGCACCATCCAGCTATTGCGCGCCGGAAAGACTGGTGACGCGCGCCCAGTGCTCGATCGATTTCTGAGCGTGGTGCAGGTGACGTCGCAATACCAGGCGTCGATGGAAGATGTGAAATGGACGGAGGGCCCAATCGCCGGGCGGCCAGTGTTGACTTTCGCGCCCAAGACGTTCATCACGCTTCACGGCGTGCGCGACAAGCCGACGGTGGACATGGCAAAGTTCGTCGATGTGACCGACGAATCCGGTGTCGCCGGTGGAGT
>DASSNV010000040.1:0-9170 GCA_035701245.1 Gemmatimonadaceae bacterium | reverse complement strand
CGGCATTCAAGGCGCGGTAGATTTGATCGTTGACGCAGCGAGACGGCGCTTCGGTTTGGGATGAGTGGACACGGCGGCATCTCTCGATTTTGTGCATTCCGCCAAACCGCATTATCCCGCGGCACTGGAAAGGGAGCGAGTGGACGGCTTCGTCACGCTAGCGTTCGTAGTCGATACGCTCGGGCACGCTGAAATGGAATCCGTCCGCGTAGTCAAAGGCTCCATGAGGGGTTCGTACGAGCAATACTCAACGTACCACCACGTATGGAGTGCAAGCCGGCAATTCTTGGAAGCAGGAAAGTCCGCCAGGCTGTTCAGCAAACGTTCCAATTCGCCGCCCATTAAAGTCAGGAATCGCATCTGGTGATTGCCGTCCCCGTCCCGTGGGTGTTTGTGCTCGCCTACCTGTGCGGCGTAGCGATCGATGTGGCGTTCCCACTGCGTCCGCCACTGGAGATGATGACAGTAGTGAAGCTCGCGGGTGGAGTACTGTTTGTCGCCGGCGCCGTGATCGCGGGATGGGGATGGATCATGTTCTGGAAAGCGCACACGACCAGAGTGCCTGGAGAGGCATCGTCATCGCTGGTCACTCATGGCCCATACCGCTACATGCGAAACCCGATGTACGTTGGCTTGACGCTGGCCTACCTCGGCGAGGCGGGAATGCTGACCCAGATCTGGCCACTGCTCTTTTTGCCGCTGGTGCTCTTCTACCTCAATCGGGTGGTGATTCCACTCGAGGAACAGAAGCTGACAGAAGTCTTCGGCTCCGCATACGACGAATATCGGCGCAGGGTACATCGTTGGATCTAGCAGCGGCCGCCTCACTCAGAAGTCGCGAGGCTTCGTTCACCGATGGCTGAGCAGATCTGGTCAGATGTGGAGCGATACGTCAACGAGCTCGTCGTCCAGCCCGACGCGGTGCTCGACGCAGCGCTGGACGCTGCTGCTGCGGCGGGATTGCCACAGATCAGCGTGACCGCGGCTGAAGGAAAACTCCTGCAGCTGCTCGTTCGGATACACGGCGCGAATCGGATTCTGGAGATCGGCACGCTCGCCGCTTACAGCACGATCTGGATGGCGCGCGCGCTCCCGCGCGGAGGGAAACTCGTCACGCTCGAGTCGGATCCCGCGCACGCCGCGGTCGCGCGGGCAAACATTGCCCGTGCCGGACTCGGTGAGATCGTCGACCTGCGTCTCGGGATGGCGGCAGACACGTTGCCGGTTCTCGCCAGGGAAGGCCAGAAGTTCGACCTGACTTTCATCGACGCTGACAAGGCGACGATTCCACACTACTTCGAGTGGGCGCTGCGCATGTCGAACCCTGGCGCACTGATCGTGGTCGACAACGTCATCCGCGATGGCAAGGTGATCGAGGAGGCCAGCGAAGACGCGAGCATCCGCGGCGTGCGCCGCTTCAACGAGATGCTGTCAACCGAAAAGCGCGCCAGTGCTACGACTATTCAGACTGTCGGCAGCAAAGGATACGACGGCTTCACTCTGGCCGTGCTCAAGTAGGCAAGTTCCCCGCGAACCCGCGTCCGCGTCAGTCGAGGAGAGCAGTGGAATCTGCGCGGTGGCTGGCATCTCCTTCCACCAGCGGCACCACGTCGCGGGCGGCCCACCGGGCGGCTGCTGCTGCCGCGGCACGGCCTTCCGTTGCAGCCGCAGTCTCGAGAAGAAGAATCGCCGCCTCGGTGCGCGCAACCGAGTACGCCAGACCTCGCGCGCCGGCTTGCTGGAACTCTCCGCCCGCCTGAGCCGCGTGCCTGCCGTAAGCCTCGATCGATTCGACCGCCAACCCAACGCGCTTGGCCACGTCGGAATCGGGCGCCGCGCGCAGAGACGCGACGCGACGCCTTGCATCGCTGATCCACACCGCGAGCGCGTCCGTCTTCTCGATCGCCCGCAATGCATCGAGGCTCAGGATGTTGGTGGTTCCCTCCCAGATCGAGAGCACCTGGGCGTCGCGTAGCAGTCGCGGAAGCCCTGTATCCTCGATGTAGCCCGCGCCACCGAACGCCTCCAACGCTTCACTCGCGACCGAGATCGCCTGCTTCGCGGTGTACAGCTTGGCGATTGGAATGAGCAGGCGCAGTAGCTTCAGCTCTTCTTCGCTCGCTTCACCGACCTCTTCTTTCCCGAGCAGCTCGACGACCCGGAATGCGAGATGAAATGCAGCGCGAAACTCCAGCTCCATTTCGGCCAGTGTCTCGAGATGAAGGGGATGCTCGATGAGCAGCTTGCCGAAGGCGCGGCGGCGATGCGCGAAGTCGGTCGCGAGCGCGATACCGCGGCGCATTCCCGCCACCGCCGCGACAGCGTTATAGACACGGGTGATATTGAACAGCGTCGCGATCTTCCGCACGCCGTCACCCATTCCGCCGACCAGGACCGCGGGAGTGCCCTCGAGCGTCAGCTCGGCGGTCGGCAACGCGCGCGTGCCGAGCTTGTCCTTCAGTCGATCGACGCGGATGTTGCGCAGGTTGCCGGCGTCGTCGTGCAGGGTGATGAGGAAGACGCTCAAGCCCGAACCGCCCGCCGGTGCGCCTTCGACGCGCGCGAGCGTCATCGCGACTTGCGACGTAGTTGCCGACGTGAACCACTTGGCGCCATACAGTCGGTAGTGATCGCCTGACTCGCAGCGCGCAACAGTCGTCGTGGCGCCGACATCAGAGCCGCCGGTACGCTCGGTCATCCACTGTCCCGACGTCCAGAAATAGTCCGGATCGCGTGAGGTAAGATGGTCGAACACCTGACGCGTCTCTGGACCGCCGTGAACCTCGAGGAATCGCGCGGCGCCGTCGGTCATCGCCAGTGGACAGCTATAAAGCGCCGATGACGGCGCGAACAGATACAATCGCGCAAACTGGTCGATCCGCGACAGCGCGCCATGCGCTCTCTCGTACGCTGTCGCTACGACTCCTTCCGTCGCCGAGATCCGATCGAGCTGTCGCCACGCATCGCTGGTCTCGATGCGATCGATGCGCCGGCCCCACGGATCGTACGGCACGTGACGCGGTGGCTCGCGCTCGGCGGCATCTCCGATCTCGAGTATGTCAGTCGCGGCGCGCTCACCGAGTCGGCGCAGGCTCGGCTCGACGTCGGCGAGCACGGCAGCCGGTAATTTGCGGCGCAGGTACGAGCGCAACACGCGATCGTCGTCGTACTGATTGCCGAGCGTTGGTCCGTCCTGGAAGAATTCGCTCATCTCAGTGTATATCGCCGATCACACGAGCCATGTCGAGTTTGGGTCATGCGCTGATACGAGAACTCTACCGTGGCAGCTCATCAGCTAAGTCATTTGCAGAGCTTACTTTCGCGCTGGTCTGCGTAATGCGATTGTCTATTTGTGACTCTCGCATTTGGTGACTGACAATGCCTCTGCAGTACGAAAATCTCGACCCCACCACGCGACGTTACGCGCTCGCCGAGCTGGATCGCGACATCGCCAACGGGACGTTTCACATCTCGGATCGCATCCGCCCGACGGCCGGTCAGGAGTACCAGCATTTTCTGCGCGAAGCGCTGCGCTACTACGACGATCGCTGGCTCGAAGAGCACGCGTCCGATTTACTTGTCGAGAGCGAGGAGCGGCGCACGAGAAGCGGCGGTACGACGACGGCGCGGGTTCCGCAGATGGCGGCGCGGATGCTCGCCGAGGGGGATTTCAATCGTTACTACATGCGCGGCGTCGCGTTGCGCGCGATTGAGGAAGGCCGGCAGGTGCTCGAGGTGTACCGCGCGCGTTTGTCGCTCGAGCCGCGGCCCGAGTCGGCGGAGCTGGAGGGGACGCGAGTTCCCGCGGCGGAAGTGCTCGACCATCTTCGCGGGCCGTTCAGCACGGATCCGGGAGTTGGCTCGTTGGGGAGGACCAATTCGGGGTTGAGCGTGAGGTTGGTCTAGTCCGCTAACTGCACCGGAACGGCTGCGGTTTGAACTGCAACGGAACGGGTGCGAGATGTCAGTAGCGTAGTGAGCAGCCTGTAGTTCACTACGTCGGGACGTCATTGGTGGCATGACGGTACAGGCGATGTCTGTGTCGTAACACCAGTAGAAACGTCCCGACGTCGTGAACCAATCAACTGGCAACCGTGCTACTCACGTCTCGCACCCGTTCAGTTGCAGTTCCCAGCATCCCACCCGCACGTTGCGTTGCAGTTCTCCCGACCTATCCCTGCGCGGGATTCGTCGCCCAGAGGGTCGCCTCGGTCACGAACCCGTGATCCTCCATCTCCAGCATGCTCACGATCAGCTGGCCGACGTCGGCGGCGACGAGCTTGGTCGCGTTCCGCGGCTTGGCCGGCTTCGACTCCTCTGCGCCGAAACTCGTCTGCACCTCGCTAGGATTCACCTGCATCACCCGAATGTTGTGCTGGCGAAGCTCGGCCCTCCAGCATTCGGTGAGCGCGTGGAGCGCGAACTTGCTCGAACAGTACGCCGACCCGTTCGCGAAACCGCGCAACCCCGCTGTCGAGGCAATGTTGACGATATTGCCGTAGCCCTGCCCGATGAAGTGGTGCGCCGACTCTCTCGCCACGAGCATCGCGCCGAGCACGTTGGTCTGCCACACTCGGAAGAATTCATCGGCGGTGAGATCGACCAGCGGCGCAAACGCGCCGAAGCCGGCGTTGTTGATCAGCACGTTGTAGTCGGCGTACTCTTTCACCACGGCCTGGATCATGTGCTGGACGTCTTGTTCCTTGCCGACGTCGGCGACGATCGGCAACGCGCCGAGCTGTTTCGCCGCGCTCTCCAGCATTTCGCCGTGCCGCGCGCAGATCGCGACACGCGCGCCGCGCTCGCGCAGAAGTCTCGCCGTCTCGAATCCGATCCCGCAGCTGCCGCCGGTCACGAGGACCGCCGCCTTTTTCAGATCCACTGCTTCTCCCCCGCACCGACCGCCTGGCGGACCAGCGCGGCGAAATCCGCGATGTCCGCTTCCTCGGTATCGAATGATGTGATCAGGCGCGCCTCGGACTTCGCTTCATCCCAGACGTGAAACGGCCAGCGCTCCTGGAGCTTTGGAATGATTGCCGGCGGCATCGTCACGAACACCTCGTTGGCCTGGACCTGCTGGGTAAGCGCGACGCCCTTGATCCCCGCCAGCTCGCCGGCGAGAAGCTGCGCCATTCGGTTGGCGTGGGTCGCGCTCCGCTTCCATAGATCGTTGCTCAACAGAGCGCTGTACTGCGCAGCGATGAAACGCATCTTCGACGCCAGCTGCATGCCCTGCATCCGACGGAACTCGAAATCGTCGGCAAGAATCTGCTTGAAGAACACCACCGCTTCGCCGGCGACGAGGCCGTTCTTGGTTCCACCGAATGACAGCGCATCGACCCCTGCGCCGCTCGTAATCGCCCGCAACGGCACGTCGAGAAAAGCCGCGGCATTGAAGAGCCGCGCGCCATCCATGTGAAGCAGCAACGAATGGGTGTGCGCGAAGTCGGCGATCGCCCGAATCTCCTGCGGCGTGTAAACCGTCCCGTACTCCGTCGCCTGAGTGATGGTGATGGCGCGTGGCTGGACGTGGTGCTCGTTGCCGATGTCGTGCAGGTGCTCGCGGATTCCCGGCACCGTAATCTTGCCGTTTGGCGAAGGAACCGGCAGCAGCTTGCAGCCAATCTGCTTCTCCGCCGCTCCACACTCCGAGGTGTGCACGTGCGCGGTCTCGGCGCAGATCACCGCCTGATATGGGCGTACCATGCTCTGAAGGCAGAGCACGTTCGCCGCGGTTCCGCTGAAGACGAGAAAGACTTCGGCGTCTTCGCCGAGCGCAGCGCGGATCCTTTCTTCGGCGTCGCGGGTGAAGGGATCGTTGCCGTAAGAGGGGACGTGGCCGACATTGGCTTCCGCCATCGCGGCCAGCACTTCCGGATGCACGCCCGCCCAGTTGTCGCTCGCGAACGCGCGGCCGGGGTTCCGTTTGTGCGGCATCAGCCAAGGATAAAGGGGAAAACGGGAGGCGGGAAGCGGGATGAGGGATGAGGGATGGGGGATGGGCCGAGGGTCGCGCAGAAAAGGAACCGCGCGACGCACGTTGATGTCCCGTGCGTCGGCCACCGCTTTTTATTCCGCTGCGCATGGGAAGGCCAAGCGCTGGAAAGAGCTATCGAGATCTACGCGTCTGGGCTGCTGCAATGTCGCTGACGCTAGAGGTCTACCGCATCACCGAACTCTTCCCAAAAGCGGAGCGCTTCGGTCTGACAGCTCAATTGCGACGGGCTGCCGTGTCAGTTCCGTCGAATATCGCGGAGGGGCATGCACGATCGACGCGCGGTGAATACAAGAATGCGCTGTCGATCGCGCGTGGATCGATCGCGGAAGTAGAGGTACAACTGACTTTGGCCCGCGAGCTCGGTTATGTCGAGTCACCAATCCTCACGAAAGCTCTCGGCTACTGTGATTCCATCAGCCGCATGCTCACCAATCTGAAACGCGCTCTCTAGCTCGGTTCCCCATCCGCCATCCCCCATCCCGCATCCCGCATCCCGCATCCCCTAATGAAAGTCCCTCGACGCATGCACGAGCTGCTTCACCGGCAGCTCAGTGAATTTCCTGCCGATCACATTCCTCACGCCATCGTCGCGCTCGAATTTCCCTTCCACCATCACGAAGGTGGAAAACCGCACTACCTCGGAGTACTCCTCGACCATCTTCTTGGACACGATCACGTTGATGAAGCCGTGCTCGTCTTCCATCAATAGAAAGACGGTTCCCTTGGCGCTCTGCGGCTGCTGGCGGATCGTCACCAGACCAGCCGTCGAGATCCACTCCCCACCTTTGAGCTTCTCCAACTGCTTCGAGTCGAGCACGCCGGCGTTGCGCAGCCTCTCGCGCAGGTGCTCCATCGGATGGCCGCTGACGCTGATACCGACCGAGAAGTAGTCGAGGAAAATGAGCTCGTCGCGGGTGAGTGGCCGCGGCTCGTACGGCGCGAGGCGCGCCGGCGCCAGCGGCAGGGTGTCGCCGACCGCGCGCATCGCCACCCACGCCGCGCGCCGGCGATCGGGCTCCCAACATCCGAAAGCACCGGCGCGCGCGAGCTGGAGCGCGTCGGTGCGCTGCAGCTTCGCGCGCTGGATCACATCGTCGATCGACGAGAATCGATCCCAGCCCCGCGCCGCCTTCAGGGCATCGAGCGACTTCTCGCCCAGTCCGCGAATGTGGCGCCAGCCAATGCGCAGGGCGGGACGATCCGGATTGTCGGTCGGCTCGTTGGTGCACTCCCAGTCGCCGTCGCGCATGCACGGCGGCAAAACTTTCAGCCCGTGGCGGCGGGCGTCGTGAATCAACGTTGATGGCGGATAGAATCCCATCGGATACGAATTCAACAATCCAGCGTAGAACTCCGCCGTGTAGTGCGCCTTGAGATAGCCCGTCGCGTACGCGATCAGGGCAAAGCTCCACGCGTGCGACTCCGGAAATCCGTAGTTCGCGAAGCTCTTCAAATCCTCGGCGATCTTCGTCGCGACATCCTCTGTTACGCCGCGCTCCATCATCCGCTGCCGCAGCTGCTCGAGCACCCGATGCAGCTTCTCGACTTTTCGTATATGCCCCATCGTCCGGCGCAGCTCGTCGGCCTGCGCCGCCGAATATCCCCCGAGCTTCATCGCGATCGCCATCGCCTGCTCCTGAAAAATCGGAATCCCCTGGGTGCGCTTGAGGATCGGCTCCAGATCGGGATGAGGGTAAGTCACCGGCTCCAGCCCGCGACGTCGCGCCGTGTATGGATGGACGAAGTTCGCCTGGATCGGGCCGGGTCGAATCAGCGCCACCTGCACCACGATGTCGTACAGCCTGTCCGGCTTCGTGTGCAGCACCGACGCGATCTGCGCGCGGCTCTCGATCTGGAAGGTTCCGATTGTCTCACCAGTGGCAATCAGCTCGTAGGTCTTTTCGTCGTCGGGCGGCAGCTTGTACATCTCCGGCCGCGTCCCGGTGCGCACCTCGATCATGTCGAAGGCGCGCCTCACCAGCGACAGCGCGCCCAATCCCAGGAAATCGAACTTGGGAATTCCCACTGCATCGAGATCATCCTTGTCGAACTGGATGATGGTTCTGCCCATCGTCGTATGCTCGACGGGCAGATAGTCGCCGAGCAGTGCTGACGACAGCACGAATCCGCCGACGTGGGTCGAGCGCAGCCGCGGCACTCCCTCGAACGCCGCCATCGCCGCCAGGGTTGCGCGCCCACGTGGATCGTCGAAGTTGATTCCCAGCTTCGGCGCGAGCTCGTCGCGGACGTAGATCGCGCCTTCGGCGGGATCGCTCCAGTGAATTCGTTTGGAGATGCTGTTCGCCATCTCCACCGGATACCCGAACGCGCGCATCGAGTCGCGGATCGCGTTTGGACCGCGGTACATCTGGATGATGCAGGTGATCGCCGCCTGGGCGCGATTGTATTTGCCATAGACGTAGTCGAGCACTTCCTCGCGGCGGTCGTGCTCGATGTCGACGTCGATGTCGGGCGCCTCGGTCTGGCCATCGACGCGGATCTCCGACAGGAATCGCTCGAACAGCAAGCCGTGCCGCACCGGATCCACTGCCGTGATGGCAAGACAGTACGCGACGGCGGAATTCGCGGCGCTTCCCCGCCCCTGACAAAGAATTCCGTTGCGCTTCGCGAAATGCACCGCGTCCCACATGACGAGAAAGAATCCGGCGAAGCCGAGCTTGCCGATGACACGCAGCTCGTGCTCGAGCTGCGACATCTGCTTGTCGTCGATCTCGCCCCACCGCTCGCGCGCGCCCTCCAGAATTTTCTCGCGCAGGTAAGTGTCGTCGTTGTAGCCGGCGGGGACCGGAAACCTCGGCAGCGGCGGCCGCACCCAGGCGAGACTGAAATCGCACGCCGACGCGATGCGCTCGCTCTCTTCCAGCCCCGCCTCACGTCCCTTCCAGCGCTCGGCCATTTCCTGCGCGGAAAAAAGTCGCCACTCGCCGTTGGGATGCAACAACCCGCGCGTCAGCGCGTCATCTATGGTTGTGTCGTAACGCAGCGCGGTGAGCACGTCGTGCACGAGCCGGCTGTCGTTATCGATGTAGCGCGGCTCCTGGCAGATCACCCACGGCACCCGATGACGCTCGGCCAGCTCGATGAGCGCGGCGGCGAGCGCCGCTTCGCTGCCGCTGGTATGGTGCAGCTGGACTTCGACGGCGAGGCTGTC
>DASSNV010000039.1:0-11108 GCA_035701245.1 Gemmatimonadaceae bacterium | reverse complement strand
GCGCCCGCAAGTGCCCTCTTTTCCGACCTGGCGATGGTCAGATCGAAGCGAGGAGATATCCGGGCGTCATCGCAGCAAGAGCTGGGAGGAACAATGTCAGGAACCACGACCGAACAGGGAACATCGACTGATCTGCTCACCTCTCTCACGCGGTTGCCCGTCGTACTTCTGGCTACCGACGGAACGGCGCAATCCGATCCTGCCGTCCGCTTCGTCCGCGAGTTGTCGGAGCGACGTCCGGTTGACGTAAAGGTGCTTACCGTGGTCAACCATCTCCCTGTCCCGTTTGGCGGTGCCGATCTGCAGTTGATGGCTGACATCCAGCGAGAGATCCAGCGAGATGCGATGACCGCGGTAAAGGGACAGCTCGCCGCGCGAGGCGCAGAGGCGTGGCCGGTGAGTCTCGAGACCGGCGTGCCCGCCGAGCGGATCAGCTCCACCGCCACAAACATCAATGCCTCCATGATTGTCATCGGGCTCGGTGGTCACGGGCTTGCCTCGCGCCTGTTTGGCAGCGAGACGGCCGTGCGGCTGGTGCGGATCAGCGAAATACCGGTGCTCGCAATCGCTGCCGGATTCCGGCCCGCGCCGCAACGTATCGTCGTCGCGATGGACTTCAGCGAGGCAAGCATTGAAGCCGCTCGCCTGGCCCTCGATTTCGCGGACAAGAAGGCGCTGGTAGTGCTCGCTCACTGCGTCCCGTGGAGTCGCAACGAGCACGTCCCGGAAGAATGGTTTCGATCGCACGAAGCGGCGATCACAGCCGAACTAACGCGCGTTACCCGCTGGCTCGACTCGGATAGAAGATTTCGCATCAGCCACCGAATTCTGTATGGAAGACCTGCCGCCAAGTTGCTTTCCTACGCCGAAGAGTTCGAGGCCGACCTCATCGTTGCCGGTACACACGGCCGGTCAGTGCTCGGCCGCGTCCTCGCCGGGCAGACGGTGACAAAGGTGATTCGAGGAGCGCATTGCTCTGTCCTCGTTCTCCCTGCGGCAGCAGCATTCAAGTTCTCCGACAGGCTGCCCGACAGAACTGCTGCCGGCGAGGACATCGGCTTGCGCGCTGGAACCGAAGTGGCCGGCTACGGGTTCCATGGTGCGAGCGTCGCTCCCTTCGACGCTCCCGCGAGTGTGCCCTCGGCGGAGAAGTGTTTGTGAACTCACAACTCGCGGTCGCTCCGGGAGACGGTGTCGCGCTGCGGCCGCCATCCGCGCGCGGCCTCGCGCACGGCCCCAGCCGCTCGCACCTCAACGTCCCGGCGTTCGCCGTCTCGATGATCCTTGCCGGTAGTTTCACAGGCTACCTATCGGGCGACTGGCACTACGCCACGGTTTTGTGGGAGCTCGGGTTGATTGGAGCTGGGCTCCCCGTCGTTTGGCGGACCGTTCGGGGAATGCTGCAGGGCAAGTTCGCCGCGGATGTCGTAGCGAGCCTGTCCATCGTCACTGCCGCGGTAATCGTCGAGCCATTTGCCGGCCTCGTCATAGTCTTGATGCAAACGGGTGGGGAAGCCCTCGAGAAGTTTGCCGAGCGGCGCGCATCGGCTGCCGTCAGTGAGCTCGAGAAGAACGCACCCCGGATTGCCCACCTACTCAGCCCCGCGCGCGGACTCGTCGATGTTCCGGTCGACGAGATCGAGCCCGGCGACAGCTTTCTCGTCCGACCCGGCGAGCTCATTCCATGCGACGGCAAGGTGCTGAGCGGGATTTCAGAGATCGACGTCTCGCAGCTTACCGGCGAAGCGATTCCGGTGCCGGCGATCGCTGGCACCGAGGTCATGAGCGGATCGCTGAATGCTCACGGAGTTCTCAGCATCAAAGCGTCGGCGCGAGCCGCAGAGAGCCAGTACTCTCGCATCGTGGAGCTGGTCCGATCCGCGCAAGCCTCGAAGGCACCCCTGCAGCGCCTGGCGGACCGGTACGCGGTCTGGTTTACGCCCTTCACCCTGTTTCTTTGCGTCGTCGCCTACGCTTTCACTCAGTCGTGGGTAATCGTTCTCGCCGTCCTCGTCGTGGCCACGCCATGTCCGCTGATCCTGGCGACTCCGGTAGCGATCATCGGCGGCATCAACCGGGCCGCGCGCCAGAAGATCATCATGAGGCATGGCGGCGCGCTCGAGTACCTGAGCAAGGTCAATCTCGCGGTATTCGACAAGACGGGCACGCTGACGATCGGCAAGCCCAGTGTGAAGCGAGTCGTCGCGCTCCCCGGTTTCGACGAGCGAACCATTCTGACTTTCGCGGCGGCGGTCGAGTACGGATCGAGCCACCTGCTGGCGCGGGTCGTTGTCGATGAGGCGGAGCGGCGCTTTGGATCAATTCCGGAGGCCCGTCTGCATCGCGAATCGCCAGGCGAGGGCGTGACGGGTGCGCTCGATCACACCGACGTCGTCGTTGGAAGCCGAGCATTTGTCGCCACGAAATCGACCGGATCGCTCGACCAGTTCGCGCCGCTCGAGACCTCCGAGGCCGGGTTGAAAGCATATGTCCTGCTCGACGGCAGACCGGCCGGCGTCATCGAGTACGAGGATGCTCTTCGTCCCGAATTGGGGGTGTTGCTGCGGGCGCTGCGCGATTTCGGCATTTCCCGTCTCGTGCTGCTGTCGGGCGATCGCGAAGCCAACGCCCGCGCCGTTGGAGAGCTCGCCGGCATGGGCGAGATCCATGGTGAGCTGTTGCCCGGTGATAAGGCGGCGCTGATTTCACGGTACCGCGCCGGCGGCGACGTCGTATTGATGGTTGGAGATGGAACGAACGATGCCCCCGCCCTCACGGCCGCCGACGTGGGAATTGCGATGGCTGGTCACGGAGGCGGGGTCACGTCTGAAGCGGCTGATGTCGTAATCCTTGTCGACGATCTGAGCAGGGTCGGCGAAGCCGTATCGATCAGCAGGCGCACTATGAGGATCGCGCGCCAGAGCATCGTCGTCGGTCTTGGGTTGAGCGCGGTTGCGATGGTATTCGCGGCGTTCGGCTACATCGAGCCGACTGTCGGCGCATTGCTGCAGGAAGGCATCGACGTGGCCGTCATACTGAACGCGCTGCGGGCGAGCTGGCCACAAACCGCGCAGGTACTCGCGTGAACCTTGCGCACCAAATGATGCGCAAGGTTGTTCGGTGAACTACGCCGGAAGCGTTGCTTCCTGGCGAGTGCGCGCTCCGCGCTCATCCTCGAGTCTCGCGTCGGTCGCCGTTTTATCGGGGTGAAAGACGAGGATCGAGCTCATCGCCGACTTCGTGACGCCATCGGCAACGCTGCCGTGAATCACTCGCGAAAATCCGCCGCGCCCGTGAGTGGCAATCGCAATCAGGTCAGCGCCCACTCGCCGCGCGTAATCAGTGATGGTCGCCGGAATCAGCTCCCCGATCACGACCTCGATCGTCGCGGGCACGCCCTCGGCGCGGACTTCCGCCGCGCGGCGCGTCAGGTACGCCTTTGCGCCGGCAACCTTTTTCTCCCACCAGGGAAGTCGGCGCTGCTCATCGTTCTCGTAAGCATCCTCGGAGGGCGCCAGCACGTGGAGCAGCGTTACCTCGGCCTCTTCCATCTTTGCGAGCGGGATCACCCTCGCCAGTATCTGTTCCGCCAGCGCCGACCCATCGAGCGGTACCACGATGTGGTGAAATTCCTTGGTCGCCTCGGGAGTAAGGTAGGTGGCCCTTGGCTTGACGACGAGCACGGGGATCGTAGTGCCTCTAATCAACGAATCCGTGATGCTCCCCAGCGACAGCCTCGCGATTCCGCGCCGTCCGTGACTGCTGATGACGATCAGATCGATCTCGTTCCTGCGGGCGTAGCCGGCGAGCACATCGGCGACTGGCCCGAGCTCAAGATCCGCAGTCACATCGACATCGCTGAGAGAGCGGCACTCCGCCGCCAGGGCATAAAGCTCGGAGAGCGCGGCGTCCTGCTCGGCGCGCAGCATCTCGGGCGTGAACATCACCGCGTCCGGTGACGCAGCCATGCCGAAGTACGCGCCTGTCGATACCACGCGTACCAGGCGCACCTTCGCGTCGCACCGCTCCGCAACCCGCAACGCGACCAGGATTGCTTCACGGTCGAAGCCAGACCCATCCGTTGGGACCATGATGTTCTTGTACATTGAGCCTCCATTGTCGAAATCGGCCGGGAACGCAATCCCTCCCGCTCTTGCACAATCTTGCGCCGATGGCGGTCGCTCTCTGTCAGTCAATCACTGATTTCCTGTGGGGGAATTCAGCACGACGGCCGGCCGCTGAACCGAGACTGGCAGGAGCTCGACGCTCCTCCAGGATCCGAACAAGACATCGTTGTTCTCGAGTGTCGCTTCGCTGGCGAGGACGTTGTCGGGCCTGAGCACGAGCATCGAGATGTTTGCCTGGTGCAGCACGGCATCGGCGACGCTGCCACGCAGCATCCGCGCGAGACCGCCGCGCCCGTGGGTCGCGATTGCGATCAGGTCGATCTTTTCTCTTGCCGCGAAGTCACTGATCGCGCCCGGGACGCTCTGGCTGACCACGATGTCCGTGTCCACCCGCAAGCCCGCGCGGCGGCGGAGCTGGCGTGATACGCGCTCCAAATAGCTCTGAGCAGACTTGATGTCCTTCTCCCACCACGCCGGCCCGGAACTGGTAATCTCCCTCGGGGCCGGTGGCTGCGCTCTGATCACGTGCAGCAGGGTCATGTCCGCCCCTTCCACGCTGGCAAGCGATACGATTGGTGGAAGGATCTGCTCGGCCAGACTGGATCCGTCGAGCGGAACCACGACGTGCGTGAAGGCCTTGCCTGCCTGCGGGTTGAGGTAGCTGGTTGGTGGCTTCACCACCAGGACCGGAATGGACGTGTGACGAATGAGCGAATCAGTCACACTTCCGAGGGACATTCTGGCCAGGCCGCTACGGCCATGGGTGCTGATCACGATGAGGTCCACCTCGTGCCGCCTGGCGTAATCCTCGAGGACATCCGTGACCGGTCCGGCGTGGAGATCCACACCGATGTCGACATTCGAAAGAGCGCGGCATTCGGCGGCAAGCGCGTAGAGCTCTCCCAGCGCACGATCCCTCTCACTGCGAACGATCTCCGTGGCGACGGCCGTGCCTTCCGCTGCCACCGCGACCGCGAGGAAAGATCCGGTTCCAAGCACCCGCACCAGCTTGACCTTCGCTCCGGTTCTTTCCGCGATTCTCAATGCGACCCGGATCGCCTCGCGGTCGAAGCCCGTGCCGTCCGTCGGCACCATGATGACCCTGTACATACGAACCTCCAGATTTGTCGCACGTCGAATTGCGCAGAACCTTCGATCCGGGAATCTCGGCGTCGCTGCCAAGCTTCTGCGTAGGAGGAGCGCTGATTTTTTGTCAGAGTTTCCCTGTTTCGACGCGGCACACGAAGAGCACGACGCGCCCGGGGCTCCGGCTACAGGTGCGATCGCCGCAACAGCTGCGCGTTGACCGCCACGATGACCGTGCTCATCGACATCAGGATCGCGCCAACAGCGGGATTCAGCACGATTCCCCACTTTGCCAGTGCGCCCGCGGCGAGCGGGATCGCGACGATGTTGTAGCCAGCCGCCCACCAGAGATTCTGAATCATCTTGCGATACGTCGCCTTGCTGAGCGCGATGATGCGCGGCACGTCGCGCGGGTCGCTTCTGATAAGGACGACGTCACCGGCTTCGACGGCGACGTCGGTCCCGGCCCCGATCGCGATCCCGACATCGGCGGTCACCAGTGCGGGCGCGTCGTTGACGCCGTCGCCGACCATTCCGACACGCTTGCCCTGACGCCGCGCTTCTTCGATTCTCGACGCTTTCTGGTCCGGCAGCACTTCCGAGAGAACGCGGTCGATGGAGAGCTCGGCGGCAACGGCGTCCGCGACTGCCCTGGAATCGCCGGTCATCATCGCCACCTCGATGCCCTGCTCGTGCAGCCGACGAACCGCTTCCGCGGACTCTTCACGGATCGCATCCGAAACCGCGAGCACCGCCAGCGCAGTCTTGCCTTCGACGAGAACGATCGCACTCTGCGCTCGCTCGACGGCGCGCGCCATTGCCTCGCGGAGGCTCGGCTCCAATGTCACGGCGTTTTGTCGAATCAGCGCCGGCCCTCCGACGAGCAGATGCCGTCCCTCGACCTGAGCTTCAACGCCGTGACCGGGAATGGCGCGAAAACCGGTTGCCGGTGGTGCGGCGATGCCGCGTTCCGCGGCACTCTTTACGACCCCCTGTGCGATCGAATGCTCGGAATCGCGCTCGACAGCCGCCGCGAGGCGCAAAGCGTCAGTCGCCGAGAGAGATCCCGCCGGGGTGATGTCGACGACGCGGAACTCGCCGCGGGTCAGTGTTCCGGTCTTGTCGAAGAAGATCGTGTCGAGATTGCGCGCTTCCTCGAGCCCACGCCGGTCGCGCACCAGCAGCCCCGACCGCGCGCCGAGGGTAGTGGAGATCGCGACCACTAACGGAATGGCGAGACCGAGCGCGTGGGGGCAGGCAATCACCAGCACTGTGACGACGCGCTCGACGGCGAACGCCGCCGTCGCTCCGGCAAGCAGCCAGGCCACCAGAGTTATGACAGCCGCCCCGATCGCGATCACGGTCAGGTAAAACGCGGCGCGGTCGGCGAGCGCCTGCGCGCGCGATCGCGAGCTCTGCGCCTGGGCGACTAGCCGCATGATACCACCAAGAGTCGTGCGCTCCCCCGTTCCGGTGACTTCGACGCGCAGCGATCCAGCGCCGTTGATCGTTCCGGCGATGACTTTGTCGCCTGACTTCTTCGGAACCGGTCGTGATTCGCCGGTAATCACGGACTCGTTGACTTCGCTGGCGCCATCGACGACGCGACCGTCGGCGGGAATGCCCGCGCCCGGTCTCACCAGAATCACATCTCCGTCCCGCAGCTCGGCGACCGGCACTGCCGCGATGCCCTCGTCGGTCACCCGCTCGGCCGTGTCCGGCACAAGCTTCGCCAGCTCCGAGAGCGCGCCACTTGCCTGGGAGATCGATCGCATCTCGATCCAGTGCCCGAGGATCATGATGGTGATGAGCGTGGCGAGCTCCCACCACAGATCCATTCCCGCGGCGCCTAGTGTGACGGCGAAACTGAATGCGAACGCGACGGTGATCGCCAGCGAGATCAGCGTCATCATTCCCGGCCGGCGATCCTTGAGCTCGGCGGCAGCCCCGCGCAGGAAAACCAGTCCGCCGTAGAAGAAGAGGATCGTTCCGAAGATCGCGGGCAACATCGTTGATCCTGGGAATTCCGGCGCGCGGTAGCCGAGCCATTGCTGGACCATCGGTGACCACCCGACGGTCGGAACGGTCAGTGCCAGCGATCCCCAGAATTTGTCGCGAAACATCGCGACACTATGACCGGCGTGCCGGTCGTGACTGCCGTGCTCTTCGTGGCCCGCGTGCGCGTCCGGGTGCGCGACGCTCAGCGGATGGGGCAGGGACTGTGCGCCGCCGTGATCGTGAGTATGGCCGTGCCGATGATCGGCATGGTGCTCTCGATTCTCACCGGGACCTTGCATGCGTCGTCACTGAGATGAATACGAATGATACCTTCTCCCTCGTAGTGCCGTGGGTCCCGAACCTTCATGTCGACGCGCACCACGTGGAGCTCACCCAGCGGAGTCGGTATGACCTCGCGCCGCACCACGCTGACCCTGACGGGATTTCTTGCTGGGTCGAAGTGGCGGTCGAAGCTGTAGACCGTTCCAGGCGTCAATGCCAGGGTCCGAATGAAGTACATGAACGACAGCTCGTCGAGCGGTGCGCTCGTGACGCTGCTGCCGCTGTCCCCATCTGCCGATTTCCAGCTCTTTGTTTCGGGGTAGAGCTCGAAGGATTCGTCGTGACGCGATAGTGGATTGCGCTCCTGCTTGCTGAAACGCAGCGATGCCCCGCGAGCGGGATCGAACCACGATGAGCTGAAGCTCCTGCCGGGAACGAGCATGTAGCGAATTCGCGAGTCGAAGCGGAACAGCATCGCCTCCGAGCCACGAACATCTACCGGCCCCTCTACCCACATGGCCGCCGTCCCCACTTTGCTGCCGTTAGCAAGGGTGACCCGATATTCGAGTCGCTCTCCGAATCGAAACGGCAGCGCCGCTCCGAGCCCTGCCTGACCCGCCGTGAATCCCGCGAGGAGCAACGGAAATACGCCAAGCACCGCCAGCCGCGCGATCGAGCGCGTGGGCAAGTCCGGGCTGCTGGGGAACCGAAGAGATGGATGCAAATGCATGGATCAATCTGGCCTCCATCGCCGGTGTCCGGCGTCGGGAACTGCCGTAATTCACGTCGGCAGATGCACCATGAAGGACCGGCGAAAGCCTTACGTGAGGAAAACTCCCACAAAAAACCAGCGCATCTCCGACGGACGGAACCCGCGACTCCGTGCACCTTGCGTCCATGGGATACTACGAAAGTCCGCCCCGTCACTCGCACCGATCGCCGGCCGAGCTCGCTGAAGACGAGATCCTCGCCGCTCTGCGCGGCGTCGTCTACCCACCGAGAAGACGCGCGACGACCTGGCTCCAGGAAAGGCCCACCCAATCGCAGTCTAGATCTTTTCGCAGAGACGAACTCCGGAGGAACGATGCTCAGGATAAGGGACGTAATGACCCGGAACGTGCTGACGGCGACGCCCGACATGCCGTTGACGGACGCTCTGGCGCTATTGACTGAAAACCACGTCAGCGGCGCGCCCGTAGTCGACGGCGGAAAAGTCGTTGGGGTTTTCTCAGCGACGGACCTGCTGGCATTCTTCGCCGACTTGCAGAGTCCAACCCGCGGCCTGGCGTTCCGCGGCCGGCGGGCGCGCGCCGCGCCTCTCGAGGATGTAACCGTTGCGGACGTGATGACCCGTCAGGTCGAATCGCTGCCGCCGGACTGCAGCATCGAAGAAGCGGCGCTGCTGATGGGAAGAAAGCAGATCCACCGGGTGGTGGTGATGATGGGCGATGTGCTGCTTGGCATCGTCTCGACTGCCGATGTGGCCAAGGCCGTTGCCGAACAACGAATCAGGAACCGCACTTTCGTTTTTGCCTGACATGGGGGGTCGTTCGATGCGAAGCATCAAGGCAGTTCTCGCTGGTTTTCTCGTGACAACCGGGCTGATCGTGACCGGCGGCTGGGCGCTCGGCAGACTCGTCGCGCCGGCGATGCGCGGCGAGTACTACATGCCCACCGTTGGGGCCGGTGTGATTGCCCTCGTCTATACGGCAGCTGCGATAATCGTGGGCGCATACGTGACCGCACGCATCCATAACTCGAGCCAGACGATGAGTGGGTTCATCGTGGCGCAGGTGTTCTTCGGGTTCGGTCTCATCCGTGAGTTCTGGAGCACCGGCGCGTCGTGGTACACCGTCGCTGCTCTCGTGCTGGTCATTCCTTGCGCAATAATTGGCCAGGCTTTCGCCCGAAGGGCCCTCCGCGAGCGGCTGCGGGCCGCCTGACCCGGCCGTCCGCGCGAACAAATCTTTCAACGCTCCACCGCGAGCCGGAGTAGATATGAGTCTCGTCCACATTCACTTGCTTCTCAACCATGTTCCGGTCGTCGGCGCTCTCGTCGCACTGATACTGTTTTCTGCCGCGCTGTTGCTGCGGGATGTGGTTTCCACGAAGTTCGCGCTGGCGTTCACCGCTGGTCTGGCCGCTGTTGCCATCGCGGTCTACTTCACCGGTGAGCCCGCCGAAGAGGCGGTCGAGCATCTTGCTGGCGTGACCAAGAGTACGATCCACGAGCACGAAGAAGCCGCCGAGCTGACAACGATCGTGATTGGCGTTCTGGGCGGGCTGTCGTTGCTCGCCCTTCTCTGGCTGCGCTCGAAGCGCGCGCCGAGGTGGATGGCGGCGGCCGGTCTTGTCGGCACGCTGGCGATAAGTGCGCTGATGGGATGGACGGCCAACCTCGGGGGACAGATTCGGCATACCGAGATTCAGGCGGTGAACTCGTACTCTGACTAACGGCATTGATAATCGCGGACTAACTGGAACTCGGACAACCGCTCAAGTCGGCAGCCCGAGTTCCAGTCAGTCCGCGATTATCGATGCCGTTAGTTGCAGTACAGGTCCTTTCCTTGTAGGGGAATCCCCCCTCCCTCAGTGCGGAATCCCCGCCAAAACTTCAGCGACTTGCCCGCGAAAATTGAGGTGAAGTCCGACAGTAGCGGAATCGCTGGACTCGTATCCTGGGTGCGTACCAAACAACGCACAAACCAATCGAGGATACGAAGATGAGAAAGACCCTTCTGACAGTCTCAGCGCTGATGGCAGCGACGGCAACCGCCGGCGCGCAAGGCGCCAACGCGGTTCGACTCCGCCTCGATCCGGCCAGCGAGCTGACCGTCGAGGGCACGTCTTCCATGCACGCGTGGCACTGCAAGACCGACAAGCTCAATGCCTACGTAGATGTCGATCCCGGCTACACCAAAGACCTCACCAAGGTCGCGCGGCCGATTGCAGCAGTGAAAGTGAACATCGTTGTCAAGACGCTGAGCTGCGGGAATTCGCAGATGGATCGCAACATGTACGGCACCCTCAAGGCCGATGAGAACCAGCTGATCAAGTACACCCTGACCGGCTACGACCTTCTCAACGGCAGCGTCTCACCGACCGCCTTCGCTGCGAAGACCACCGGCACCCTCATGATCGCCGGCGAAACCAGGTCGATCGAAATGAAGATCAGCGCCGAGCGCCAGAGCGATGGCAAGGCTGTCGCTTCCGGCGAGCAGACGCTTCTGCTCAGCGACTTCGGCATCAAGGCGCCGAGCTTCATGTTCGGTACCCTCAAGGTTGGCAATGAAGTCAAAGTGAAATTCACGCTCAAGGCAGGACCGGAGCTGCTGGCGCAGCTGGACGCGCTCAATCGCGCCGGGCAGTAAGGACAAATCGCAGTCGACAGCAATCACGCACAACGATTCAACACCGGGAGCAATTATGAAAACCACTTACACAGTCCTTGCAGCCGCGGTCGCAATGCTCGCAGTCGCGCCCCGCATGAGTGCGCAGGGAACCAAAATGACAGTCGGCGCCACGACAGCCAACCGCGTCGATACGGCTTCGCCGGCGGGTATCGCGCTACCAGATTCGACAACCATCGACACCGTCAGGAAGATTGCCGCTGTC
>DASSNV010000038.1:0-16514 GCA_035701245.1 Gemmatimonadaceae bacterium | reverse complement strand
CGATATAACGAACGGTAGATCCCGCCACTAACCGGCAACCAGGAACCGTGCCACCCTCAACCCACAACCAGTTAAACAAGCCCTAACCGGTTCTATCCGCCTATATGCCTCGAGTAGGCGTCCGATTTAAGCAGCCCGTCGATCTCAGAAGGATTCGACGGCTTCACCCGGATCATCCACCCCGCCCCGTACGGATCGGTGTTCACGAGCGCCGGCTCCTTGTCCAGCCGGTCATTGATTGCGACGACTTCGCCCGCCACAGGCGCGAATAGCTCGGACACCGCCTTCACCGCTTCGATGGTCCCGAACACATCGTGCTTGCCGAAGGTGGTGCCGACTTTGGGGAGCTCGATATATACGACGTCGCCGAGCTCACCCTGCGCGTAGTCGGTGATGCCGATTTCGACGTTGCCGTCCTTTGTCTTGCGGACGTACTCGTGCTCTTCGGTGTACTGCAGATCGCCTGGGACGTTTGCCACTGATGCTCCGCTGAGGTGGGCCCGACCAAGGGCGCGTAGTCTATGGTCGACTCAAAACGGAGTCAAGAAACGCGAACTGCAGTCTCTAAGCCCGCCTCATCGCGCTGAAGGGAGCTCCAGAGCGCGTCGACCTCGCGCTCCAGATCCTCGATCGATCCGTCGTTGTCAATGCAGTAATCCGCGCGCGCTCTCTTCAGCTCGGCGGGCATCTGGGCGGCGATCATGTTCATCGCTTCGGTCTCGTCGAGACCTCGCGTGGCGACCAGTCGCTCGAGTCGCAACGGACGGGGCGCATCCACCAGGACGATGGCGTCGTACTCCTCGACCAGGTTGCGCTCGAAGAGCAGCGGGATGACGCAGACGACGATCGCATCGCCGCGCTCTCGCGCGCGCGCAATCTCGCGATCACGCAGGCGCATGACCCCCGGGTGGACGATCCTGTTCAGGGCATCGAGCTCGTTCTGATCGGCGAAGACGATCCGACGCAACGCCTTTCGATCGAGACTGCCGTCGGGCTTCAGGATGTCCTTCCCCCAACGCTTGACGATGTCCTTGAGGGCCTGGGTATCGGGCTCGACCGCCTCACGCGAAAGCACGTCGGCGTCAATCACTGTCGCGCCGCGCTCGCCAAGCATCCTGGCGACCTCTGATTTCCCGCTGGCGATATTTCCTGTCAGTCCGATGAGGAGCATCTGTCACTGGATTGAGGTGAGGTCAGCCGCCGTGCGCGGCATAATAGGAACGAATCCCATCTCTGTCACGCATAAACAGCTGGTTTGTTGAGCGTGGACTAACTCAGCAGCAAAAACCCTTAGCTACTAGAGCAGCGGAACCTGGGCCGCGTCGCCCGCCGGAACCGTGTGACACATCCTGCAGCGCGCCTCGTACGACTCCGTGCCGCCAACCATGATCTGGGGCGAGTTGTACGGCGCGGGCCGGCCTCCAATCAGCCGTTGATTGCGGCTGGCGGGGCCCCCGCACAGAACGCAAATCGCGTGCAGCTTGTCGACAACTTCGGCTATAGCCATTAGTTCGGGCATCGGCCCGAACGGCTCTCCGCGGAAATCGGTGTCGGTACCCGCCAGAATTACGCGTCTGCCGCGGGCGGCCAGGGATGTCACCAGGGGCACGATGCCCTCATCCATGAACTGGGCCTCGTCTATCGCGATTACGTGGGCGGTCGGGTCGATCTGCTGGCCGATTTGCGCCGCGGAATCGGCGGGAATCGCCTGGACGGTGCGGCCGTCGTGGCTCGAGATAGCGTAAATGCCGGCGTAGCGGGCGTCCAGGTGAGACTTGAAGACCTGAACCCGCTTGCGTGCGATGATCGCGCGGCGAACGCGGCGTATGAGCTCCTCGCTTTTGCCGCTGAACATGACGCCCGCAATGACCTCGATCCATCCACCCGTCTGGTGGAAGGGTCCGCTCGGCCCACTCACGACCGATCGCGATTCTTACGTGGTGGGCGGTCGCCCCCGCGCGGCCTTTCCAAGAACCCGGGGCGCCCGCCTTTGCGGGGTGAGCGCGCACGGTCGGCCTCGGCGTCTCGGCCGGGTCTGCCGCGCGGACCGGCAGTACGCTCGCGCTCGTCCCGATCCCGCTCGGCGCGGACAACCACGCGTCTCCCCTTGATGTTCGCGCCGTTGAGTCGCGAGATCACCCCCGGGGCTTCCTCGGCGGCGATCTCAACGAGCGTGTGGCTCTCGCGCAAATCGATCTTGCCGACTTTGTCGCCCGGTATTCCGCCTTCGCCCGCGATGCTGCCCATGATGTCGCCGACCTTTACTCCGTCGCGTGTGCCGACGGTCATGAACAACCTGGTCATCGCGCCGCTCGCCGCTCGCGGTCGATCACCGTCGGGCCGGGCACGCGCCACAGCCGGCTGATTGATCTCCGCCGCGCGCCGCTGGGCGCGCTCGCGCTCGAGGAGATTGAGCGCCGCCGCGGCGAGCTCCGCGCCATCGAATTCCTGGAGCAACGGCTCCAGCGAGATCACCTCGCGGGCTGGAACTCCACGCGCGAGCACGGCGCGAAGCTCTTCGCGCACCGCCTCTTCGCGATCGTGCGCGCGCCGCTCCGGCCCGTGGAGATTAAGCGGTGTCAGCCTGCCGCTCGCCAGCTCGCGAAGCCACGCGACCTCGCCTGGCGCCGCCAGCGCGACGATCTGCACCGGCTTCACCTGCGCGACGTTCAGCAGCTCGGCGGGAAGTACCGGCGGTTGGTAGAAAATCACTGTGTGCGCTGGCGCTGTCCCGACGTCGCCCCGGGTGACGTTTATGGACTTGTCGTCCTCGTGATAGCCGAGTGTACGCAGCACCCCGGTCGCCTGATCGGCGGCCGCTGCATCTCGCGCGATGATGAGCGCCGACGGTGGATCGAGCTCATCGAGAAGCTTTCGCAGCGCGCTGCCGCGTGCCGCGCTTCCCACGGTCACGTAACGAATGATCGGCAGCTCGTAATCAACGGGGAGTTGGGGGAGCTCGGTTTCGGCGACCCCAGCGCGGCGGGCGCGCCGGGCGTAGCGCTCGACGAAATCTTCGACAGCGGGCGTCATCTTTCGCGCGACGATGACCCGGCTGGCGTCGGGAAGCTCGCCGAGCAAACCCTCGAGGGCGCGAACGCTCGCCGCGTCCTCGCCGAGGACATCATCGGCCCACGCGATCACGATCGAGCGCACGGTGTCGACCTTTAGCAGCGACGCAGCTACTAGTGCCTGGAGCTCGGTCGGGGTTCCGGCCACGGCGAGAACGGGCCTGCTCCTGAAGATCCGGCCGGCGCGGCTCGCGCTGGTGACGGGAACGACCTCGATTGCGGCCGGTCCGGAAAAGCGTAGCACCGTCTCGGAGATGGTGAGAGCCGTTTCGGCGTCACGGGTGACGACGAGGACCTGGGTGCCACCGGCGCTCGGATCGATGCGCCCCAGCGCCGGCGTCAGAAATTCCCTGATCGATTCGGTGGCGTGCGGCAGGGTGTAGACGACGTTCTGACTGCGCGTGACCTGCCCGGTGGCGCGCTCTCCTGCTTCCTCCAATTCCGGCATCCTCGACCTCTATTTTGCAACGTGGCGTATGGTGCGCCACGCCGGTATCGTTATATGTCTCGCCGCCACGCGGCACCGCCGCTCACCAAAGATAGCAGCCTTGGGGCACCCATGATTACCGCCATCGTACTGATCAAGGCCGAGCCGCAGCGAATCGCGGAGTGCGCGACGAAGCTGGCGGGGATCGATGGAGTCTCGCAGGTCTTTTCCGTTTCGGGCGAGTGGGATCTGGTGGCCATGATCGAGGTCTCCGAGCACGAGGCAATCGCCCGAATCGTGACCGAGGAAGTGACCGTGGTTCCGGGAATCAAGTCGACCCATACTCTCACTGCATTCAGAGCGTACTCGAAAAAAGATCTCGAGCAGGCCTGGGACATCGGCCTCGAGTAGTGCGATGCTGGTGAGCAACTCTGGTCCGGATGCGGCGAGCCGGGCCGCGCTTCGACTGCTGGTCGATAAGCTGCCCGGTCTCAGCCCGATCGAAGGCGGCCCCGGCTCCGAGCCGCCGATCTCGAGCGATCCACCCATCCTTCGCTCGGCGCAGATAGTTGAAGGAAGCGCTGTCCGCGCCATCAAGGTGCCCGGCGTCGGCCGCGACATGTCTTCCGGCTTCGGCGCATTCCTGGATGGCACCCAGAAGGTTCAGGTGATCGGTCACTTCGACGGCTTGCCGATCGCGCTGGGCACGATCTCCTCGGCGGTGCGGGTGCGGGTGAACAAGAGGCTGGTGACGTGGGGTCACCAACCGCCGCGTGTCGAGCGCGCGATCTATCTGCCGCTGCGATATCTGACTCTTTCGGCGGAAGGGATCGCGGCCATTGCAGCGGCGCAGTGGCGGGTCATCGACACTTCGACCGCCGATCGAAACGGCGAGTACCCGAGCCAACATCCGGCGGTGCTTCTCGAACGTGCCGTGCGAGCCGTCGATCAGCAGCGTGAAGAGCTCGAGGATCGCCTCGCCGAGGCGTGGTGCGCGATTGGCGAGTCGCCGCTCTTCATCGACGGCGGGATCAGCAGGACTCCGACTGTGGCGGCATCGACCTGCGCGGTTGGTGTCATCAAGAGTCACCGCACGCTTTACGTCGAAGGGGATTCGTTGCGGCTGGTGATGGGCCTGAAGAAGGGCGAGCGGTCGTCGGTGTTTCGCGTGTCGCCCCGCTCGCGCAGCTCGGTTCTCAGCTGGTACCTGCGGCAGCGAAGCGCCGAAGGCCACGACGCGTTGTGGGGATTGGTGCGGGTCGAAATCGCCGAGTGCGATCGTCCCGCCGAGCGCGCCGACGAGATCTCGCGGTGGGTACTTGCCGAGACGTCGCCGCTGGCGTTGCCCGACGGACGGTGGGACAAGATGTCGTACGGCATTCGCGACTGTGAGGAATTTCTGAGGGCGATTTCATGAGCGAGGCACTGGGGCGGGTCGTCGCTACGGAGCGAAAGCCCAACACTCCGCACGAATTCCATTTCTGGACCGCGATCGACTCGCCGGTCGGAATTGGAACCATCGTTCGGGTCGACGGGGCGCGGCCGATCGACGGCCAGATTCCGCACATCTATGGCATTATCGTCGAGGGATTCAGCTACACCGATCTCCAATCGCCGATGCACGACGTACTCGGCCACGATGGGTTGCCGACTACGGCGGGCTACGCGGCGACCGAGCGCGCGGAAATCAGGTTGTACACGGCCGCGGTGCTGCGCCAGATCCCTGAGGAGCCGCTGCAGCCGGTGCCGATGGGGCAGGTCTTTCTCGCCGAAGAGCAGGACGTGCAGGTCGCCCTCAGGATGGACAGCTACCTCAAGGAAGGAGCGGCGACCGGGATTCCGGTTGGCGTGTATCGCGCCGGCGGCACCGACGCCGTGATCTATCTGGATGCCGATTTTCTGCTTGGGCCCGAGGCGGCGCACCTCAACATCACCGGCGTATCCGGACTCGCTACGAAGACAAGTGCGGTCGAGTGGCTGCTGTCTTCGCTGTTCACCCACTTCCCCGAAGAGAAGGGCTCGATCGCGGCGGTCTGCTTCAATGTGAAGGGCCCCGACCTCTGTTATCTGGACAAGCCGGGTCGCATTGAAGACAACGACAAGACTCTGTACGAGAAGCTCCGGGTCGATCCGAAGCCTTTCGAGAATGTGCAGTACTTCGCGCCATACACGGCGAAGGGGCTCTCGCTCAACACTTTCCGCAACAATGAGGCGCTGCTCGACAACGTCGTGCCGCTCACCTGGGGATTGCGCGAGGTGCTGCAGTTCGCCGAAGTGCTGCTCAACAAGGATGACGTGGACGCGAAAGCCGACGCGCTGATCGATTTCATCACCCAGAACGTGATCGACAAGGAGTTCAGCGATCCGCTGCTGTCCAGGAAGCATCGGGTTCAATCATTCGCGGACCTCGAGGCGTGGTTCAGGGATGTGCTGCAGGGCATGGAGAAGAAGGACGGCGAGAGCTGGCGCACCCACCATGTGGCGACGATCCGCAAGGTCAGGAACCGGCTCTCGAACATCTCGACCCGCTGCGCCGGGCTGGTCACCGATTCGGGAGCGGTGAGCGATCTTCCGTTTGGGAGCTTTGCCGACCGCACGGTGTATGTAGTCGACGTCGCGAACCTCGAGGAAGATGCGCAGGACCTCATCTTCGCTCGCATCGTTTCCAAGCTCCGGGAGCACCTGGAACGTCGGGACCTCGGCGTCAAGCACCTCGTCGTCTTCGTCGACGAGCTCAACAAGTATGCGCCGGGTGATGGGGCCGACACTTACGTCAGAAAAATGCTGCTCGACATCGCGGAGCGGGGCCGCTATCTGGGCCTCGTTCTGTTCAGCGCGCAGCAGTTCCGGTCGCAGGTGCACCGGCGGGTGGTCGGAAATTCCGGCACCGCTCTGTTCGGCCGGATGGACGCCGACGAGCTGTCCACGCCGGGCTACACGGTGCTGAGTCCGGCGACCAGGACCAAGCTCGCCACGTTGGAGAAAGGGCAGTTGATGATTCGCCATCCACATTTCACGCAGCCGATTTTCGTGCGCTTCCCGCGTCCGTCAGTGATGCAGGGGCGCGAAGGCGCGGAGCGCTACCCGCAAGCGGGTGAGATCGGGTTGGACGTCGCAGTCTTGCGTTCGCTGCGGCCGCTCGATCCGGGCATCACGCTTCCGTGGGTGCAGGATCTGATCGCGCTATACACCGAAGATGAGATCATCCGTGCCCGCAACGCCACTCTGTTGGCGAGGCCCGACAATGTGAAGGCGTACTTCACCGCGCAGTTCCGCAAGGTGATTCCGGCCCAACCGGCGGCGAGGCCGATGGCGACGACGATCAAGTCGGCGCCTGAGAATGATCCCTATGGGTTTTAAAAACCCACTTCGGGTAGAGTCAGGTGGAAGACGCGAGGTGATAGTCAGGGGGGGAGGAGGGGTGCGGGCGTTTGAGTGCGGTTCGCCTGACGACCATCTACCGCACCTGCAAGCGGGGAATCCACAGTCCAGGCTTAGGTGGCGGAGATTCTGGAATGTCCGCAAACCTCACTCCTCCTCCCTATTCCCTCGCACCCTCCACCTCACTCTTCTCGCACTTGGTTTGATCTCAGCCTCCGCATCGAGCCAGCCCGTCCTGCTGCAGATCCGCCCCCACATCGGCGATACCTTGCGGATGCACTTGTCTCAATCGGTCGAGATGAGCGGGACGACTCATCGTGACGGTAAGGATTCGTCGGCGGGATCGATGACGACCTCGATCGAGGTGTTCACGCGCGCCATCGCGCACCAGTGGACCTCGGGCGGAACGCTGATGCAGTCGATCACCGACTCCGTCGCGATGACGCCCGGCTCGGCAGGGTCGCTCGCGGATCTGAGACGGCGCGCGCTTCAGGCGCAGCGCGTCTGGGTGCGGGTGTCCACCGACGGCGCAATGGAGATCGTCGATGCCGACGACGCCAACAGCGAGCTGAGGCACATCTTCGGTGAGATGCCGGCGATGCTCGCTCGCGAACCGGTTGCCGTCGGCGGCAAGTGGACCCGCGAGATGCAGCTTCCGCTCACGGGTGATCCCCACAATCTCGGTACGGTGCGCGCTACCTTCCGGCTCGATTCGCTCGGAAGAAACGGGGACGTCGCGTACATCTCAATGCACGGCACGATGTCGCGCGCGAATCCGCCGACATCCGTCCCGACGAGCGGCGGCTACACCACCTCGGGGACGCTCAGCGGTAGCATCCAGATCGATCGACGTCTAGGCTGGATTACTGACTCCAGGAGCACCATCATCGTAAGATCCATCATCGCCGCGCCGCCGGCTCGAAAGGGAGCGCCGCGGAGAGTGCCGATGGAGGTGCGGACCAAGATCACGCAGTGGATCCGGGCGATGCGCAATCAATGAGACTCGTACACCTCGCCGACATACACCTCGGCTTCAGACAATATCAGCGGCAGACGCCCGGTGGCATCAACCAGCGGGAACAGGACGTCGCCCTGTCGCTCAAGCGCGTCATCGATCTGGTGATCCAGCTTCGGCCCGAGGTGGTGCTCATCGCGGGCGATGTGTTTCACACGGTTCGGCCGACCAATCCGGCGATTCTGCACGCCTTCATCCAGTTCGCGCGGCTCACTCAGGAGCTTCCGGAAACGAAAGTCGTGATGGTGGCGGGCAACCACGACACGCCGCGCACCAGCGAAACGGGCTGCATCCTCGGTCTGTTCAGGCCGCTCGGGATTTCGGTGGTCGACAGTGCGCCGCAGTGGGTCTCGGTGCCGGAGCACGACCTGGCGATTCTCGCGGTGCCCGACATGGCGCAGGGTCGTCCGCGACTCGAGCCCGATCCCGCCGCCAAATACAACATCCTGCTGCTCCACGGTGAGATCGAAGGAGTTCTGCCGAAGTACGGCCGCGAGCTGGAGCGCTCGCCGATGGAGATCACCCTCGACGAGCTCGGCCCGCAGCGCTGGGACTACGTCGCACTCGGCCACTACCACGTCTATCGGCCGGTCGCGCCCAACGCGTTCTACTCGGGTTCCCTCGACTACACCAGCACCAATCCGTGGGGTGAGCTGGCGGAAGAGCGCGAGGCAGGAATCGAAGGCAAAGGCATAATCGAGCACGATCTCACCAACGGCACCCATAAATTCCATCCACTGCCGCCGCAGCGGCGCTGGATCGATCTCGCTCCGCTTTCCGGATCCGGCCTTTCGCCCGCGTCTCTCGACGAGGCGATTCGGCAGGCGCTCGACAACTGCGAGGGCGGCATCGAGGAGAAGATCGTCCGCCTGGTGGTGCGCGATGTGCCGCGCCACATCCTGCGCGAGCTCGATCACAAGGCTTTGCGCGAGTACAAGCGGCGCGCGCTGCATTTTCATCTCGACACCCGGCGTCCGGAGATCGTACGCCCGGAGAAGGGTCAGGCGGCGCCGGGCCGTCGCGCTTCACTCGCCGACACGGTTCGCGAAAAGCTCCAGTCGCGCCCGCTCACGGAGAACATCGATCGCGACGCTCTCGTCGAGCTCGGACTGCATTACCTCCGCGAAGCGGACACGGTAGCGGGGCCAGCCGTCGAGGATGCGTCGGCGTGAGGATCAACAGCCTCCGCCTCACAAACTTCAGGCAGCACGCGAAGACCGAGCTCACTTTCGGCAATGGCCTGACGGGCATCATCGGTCCGAACGGCGCCGGCAAGACGACGATTCTCGAGGCGATCGCGTGGGCGCTGTACGGCAACCCGGCGATTCGCGGCAACCGCGATTCCATTCGCTTCATGGGCGCCGGTGCGCGCGCGCCTGTCGAGGTAGAGCTCGACTTCGACCTCGGCTCGCACCGCTACCGCGTCGTCCGCGGACTTACCAGCGCCGAAGTGTATCTCGACGGTGCCGATACCCCGATCGCCAATTCCATCACCGCCGTAACCGACCTGCTCCAGCGACGGCTTGGAATGTCGCTGTCGGAATTCTTTCACACGTATTTCACGGGTCAGAAAGAGCTGAGCGTCATGGCGGCGATGACGCCCGCCCGTCGCGGCCAGTTCCTGTCGCGCGTGCTCGGCTACGAGAAGCTGCGCATCGCGCAGGATCTGACGCGCGAGAAGCGGAATCGGGTTCGCGCGGCTGTCGAAGGAATGCAGCGCGGGATGCCCGATCCCGAGGCGGTGCTGCGCTCTCTCGCTGAGGCGGCATCGCGCAAGGAGGAAGCGGAGGCGCGGGCGCAGCAGGCGGCGCACCGGGCCGCGGTGCGGCATCGCGAGATGATGGCGATCGAGCCGCGGTGGGAGATGCTCCAGCGCCAGCGCGAGCAGTCGGCGCAGCTGCTGACCCAGATCACGGTTGCGGAGGAGAAAGAAGGCGCGCTGCACCGCGACGCCGAGCGCGTCGAGCGGGAGCTCGAGAGCGTCGGCAGCGCACGGTCCAAGCTCGACACGCTGCGCGAAGCGATCGAGCCGCTGTTCGCGTTGAACGTGGAGCTCCAGGCGCTCAACACTCTTTATCGCGAGGAGGGCAGACGAAAGACGCTCCTCGAGGCCGAAGCGGCGCTCCGCGAGGAGATCACACGCCTGGAGGAGCGGCACTCGCGCATCGAGCGCGCACCCGCGCTCGAGGAAGAGGCCACCCTCGAGCTGGAGAAAAAACGCTCCGAGCTGGAAGATGCACAGGGCCTGCTCGAGGCGCGTCGCACCGAGTGGGTGCGCGACCGGCAGGAAGCGCAGACCAAGCGGGAATCCCTGCGACAACAGTACGCCGAGCTCAAGCACCAGCGCGACCGGGTCGTCGCGCTCGGCGAGGATGGCGAGTGTCCGACGTGCAGTCGACCGCTGGGCGGGAGCCTCCACACTGTCGTCGACCATCTCGATGAGATGATCGAGACCGTCAACGTCGATGGCAGCTACTACAAAGCGCGCGTCGAGCAGCTCGAGCAGATGCCGGAAGATGTCCAACAGCTCGACGAGAAAAGGCGCGGGCTCGTCCAGGAAGTCGGAACTCTCGAGCGCCGACTCGCGAAGGTCCAGCTCGCCGTCCAGGAGCTCACCACCATCGTGCGCGACATCGCCGCCAAGCAGCAGCGCCTGGTGCAAATGCAGCGCGACATCTCGAAGATTCCGGGCGGCTACGATCCCGCGCGCCACGCCGAAGTGATCGAGACCGTCGATAAGCTGACGCCGATGGAGGCCGAGGCGACACGGTTGCAGGCGATGCTGGAGCGCGAGCCGCAGCTCAGGCTGGAGCGCACCCGGATCGCTCAGGAAGTCATGCGGGTGCAATCGACGCTCGGCACTCTGCGCACGCGGCGGCAACAGATCTCGTTCACCGAAAAGGAGTTCAACGATCTGAGGGCGGACTTCGAGCGCGTGCGCACCGAGCTCCAGGAGTCTAAGGTCGCGACGGCGCGCGCGCAGGAGCAGGTCACCAGCGCAACGGCGGCTTTAGCCGCCGCGCAGGGCGTCGCCGAAGATTTGAAGCGCAAGGTCGCCGAGCTCGACGTGCTGCAAACCGATCGACGGCTGCACGACGAGCTGGACCGCGCGTTCTCCGACCTTCGTACCGATCTCAACTACCAGCTGCGGCCCGAGCTGTCGGAGCTGGCGAGCGCCTTTCTCAGCGAGCTCACCGACGCGCGCTATACCGAAATGGAGCTCGACGACCAGTACAACATCGTCATCCTCGAGGACGGCATTCCCAAGCCCGTGTTGTCGGGTGGCGAAGAAGACCTCGCCAACCTGGTGCTGCGTCTGGCGATATCTCAGATGATCGCCGAGCGCGCGGGGCAGAGCTTCTCGCTGCTCATTCTCGACGAAGTCTTCGGGTCGCTCGACGAAGCGCGCAGGTTCAACGTCGTCGAGCTGCTGCGTGGACTCCAGGATCGGTTCGAGCAGGTCATTCTCATCACCCACATCGAGCCGGTGCGCGAAGGCCTCGACCGCGTGATCTCGGTCACCTACGATGCGGAGCTTGGCCACTCGGTGGTGAGCGAGTCGGGAGAGACTCTCACAGTCGAGGATGATTTGCCGCTGTTCGAGTCGGACCGCGCTCCACGCGAGCGCTCGCGCGGCGCGGAGACCGTGGGACCCGCCGACGCTGGAGCCGCGGTCTGATGGCGTTTGCGCGCAACTGGCGGCACGCCTGGGTCTCCGAGACCCCCGAACGCGTGAGCGTCCGCGAGATTCCATCGCTCAACGCCGTTTTCAGCGAGGCATTCACCGAGCGATATCGCAAGGACGGGATGGTCGGCGTGCGCGTACCGCACCTGAACCCGGCGGTGTGGAAGTTCGCCATCACCGACGCCGAGGAAGGCGCGATGATCTGGCGGAACGCACGCGACGGGATTGCGGCGTTCAACATGGTGCACCGCTCGGGAGTGGAGGGGTGGATGGGTCCGCTCGCGGTACACCCGGACTTTCAGGGCCAGGGCGTCGGGAAGATGATCGTGTCTTCCGGCGTCGAGTGGCTGAAGAAGAAAGGCGCGAAGGTGATCGGCCTCGAGACGATGCCCCGCACCATGGACAACGTCGGGTTCTACTCCACCCTCGGCTTCATCCCAGGACATCTTACTGTGACGGTGACTCTCGAGTCGGCGCGGGCTGGAATGCAGGCGACGCCGATGGCATCGCTAAACCCACACGAGCGGGAGCTCGCGCTCAGACAGTGTCGATTGCTGCTCGACCAGCTGGCGCCCGGCTACGACTACACCCGCGAGATCGTACTCACCGCGCAGCACCAGCTCGGCGACGCTCTGTTCATGCGGCAGGGAGGCGAAGTGCAATCGTTCGCGATCTGCCACTCGGTACCGCTGGTCGAAGGTCGCGCCACCGAGGAGATGCGCGTGCTCAAGATGGTCGCCCGCAGCGAAGCGGATTTCGATGCGCTGGTCACCCAGCTCTGCGCCTACGCGCGGGTCAAAGGGGCAAGGCGGGTCGCGATTCGGGTGCAGGGCCAGTACAGCGACGTCTATCGGCGGCTCATGACCCGTGGCGCTCGGGTGCGCTGGACCGATCTCAGAATGGCGGTGCACGAGTACGCAGAGTCGCGTCCGAAGAACGGGGGCATCGTCCTCTCGAACTGGGAGATCTGAGGGCCGTCCCGCTCATGCGCGACCGGATCGCCGACCTCACCGGATCGCTGCGCCGCAGTGAGGAGAAACTGTTTCCGCGGTTGCGCCAGCTGCTCTCGCAACGAGGGATAGATCCGGACACGTCGGTGCTGGTGGAGATGTTCTCCGACGAGCGTGAGTTCGAGTATGGAATCGTGGTGACCGCACGCCGCGACGTTTATCAGTTTGGTCTCGATTGCCTGGGCCGAGCGCCGGAGAATGCCGAGCTGATCGAGTGGGTCGACTGGACGACTACTTACCAACTGGCGGCGTTCAGGAGCCACGTCGATGCCGCGCTGGAGTATTTGCCCGAGGCCAATCGATAACCGGCGTTCACGGTGGCCAGGATGCCCAGGTCCAAAAAAGGTTTTGCGTGGGAGTGGGAGCACCGTCAGGAATGTGCGATTGCAGAGCACGGAAGATCTCGATGACCCGAGCAAAGCTGCAAAACGGAAAACTTCTTGACGCGTTCAGTACCGGCTCCTACGTTCGGTCAGCCGACCGCCTGAAAGGCGTCGCTCTTCAACCGAGAACGAGATGCGAAGACGAGAAGCCGTCCAGTTCCTCGGCGCCGCCCTGGCGCTGCCGTTCATCCCCCGCAACGCCGAAAAAGCGATCAAGCTGGCGGAAGAGATACATCGCCGACTCGGCGATGTCCCGTTCCGCACTCTGAATCCCGATCAGCAGAAGCTGGTGACGGCGATAGCCGAGATGATCATTCCCGAAACGGATACGCCCGGCGCGACGAGCGTGAAGGTGCCGCAGTTCATCGATCTCATTCTCACCGAGTGGGCGAGCGACGACGAGCGAAACGCATTTCTCGCGGGTCTCAAGGACATCGACGTGCAGTCGGTGGCGATGGGATCCCCGCGATTTCTCGATCTGGCGGAGCTCAAGCGCGGAGAATTCCTGACCGGGCTCGATGCGAAGCGCCCGCAGAAGGAAGGGGCAGCGCTGGCCTTCGAGCGAATCAAAACTCTGACGATTTACGGGTATTTCACATCTGAACCCGTGCAGGCGAACGTCCTCAAGACCCAGATGTTCTTCAACGGTTACGACGGCAACGTCCCATTCACGCCGAGGGTCTGACGATGGCTGATACGTATGATGCGATCGTCGTCGGCTCGGGAATTTCGGGCGGCTGGGCGGCAAAAGAGCTGACCGAGCACGGTCTGAAAACCATCGTCCTCGAGGCCGGGCGGCCGATCGACCCGGCAGTCGATTACGTCGAGCACGTGATGCCTTACCAGAAGCGGTATCGCGGGATGGGTGACCGCAATCGACTGGAACGGTATCAGCCGATTCAGACCCAATGCGGCGCGTGCGACGAATACGCCGGCAAGTTTTTCGTCAACGATCTCGACAATCCGTATTCGACGCCCGAGGGCAAACCGTTCTCGTGGATTCGCGGACGGCAGGTCGGTGGCAAGTCGATCATGTGGGGCCGCTGTGTATTTCGCTGGAGCGATCTCGATTACGAGGCGAACGCGCGCGAAGGCGTGGGTGTCGACTGGCCGATCCGGTACAAGGACATGGCGCCATGGTGGAGCTACGTCGAGAAGTTCGTCGGAGTGCAGGGTCGGCGCGAAGGCCTGGCGCATTTGCCCGACGGAGAGTTCATGCAGCCGTGGCCGCTCAACGCGGCGGAGCAGAAGGCACGCGATGTCCTTCTGACCAAGTTCAACGGTGAGCGCCTGGTTACCAACATGCGGCTCGCGGTGATCACCGAGAATCATCTGGGCAGGCAGAAGTGCCACCTGTGCGGGAATTGCTATCGCGGCTGCGTGACGCTGTCGTATTTCAGCAGCCTCAACTCGACGCTGCCCGCGGCGAGGAAGACCGGCAACCTCACGCTCCGTCCGTTCAGCGTCGTGCACAGCGTCATCTACGATCCGAAGACGAAGAAAGCGTCCGGCGTTCGGGTGGTCGATGGGAACACCAAGGAGATGTTCGAGGTCAAGGCCAAGGTGATCTTCCTTTGCGCCGCGGCGCTCGAATCGACGCGCATCCTTTTGAATTCACTCTCGCCTGAGTTCCCGACCGGCCTCGGCAACTCGAGTGGCGAGCTCGGCCACAACCTGATGGATCACATCATGGGCGGTGGCGCGACCGGCGAGCTGCCGTGGGCGAAGGATCGCATGGAAGTCGGGCGTCGTCCCGATGCGATTTATGTCCCGCGGTTCAGGAACGTGAAGTCGAAGCACCCCGACTTTCAGCGTGGCTACGGGTTCGAGGGTCGCGCCGAGCGTGCGGGATGGGAACGCGGCTCGTCGATGCCGGGCTTTGGCGCGTCGTTCAAGAAATCATTGATTGGTGATCTCGGCCCGTGGGAGATGACCTTTGACGGTTTCGGCGAGATGTTGCCGCGTCACGAGAACTACATCTCGATCGATCCGCACCTCGTGGATGCGTGGGGAATTCCGGCGCTCCACATCAACTGCAAGTACAGCGAGAACGAGCTGAAGATGCAGGACGATATGGTGGTGACCGCCACCGAGATGCTGGAGGCGATGGGCGCGAAGAACATAAGGACATTCAAGGAGAACAACGCTCCGGGTCTGGTGATTCACGAGACAGGGACGGCGCGGATGGGTCGTGATCCGAAGACCTCGGTGGTCAACTCGCACAATCAGGTCTGGGATGCGCCCAACGTGTTCATGACCGATGGCGCGTGCATGGCGTCGAACGCGAACCAGAATCCGAGCATCACCTACATGGCGATGACGGCGAGGGCGGTGAATTACGCGGTTGGCCAGATGAAGAGGCGGGAGCTTTAGGACTCGACGGAGGCGTGGGGCTGCGGAAGTGCAACTGAACGGGTGCGAGTAGCGAGTGGCACAGTGGTCAGCTGAGAGTTCACGACGTCGGGACGTTTCACTGCTGCCGTACGGGCACTGCGCGCGGCTGGTCCTGGCGGTGACCGCGATTGTGGTCATGTCATTTTCGGCGGGCTGTGGACGTGACGCGGGATCGGATGATGCTGAAGCCGCCAACCGTGTCGCAACTGTGAGTGTGTTCGCTCCCGACGGAGCTCCACGAATCTTTGTCGCCGATCAGGATTCGTCCGGCACGCGCCTGTGCTTCGACGCGGCGGATGGCGAGTTCCCCGCCGGTGCTCAAGTCACAGTAGTACACTCCGAGTTTCCACAGTATGCCGTCACCGGCAGGCTCGGCAAGCGCGCCAAAGCGCCGTGCTTTCCGCCGCCTCGCTCCACGTCCGATAGCGTCCAGTACGTCGTCGAGGCACCTGGCGACACGCTCGGCTGGCACGGAGTCCCGATCGTGATACTTGGAAAGCTGCCCTCTGCAAGAATGCGCGGCGACACGGTCACGCTGGAGATCGAGTCGCGGAAGGAACCGTGGAGATTCCGCACCTGTGCCAGCACTGAGGGCATCCACGCCACCGCCTGGTCGGGCGTCCCGCTCGCGTCGCCACGGCGCTGGCACGAGTACTACTACCTCGGCTACGACGTCGAGCCCGACTGCACGCCCGCCGACTACGAGCCCGACAGCACCACGACAACCAACTGACATTCGGCGCGATCCTTCGGCACCTTTGTCCGAATGACGCGCGCTCGAAAGCGCTGGACCCTCGTCGCGACCGTCCTCGGCTCGGCGATGACCTTCATCGATGGGACGGTCGTCAACGTCGCGCTGCCGGCGCTGCAGGCAGATTTGCAGGCGACCATCACCGACGTCCAATGGGTCGTCGCCTCTTATGCGCTGTTCCTCAGCGCGCTTCTCCTCGTGGGCGGGTCGCTCGGCGATCAATTCGGTCGGAAACGCGTCTTCCTCATTGGCGTCGGCGTCTTTACGGGTGCATCGGTGCTTTGCGGACTTGCTTCATCGCCGCTGCTTCTGATCGGCGCGCGCGCTGTGCAGGGTATCGGTGCGGCGTTTCTCGTCCCCGGTAGCCTGGCGATCATCAACGCGACCTTCGATGGGG
>DASSNV010000037.1:0-22345 GCA_035701245.1 Gemmatimonadaceae bacterium | reverse complement strand
AGGGACGTGCCCGTCTACGCGATGCGCTTCACGGATCTCGTCGAGTGGGGCGCTCAGCACGATGCGGCCCTTGTTGATCATCGTCACGTAATCGGCGACCTGCTCGACTTCTTCGAGAAGGTGCGAAGAGAATAAAACCGTCCGCCCTTCGTCGGCGACGGTGCGGATGATGGCGCCTAGGATGTCGCGTCGGACGATTGGGTCGAGGCCGGAGGATGGCTCGTCGAGCACCAGCAGGTCCGGCCGATACGCGAGCGCGATCAGAATGCCGACGCGCGCCTTCTGTCCCTTCGACAGATTGCTGATTTTCGCCGCGGGCTCGAGCCCGAACGCCTTCCTCAGCTCCTCAGCGTATGAGTCGTCCCATGCGGGACGGAACGCCCGCGAATACCGAATCAGCTCGTCGACCCGCATCCAGCCGGGCAGATCGTTTTCCTCGGACAGGTACCCGATGCGCGACAGGACACCGACGGGATCAGCGACCGGATCGAGTCCGAAGACGCGCACCGAGCCGCTTTGGGCGCGCAGGAGCCCGAGGATGTGCTTGATGAGCGTAGTCTTGCCCGCTCCATTGGCGCCGACGAGCCCGTACACCGCGCCCCGGGGAATGGATAGCGTGACATCATCCAGCGCCGTCTTCGTGTCGAAGCGTCGCGTGAGCTGGGTGATGTCGATGACTGGGGTCGTCGCTTGCGCCATTCATTATTGTCGGGGCACCATCCTGACGCACCAAACCGGCGTAAATAACGCTGTTGACGGTCACCGATCCACCGTAATTCGTACCGGATGCCGAGTTGAGCCTGGCGGCGCGGGTAATCATTTACGGGCTCGCCATATCGGAGTAGCCTCGATTCTGTCTGGTACTCTGAATAGTTGACAGAATTAAGCAGATTGAATGTCTCGGTAGTCACCGTCACGCTACCGCCGCGAGTCGCGAGCCTCTTCGCCAGCTGTCGGGGCGCGGAGGACAGTGCCCGAATCTGGTCGAGTCGCTCGATATGGAAAATCGCCATGGGTTGTGGTGCACGTACCCGCGCCTCCTGTCCACTCGGAAACTTCGGCGGCGCTACTCTATCGTTTCGTCCCCGGATCCAATGCTCCGCGGAGCTTCTGCCACCGCGACATCGAGACGTCGCGGAAGTCGAGTCTCGCCCAGCTTAGCTCCTGGAGTTGTTGGTCCGGCGAAAACTCAAACACATTGATGAATAACTGCACTCGGTAGTTGTCGCCGATTGACTTCGCGCCCGGTCGGAGGCCGGTTGTATAGGTCGCCTCGCGCGCCTCGCCAGGTTGTAAAACAAATATTGGCTCAGTCCGCGGCCCCTGGTCGACGCCCATAGCGCTGACCTCGGTCATTCCCGGTAAATTCGGCGCGTAGCGGTTCCCTTGATCGTCTAGCACTATCGTCGACTTTGGTCGATACGCCAGCACCAATGGTCTCGGTGCCCTGTTCACGAAACGCACTGTGAATTGCACTTCCCGGAAACCGGCGGGCGGATTTGATACGCGAGTTATCTCCGCGGTGAAGTACTCCGCACTGAAGCAATTGGGACGATTGCCACACGCGTTACTGTTAGCTGCGGTCGCGGCTGGCGCGGAGACGCTTGACGAGGTCGCGTTGTCAACGGGCCTTGTCGCAACCGCTTCAACGGCTGGTGTCGCGACGGCGGGAAGCGGCGGTTCGTCAAAGCCTTTGAACTCGAGCGCATTTACTCGCCCCGGAATCCATTGGTCGCCGTTGGGCTCGCCCTCAGCGACCACAAAATTGAGTGCGAAACTCCTCCCCACCATCGCTCCTCTGGGTTTCCAGCTGAATTCCAGAGTACCGTCGCGGCTCTCGCCAGGCTTCACAACGAAGCTGGGATCAACCATCCCGACGTCCTCGTCTACTATCCCGGGTCCGCCCCGACCGTAATGAGTTAAGACATAGTGATTTCCGCGATCATCGGTCACCGTTGGCCGAGGGTTGCCGTAGGCAAGAATCAACGGCTCGCTGGTGGTGTTGCGGAATCTTAGCGAGACGGTGATGACACGAGCAGGGTCGAGACTGCTTGTCACACTCTCATGCAGGTCAGTCACGGTGGCGACGAAGCTGGGTTCCTGGAGGCAGTGCGCGCCCCCCAGGCACCCCGGATCCTTGGCTGCACTAGTCGCGGCTACGCGCTGTGCAGCGCTGGGCCAACCCGTCCAGGTTCCGGCGAGAACTGATTTGAGTACGCCTCGTAGATCGGTGCCGTCGGCCCAAAAGACATTGTGAACCACCCATGAATCGCTTTTGACGAAGCGGATGCGCGTCTTTCTCGATCGAGCACCCTTAGACATCACGTACTCCGCGGTCGCATCGATAAAACTCGGCTCGACGCGCGCAATGTTCACTGATAGCAGCAACGGCTCCTTCGTGCCATACGCCTGGCATTCACAATAATAGTCAAATCCTGAAAGCGGAGCCTTCGACTGGTTCTGTGTCAGTGACTCGTACTTCTGGATCAAGTCGGCGGTCGAGGCACTGTAGCCAGAGGGCGGAGTAGCACCCTCGCCCGGAGCGTAACTCGCATAGATCGAGAAGACCATAGCGCGGACTGTCGCTTCCTCCCGATCGAGCGATGTCTGCGCGGCGCCGGCCGCAGCAACGAAAAGGAATCCCAACCCACTGAGCCAGCTCCATCGATTCCACGACATGGAATCTCCTTGAGAGAATTCAACCGCTACTGTGTCACCTTCGCTCGAACTTTCTGATATGCCGGAGTGTCTCCCCACGCTGACTCCATTGCCGTCAAGAGTCGTTCGGTGATCCGGGTGTCCGCACCATGGTGCCGTAGAAAGTCGATCACTTCGAGATCCGATTGCGTCGGACCCGCGTACGCAGCGCGCATCGCCACCCACATCAGTGCGGGCCCGCTAAAAGTGCGCGTGAATGAGCTGTAATTCGGGAGATCGGGAGGGGTCCAATACGGCGGCAAGGAGCCGTAGTGCCGCATGATAGTTGCGTCGGTGAGGATTGCGTTGACGTCATAACCTTTCTCGATCATCAACTTCAGCATCGGGATGGGGTTCGGAAGTAGCGGCTGAAGAATGAAGAGCACCGCTGACGCGCCGTTGTGCATCACGGTCGGCGACATTCCACCGTCGAGAAAGAGGCGAACCACGCGCGCGTCGCTCGCTTCCAACGCGTCTATGAATCCCTGCGTTGACCATGCGACTCCAATGCTCGCCAGCTCTTTCCGCGGGTCAGGAGTGGCTTCAGTCGACGGCGGTTCTGCGATCGGTGTGTTCCTTGGTTGCTTGAGCGTGGTGATGCGTTGCGTGGGGGTTGGTTGAATAACGGCGATGTCTGGCCTGGCGCTATCCAAGGGCGCGAGCGACCGCACCGAGGGGGAAGATTCCGTGACAACTTGAGTCCGGTTGTGCACTGGCTCGACTTCCTTTGAAGGCCTTCCCAGCTGCGAGTATGCGATGGCAGCGATTCCTGTGGCAGCCACCACTCCGCCGCCGAGGTATGCGACATGGCGGGCCCGCGAGCCTCGACGCTTCGACCGCTCCTGACCTTTCATCGGCGACGTTGACACTGGACCGATGGCTCCATCCAAACTCGATCCCACACGGATCAGATCGTTCGTCATCTCGCGGGCGTCTGCGTATCGGTGCGCTGGTTCTTTCGCCATTGCTCGCTCGACAACTTGACCGAGTGAAGCCGGCAGCTCCGGACGAAGCTCGCGCAGCGGTCGCGGATGTTCCGTTACGATCCGGAAGAGCAGGTTCTGAGTATTGGATCCGTCGAACGGTTTTAACAAGGTGAGCAGATGATAGAGCACCGCGCCGACCGCGAAAATGTCACTGGCGGGACTTGCGGTGCCTTCGGTGATCTGCTCCGGCGCCATGTAACTCGGCGTGCCAAGGATCGATCCGGTGGATGTCATCCTCGACGAGGTTAGGTGGGCGATACCGAAGTCCATCAGCTTCGCTCGTCCACCCTCGCCGAGTCGGATATTAGCCGGTTTGATGTCGCGATGGACGATGCCCCGCTTGTGAGCGTAACCGAGCCCCGCGAGAACGTCGATAATAATGTCGATTCCCGTTTGCACTGAGAGCGGTTCGCGCCGCGCGATCAGCTGCTCTAGGTCGACGCCATCGATGAACTCCATTGCGATGAACAGGGAGCCATCAATGTCGCCGAAATCGTGAACGGTTACGATGTTAGGGTGCTGGAGAGATCCTGCCGCCTGCGCCTCGCGCAGGAAACGTCTGCGGAGATCTTCCTGTTGCGCAATCGACTCGGCCATCACTTTGATGGCGACAGGGCGGTCAAGAACTGTGTCTACCGCGCGATAGACGACGCCCATCGCACCTTCGCCGACGACATCGGTGATGCGGTATTTTCCTATCGACGAAAGATCCTTTTGTGTCCGCACGGTGGTGCGTCAGAACGCGATTCTGTACGTCTGATCGCTCGACACGTTCGCGATCTGCTGCACCTCTTTCCCGCGCTGATCGAGGATGCGAGCTCCACCTCCAAAGAAGCCGTGTTTGAATTCGATGCTTCGTGAGCTCTTGCCGCGTTCTGATTCGGCGGGAATGAACCGGATGCTGTAGGTCTTATCGTTCAGCTTACGGATTGCGTAAAAATCCACAGCACTCTTCACTTGTCGAATATTGCCTTCGCCGGAAAATGTCAGCTTGTAAGGCAGTGATTTCGACACCCAGCGTTTTTGCACGCGCCATCCGGCTGCCTGCAGCTCCTCGATGAACTGCGCGCTAACACTGTCGATGTCAGCGACAGAAAATTCCTTGTCGCTTACGACCACATCGCTCGTGAAGGTGGTTTGGCCATCGCTCTTTATCGCGATTACGTCGTGTTCCTTCCAACAACCTACAACAGCCGTCACACAACAAATGACAACGCAAACACCCCTCCAATGAGTGCGCATGGCGGAGTTCTCACGGTGAGAGTCAGGTATCGCTACAGCATCCCATGGGGCCCGTCAATAAGGAATGCATTGGGCTGCACTGACTCACATGCGGTCAACTGTTTCTCGGGCCGTGCATCTGAGCAAGTGTGATTGCGGGATCTTTCGTGTCATCCTCGTGTAATGTTGGCGACTAGATACACTGCCGCCGAGGCAATCGGCCAGCCCGTCTGCCTGATCATCCCGCCAGAGCGCCACCACGAAGAGGCGACCATCGTTTCGCAGCTACTCCGTGGTGAGCGGATCGATCACCACGAAACCGTTCGCCTTTGGTAAGACGGTACATGAATCGACGTCTCTGTCAGCATATCGCATCAGCGATGCCAGCGGGCCGCATCATCGGCGCCGCAAATGTCACCCGCGACATTGCGGAGGCAAAACGACTGCAGCGATTGGAGCGCGAACGCAAAAGAAGTTGAGGAGCTAGCGAGTGAGCCCGAGGCGCACGATCGACTTCCTCGGCACTCCCCTCGCTGCACCGAAGGGCCAGAACTCCGGGGCATTATTCGCGTCTAACGGGCGTACGGCGCCAACCCCGGCATGCTCGCCGGAATCCCGAGACTCTCCGCGGGCGGCAGCTTGTGGCTCCGATACCATTCCTGCCTTGCGAGATTGACCTTGTCACCCCGCTCGATCCACATCTGCGTCGCCAGATCGTAGCGCGCCAGAACGTTGTGCAGCCAGTACGGCCGGTTCTCCTTGAGCCACGCCTTCTCGTACTCGTCGCGGATCAGAGAAAGACCGTCGCGCAGATCCTGGAGCCTGCCGTTCACGCCGGTGATGTCCCCCAGATCCCGCTGCGGCGCTTTGCTCGTCGTGTCACGCGCGCGATCGTACATCGCCACGACTTCATCCGCGAACTGGAACTTCATCCCAATAAAATCCATTCGCCGAGCGCCCAGTTTCATCGCCTCGATCGCGTCGCGCTCGCGCGTAATACCCGGCTCGGCCTGATCGAGCAACACCAGCGTTGACTCGGCCAGAATGCGCAGATCGTGGGTGTAAGGTCTGATCCGCTGCGCCATGCTGCGGCCTTCATCACTCCACGGATCGAGCCAGAACAGATAATTGCTGGCATCCCCGACTCTTCCGTTGCTCAACAGAGCGTGCGCCGCCGAGAGCTTCCGCTGCGCTTCGTCGATCTTGCCAGTGAGGTCGCCGTGAAATACCCGGCCGTAGCTCGAGGCAAAAGCGTCGATGCTGCTCTCACCCGACTGCCACGCGGCCGCCGCGCCGAACAGATCGCCGTACCACGTCTGGTTGAACAATGCTTCGCCGTCGTCGTCCCACGAAGTGTTGATCATCCCCGTCGCGCCGAGTCGCTGCCCGTCGCGCACGAAACGCTGGATGTTGACGAGTGCATTGGCGTTGTTGGGATAGACGCGATTCCAGCTGCTCACGCCGGGCGCGACCCAGGTCTCCATTCCCACGTCACGAAACGGCTTGATGAGTCGAACGTACGATGTATCCGCCCCGTAACTCCACGGCACCGCGATCAGGTCCTTCGGAATGGTGCCCACCAGCTCGGGCGAGCTGAGCGCGACGTCGCCCCAGAACAGGAACTTCTTCCCACTCGGGCGCAGCGCATCCACGATCTGCTTCAGGAAATCGAGATACACCACGCCGATTCCGACCGTTTTCACTCGTTCGGCTGACTGCCCACGCCCGAGCTCGAAGGTTTCGTCGGCGCCAAGGTGCACGAAGCGGCTGGGGAAGAGCGAGAAGATCTCGGCGAACATCTGCTTGATCAGCGGCAGTGAGCCTGGCTGTCCCGGCGCCAGCACGTGGCCGTGCGGCGTTTCTCCCAGCGGCGAGTAGAGCTCGTACTTGAGAATGTGGTGCAGGTGGCCGAATGCTTCCTGCTCCGGGATGATGTCGACGTGATAATTCGCCGCGTACGCGACGAGCTCCTTCACATCGGCGTGGGTCATCGCTCCGCCCGGTGGTGCAATCAGCGGATTCGATTCATACGTAAGAGTGTGCTCGTAGTACGGCGAGAAGGTGTTGACCTTGTACGCGGCCAGCGTTCGGATCTGCTTCTTCTGGAAGTCGAGTGTCGGCACGGGTCCGCGCGAGATGTCGTCGTGGAATCCGCGGTAGCGCATCGCCGGCCAGTCGCGGATCGTCGCGCGATAGAGCTTCGCCTGGTCGCCGTCGCCGCTCACGAGCTGCTTCACCGTCTGCGCGCCGTAGAAGACTCCGGCAGCAGTCGAGCCGATGACAACAAGGCGGTTTCCGTCGGGGACGATGACGTAGCCCTCATCGCGCATCGCCGGATCGATGGTAACCGAATGCCGCCTGAGGACGGTCCTCGCCGTCGCAGAAGTGGCGCGGAGGAGCACGACCTGGGGGCCACGACCCGTCTCGCTGGTAACAACCCGGATCCCCCGATCCTTCAATGCAGTCGCGAGATCCGCGGCAGCAAACCGGTCTTCGGCGCTGCTCGGTCGAGCAATCGTGATCCCTTTGGCGACCGAGATAGCCGTCCCTTCCACCTTCATTTCGCGGGGCTGGGGAATGAGGCGAAGATCAGTTTGAGCCGAAGCGGTCGATGCAACGCCGAGGAAAACAAGAACGAAGGCGGGCGCTGATTTCATTGTTGGCGGTCGAAGAAGGGAGTGATTGCGGCTGACCAGATATTTTGCACAATCGCACTTCTGGTGCGCCAGCGCACGCCTTTGGGCCTCCTAGGCGTTTTCCTTGGACCGGAGATCCCAAACAGCGGCCGTAGCTTGCGGCACGGGCACCCGAGTCTAAGATTGGGCTGCCCACTGTCACCCGTCATGCGCCCCTTCATTACCCGTCGCTGGCTTACGCTCCAATCGCCCCTTGCGCGAGTTGCCATATCGGCATTCTCGATCGCGGCGATCCTGTCGTGCGGCAACGATAGTGGACCACGCGACGCTCCGATTCCAGACGTCTCGTACATCGATCCCGGAGACGTCCTCGAGGGCACAGCCTCCGTCACGATCAGGATTGTCGGTGGCGACTTTGTGCGCAACTCGGTGGTGCGATTGAACGGTGAGGCCGTAGCAACGAGGTACGTCGACGCGACGGCATTGGAGGCCGATCTCACTCAGGCTGACATCCCCTACCCGGGTCAATACCTGGTGACTGTTTTCAATCCCGCGCCCGGCGGTGGCGAATCGTACCCTGTGCAGTTCATAGTGCGCGAGAAGCCTCCGTTGACGCCGACTCTTTCCTCAATAATTCCCTCATCGGTCGATGCCGGGACGCTCGGCGTTCACCTGGATGTCATCGGCACCAATTTCCAGAATGCAGCGGGGCTTACGTTCGGCGGCCATCCCGCCAGAATGACCACCTTCGTTTCTTCGACGCAGCTGACTGCGGACATCGACGCCGCGGAGCTTCAGGATCCGGGAACAAGGGATGTACAGGTGATCAACGTGTCGGGGGTCGCAACGAAAGCACTGACATTCACAATCTCCAGCCCGGTTCCGCACATCACCAACGTTGCGTCTACCCAGAATTCGGCGGGCAGCGCCGAGTCGATCATGCATGTGTATGGAACGGGGTTCATCCGAAGCTCCGTGATCAACATCAATGGATCTCCACGCACGACTCAGATCGTGAGCCATACGGAGCTGCAGACCACGTTGCCGGCGACCGATCTCGCGACGCCCGGCACGTACCAGATCACCGTAGTCAATCCGCCATCACCCGGCGGCTCATCGAACGCGATTCCTTTCGATGTCGTGAGCGAGCCGCTATCGCTGACCGGGCTCAGCTCCTACGGCGCTAACTCGGGGAGTCCCGCGTTCGTGTTGTCGCTTTACGGAACCGGGTTTACTCCGACGTCGGTTGTGCGCTGGAACGGATCCGATCGTTCGACCACGTATATCAGCAGTCGGCGACTGACTGTGAATGTTCTGGCATCCGACGTTGCGGGAACGGGCACTGCGTCGGTCACGGTGTTCACCCCCGGGACAAGCGGGGGGACGACCAGCGCGCAGCAGATCACGATTCGAAGCGTAGGCGCATCGACTCTGACGAGCATGCACACGCTCGACATCCCCGCGAATTTTCTGATCTACGACAAGATCTCCGATCGCATCTACGCCTCGGTTCCCCCGGGCGCCGCGGCAAACCCGAACAGTGTCATCGCCATCGATCCGTCGAGCGAGCAGGTAGCCGGCACTGTCGCAGTGGGTGGCGGCCCGTCCATCATCGCGCTTTCGCCCGAGGGACAAACTCTATGGGTTGGTCTCGACTCGGTGAATCAGATCCGGCGGATCGACATCCCATCGTTGACGGCGTCGACCACGATCGTGTTGGGAAGCGAAATTCGAGCGCAGGACATTCGCGTCAAGCCCGGCGAGCCGGCCACCATCGCGGTGCACAAAACCAACTTCATAACGGTGAACAGCGTCGGCACCGTGATGTACGTCAACGGTAATCAGCTTCCCTCGACTCCTCCGCAGTATACCGCCAATACGTCGCTGGCTTTCAATGAGAGCGGAACTTTCCTCTACGGCTACAACGGAGAGAATACGGAGTTCGGCTTCCACACCATGCAGGTGAGGCCAGATGGATTGACGCTCCTGGCGACTACCACCGGCTTGTTCGATCAGTTCAATGCGAACATCGAATACGCGGCCGGAAGAGTCTACTCGACCAACGGAGTGGTAGTGGATGCCGAGCGGCGGCTGAAGATCGGAACTTTCACTTCGCCGAGCGGCTCCGTGCGAGCGGTTTATCCTGATCCGGTCCTAGGCAGGATTTTCCAGCTCATCGACAACACCATCAATGTGTATGACATGAACACTTTCGGGTTCCTCGGCTCCGTGAGTTTGCCAGCTGCGGTCAACTTCGACCGAAACCGGGAGACTCTCGTGCGCTTCGCTTCCGACGGCCTCGCATTCCGCGATGGGAACAAGATCTACCTGGTAAGGACGCCGCTCGCCGCACCCTGAGTTTCCTCTATCCGTCCCGTCTGCGTCCTTCCGCTGCGCTCCCGATAAGTCTGACGCGAAAGGTTGGTTCTGTCCTACAGCTCGAGGAAAACCTGCGGGTACGATCTGGTGCCAAAGAGTCGGTCACTTTCTCCCGGTACGGATCGGAGGACCCATGAATAAGAACGTAAGCGTGCTCGGCGCGCTGATGGTTGCAGTCGGTCTGTCAACCGCGTTACACGCGCAACAGAGTGCGGCCTCACCGGCTGCGACGACGTCGCCATGCGCGGCGGATTCCAGCTTTCAGCGACTCGCCTTCTGGGTAGGCTATTGGGACGTATACGACAGCACGGGCGCAAAGTACGCAACGCAGCGAGTGCGCACAGTGATCGACGAATGCGCGATCACGGCGGAATGGATGAGCGGTGGCGGTAACAGGGGCATGGGGCTGTCAGCGTTCGACCGGGAGACCGGCGCGTGGAAGCAGATTTACGCGTCGAACCAGGTCCCGTTCCTCTCCGGTGTCAATCTCCGCACATCCGATCCATCGTACAGCGGGCCCGGGATCCGTTTCATCCAGATTCTCGACCCCTCCGTTGCACATCCTACGCAAACGCGAATCACGATCATGCCATTGAGCGGCCACCGCGCGATGCAGGAGTTCGAGGCGTCCCGTGACGGTGGTAAAACCTGGAACGTGGTTTTCAAAGGGGAGCACCGCCTGCGAACCGAGTGAAGCGGACGGATGCTCGCGCCGAGGTCCTTTGCGGGCGTCGGCGCGAGCCGCGGACTCAACGGCGCCAGCTCAGTGCATTCACTTTGGTTGCAACGCAACGTCCAAGCGTCTGGCCGTTGAGATTGCCCGACTGAAAGTGAATTCCCGCGTACAGACGCGAGATTCCCGCTTCCTCGGCAGAAGCGAAGATCGTGTTGAATGAGCGGGATGCGAAACCGTCTGCGTCGTGCGCGTGATCTACGAACGCGACGTCATCGCCGAACAAAGCCTCGAGGGTCGCCGCCACCGCCGCCGACTGACCGGAGTGCGCCGACACGTACTCGGGGAAGGGCGGCGTGCCGAGCAGCGGAGTGAATGCGGGATCGATGACTCGCCGGATGTAGGTGACGGGGCGAATCAGGTTGTACTGATACTTCGCCTGCCAGATCGCGGTGAGCGCATCGGCGTCGGCGATCCCAGCGCGCGCGTACGCTTCGGCGGCCTGCGCGAGATTGGCGTGCTGCTGCGTCACGATCTCGCCGACGATGGCGAGCGCGTGGCCAGGCCCGGAGATTGTTCCCGGACCATCCGCCCAGTAGCGCGCGATGGTCGTCTGCTCAGCTGTCAGATTCTTCGACAGCTGGTAATCGACGTTCGCTTCAGCGTAGAACGCCGAGCTCGGATCTTCGGAATACGCAGGCGGAGGGCCTGGATCGCACTCGGCGGCACGTGATAGCGCTAACGTTCCGACCGTCGCTGCCCAGAACGGCTGCATCGCCACCTGGCCGGCTGCGGTCGGTACCCAGAATGCCGGACCAACCGGAGGCACGTACGATGTCGGGAAGTTGGTGAGATAGCTGCGATCGCCACCGTCGTTGCGCGATGTCGCGAACACCGCGGCGCCGACCGACCGGCCGAAATTACTCGACAGCTTCGCGATTCCGGGCGGTACGCCGGCGCCGTATTGCGACGCAAGATTGGATTCGAGCGCATTGAGAGCGACGATGTTGTCGGCGGCCTTATTGGTCTGATCGCCCCACAGCCCGCGCATCACCTCCGCCATCGCCGCGTTGGCGACGAGCGCCCAGTTGTACGGAATTCCGTTCGCTTGCGGGAGCGCGCCTACTCCGTTCAGCTGACCGGCGACCGAACGATTGTCGGGCATACCGCCGATGACCGATTCGTAGAGAGCGAGCCCCATGTACCCGAATGCGCGCGCCTGCACGGGCGGGGTGAAGCCCGCCGTCGACTTGCTGAAATCGAGCGAGAGCTGATAGTAGGCGAGCGGTACTCCGGCGTCGAAATCTGCCGCCGTCGATTGTCCGATTCCCTGATTTGCGGCGCCAGTCTGCGGCCCGGCAATCTCACCGGGTCGATTCCCCGCGCATCCAGCGGCCAGCAGTCCGACTATGACAGCACCTACCGCATAGAGCTGTCTCCGCGTTGTGTGCCGAACGCGGCGACAAGCGCGCGTCGGCGAGAAGATCTCGGTTCTCATGTCTCCTCCTGGTGATGGTGCAGAAATCCGAGGAGACGAGGCTAAGAATGAGCAACGCTGGTGGACAGCCCAAAAAATGAACTGTCAGGGAGCTTACACCGGAGCCGTGCTCACGGTCTTGGCCATGACGGCGAAGCGTGTTACGCCGAGCCAATTCGGCAACGCGTTGCGGTATTGCAAAGGCCCGTGAACCTCGACAGCGCCGTCGCGCATCGCCTGAACCACCGCGAGCTGTCCGAGACAGACGCGAGCGAGAGCGCCGACGGTGGCGTCGATCTCCAGATTGACTTCGTAGCCGGGATCGAAGAGACAGAGATCGACGTTGGGCCGCTCGAGCACGAGCCAGAAAACGCGGTCCCGATGTCCGCGAAAATGGAAGAGCAGAACCACGCGCTGATCGGGAAGTGCATCGACGCGCACCAGCCTGCGCAGCGACCACATCAGGAAATCGGGATCGAGATCCTTGTCAGCGAGATCCTTGCTCGCCCAACGGTATCCCCAGGTGCCGAGCGCGTCGATGACCGTGCCGAGCTCGCGACCGCCGGCGGTGAGGTGGTATTCCTGATGTCCATCCTTGCCGGGTCGCTGCTCGATGATGCCGCTTCGCTGCAGCGCGTGCAGGCGTTGGGTGAGAAGATTTCTCGAGATCCTAGGTACGCCGCGGTGGATGTCGGAGAATCGTCGCCCACCCATGAGCAGCTCGCGCAGAATGAGCGGGGTCCAGCGCTCGGCGAAGATCTCGGCGCCGAGTGCCACGGGACAGAACTGTCCGTAGGCTGTCATGGCTCTAACGTGGAACGGGTCTCGATAGGCGGCAAGTCCAATTTTTGAACCGCTGACACCAGGCTTTCACGTCCGAGTCAGAGCCACCGCCGGCCCGTCGACGCCCCTCGCGGAGGTCTGACATTCACCGTAGACTCCGTTGTTCAAATTCTTACAGCGAGTCGTTCCGAGGAGTACAGAAGGTGGCATTTGACGCCGAAGAGTATTGGGCCAACCGGTACAGCACGATCGACATCACGAGGTCGGGGCACATCGATCTGCCCGCTGACTACAACAAGTGGCTGTATGCGCGCAAGAAAGAGGTCTTGTTTCAGGGGCTGAAAGCGGCCCACTTCAATCCGGTCGGTGCGTCGGTGCTTGGGATTGCCACGGGCACCGGAGTGTATGTCGAGGCCTGGCAACAGCGGAAGATTGGGCGTCTCGTCGGAATCGACATCAGCGCTGCCGCCATTGCCGAGCTGCAGGCTCGGTTCCCGAAGTACCAGTTCTACAAGCGTGATTTGGTCAAACCCGGCCTGGTTGATCTCGTCGGCACCGGATTCGATGTTGTCACTGCCATCGACGTGCTGTATCACATCGTCGAGGACTCGGCCTTTCCGATTGCGCTCCGGAATATCGCTGATACCGTGAAGCCAGGTGGGCTGTTCGCCATCCACGATTTATTCCTGCACGCCGGCGAGCTCGACATCGGCTACCTCAAGCTACGAACGCTCGATAAGTATCGCGCAGTTCTGGACGCCGTGGGTTTCGATATCCTGTGGCGCAAGCCGACCTTTTTCTTCGCGGTGCAGCCGCGCGACATTGTGTCGCCTCAGGTACTCCGCTTGATGCGACAGCTCTGGGACGGTTTTACCTATCCCCTGATCCAGCGACTCCCGAATCTCGCGGGGCGTTCGACCTATTGGACAGACAAAATGCTCGGTGCCGTCCTTAAAGAGGGCCCGTCGTTCGAGATGATGATCTGTCGGCGCCGAACGACGTAGTGATTGGCAGACTACGTTGAAACAGTCAGTACGATTTTGCCACGTTTGTGCGGCGCGCCGGCAAGCATCTCGTGGGCTGTCCGCGCCTCATCGAGCGGGAGCACCGTTCCGACATCGGTCGATAGTTTTCCGTCGTCAATCAGCACGCTGATCTTCTTCAATCGAGCGGTCGTCACTTCCGCATAGAAGAAGGCCGCGCGAACGTCATGCTGTTTTTGTGCCGCTTCGGGAACAGTCGACACAATCGATACGAGGATTCCGCCCGGCTTGAGAACTCGCAGCGACTTTTCCTGGGTCGCGCCGCCGATCGTGTCGAGGACGACGTCCACGCCAGACACCAGCTCCTCGAATCGCTCCTTCCTGTAGTCAAAGACTGTCTCGGCGCCCAGCCCACGCACGTAGTCCAGATCCCGAGCGCCGGCGGTCGCTACTATATGAAGGCCGGCCTGCCTGGCCAATTGCACGGCGTACGCACCAACGCTTCCCGCCGCGCCGTGAATGAGCACCGTCTGTCCGGCGACCGCCGCTGCGTACTCGAAGAGCATCTGCCACGCAGTGACCGCAACGACTGGAACCGAAGCCGCCTCGACGAAATTCAACGCCTTCGGTTTTGGCGCCATCATCCCCGCGAGTGGCACGGCATATTCCGCCTGGCCGCCACTGAATTGCGGATTCGTCGAGCCGTAGACTTCGTCGCCCGGCTTGAACCCGGAAACTTCCGGCCCAACGGCTTCGACGGTTCCAGAGATGTCGGAGCCGAGGATGATCGGAAGCGGCTCCAGCCTGGATGTGCCCTCGCGGAAGAGGGCGTCCCAATTGCCGACTCCTGCCGCATCCACCCGGACGAGCAGTTGGCCACGCCCCGCGGACGGTCGCGGCACATCATCGATCTCAATGACACTCGGCGGACCGTATCGTAGAACGCGTACTGCTTTCACCGTTACTCCGATATTACCAATGTTACCCCGGGTGGGGCGAACGTCACCGCATCCACTGTTGTCCTGATGCGAACAAGGCCAGCAACAACAGTCCAAACCCGATGCGGTACCACGCAAAAATATCGAACGAGCGATGGGAGACAAATCGGATCAGCCAGCGAATTACAATCAGCGCGGTGACGAAGGACACCACGAAACCGGTGGCAAATACCGGAATGTCACTCGCTGAGAGCACGCCAAGATTCCCGGCGAGACTGAGCAAAGTCGCGGCGAACATGACCGGGATCGCGAGCAGAAAGGAGAACTCCGCGGCGGCGGGCCGCGCTACGCCCAGTAGCAGCGCGCCCATGATCGTCGCTCCGGAGCGGGACACGCCGGGGATGAGCGCGAAGACCTGCGCGATGCCGATCCCCAGCGCGGTGCCGAAGCCGATCTGAAGCACCGTCTGCATTCGCGGCGCTGGGCGCCAGTGCTCGATCGCCAGAATGACGACACCGCCGACAATCAGCGCGCCAATCACCACTCGTGGTGTGAAGAGGTGATCGGTGATCCAGTGATGCGTGGCGAGTCCAATGATCGCCGCCGGAAGGAACGCAATGAACAGCGCGATGATGAACCGGCGCGACTCGGGAACCTTCACCGCATCGCCGAGGGTGCGCAGCAGGAACGCGCGGTACTGCCAGACTACCGCGAGAATGGCGCCCAGCTGGATGAAGATCTCGAACACGTCGGCGCGCTGGCCGACGAAGCCGATGGCGTGGCCGGCCAGGATAAGGTGCCCCGTGGATGAGACAGGAATGAACTCGGTCGCCCCTTCTACCAGACCGAGCAGCGCCGCTCGCAGGATGTCGGTTGTCATCGGAAATACACCACGGCAAGAAAGCTAACTCGCACGGCAACACCATCGCTGCACGGGAGGCGTGAAGAATCGGTAAAGCCGTCGAGCTTGGGGAGAGCCCATTCAGGTGGCGGAGATTGTAGCATCGCCCACTATCTCTACAAATCCGCGACTCCCATCGACTCTGATGCGCTGACCCGTGCGAATCCGCTCCGTCGCCCCCGCCACACTCACCACCGCGGGAATGCCATACTCGCGCGCGACCACCGCGCCGTGGGTCATCAGGCCGCCGACCTCAGTCACCACGCCGGCAGCGTGAATGAACAATGGAGTCCAGCCCGGATCCGTAAATGGCGCCACCAGAATCTCGCCCGCCTCGAGTACTTCGCGGTGCGGATCGGTAATCACGCGCGCGATTCCTTCGGCGACGCCGGCTGAAGCGGCGGTGCCGGGCAGCGCGTTGGGCGGAATTCCTTCGCGACCCTCCGCCAACGACGGAATCTCGCCGTCACTCGCAATCGCGATCGGCGGACGACGGGGCTTGTCACGGTTGAATTGCGCAACGCGCGCGACGAGCTCGGTGCGCATATCCATCCTCGGATCGGAGAGCGCATCGGCGAGCTCGAAGATTCCGAGATGCCAGACTTGCCCTGCATCCGCGATTTGTCCGCGACGCGCCAGCTCGTCTCCGGCAGCGATCACCTCCGGGCGCACCACACCCATCAATCGCACGATCATGAACTTCGGATGCTCGCGCACCCCTAGCCCGGCGCGTGCTACTCGACAGAGCCGAGCGATCCACCAGCCGCGTACGATTCCCTTCGGCCCGCGACGCGCCGCGGCCACGAGTCGCTTCTGAGCCGCTTCGCCAATCTCCACCTGTGCGCGGTACTGGCGACGGTGCGTACCGGCTTCGCCCGACAAACCGCCGGCAATCACGCGCAGTAACAACGATGGATCGTCGCGCCACCTCGGCCGCGAAATGTCAATCTCCCCGGCGGTTCGGTCGCCATATAGGTCGAGAAAGTGGTCCAACGCGGCTATGAAATCTCTGCCTCCATCCATCTCGAGCAACGATCGCCGCGCCTCCGGCCACGGCCGGCCGTCGAGCGCTGTGGCGAGCTGGGAATGCGCGCGAATGAGGTCGGTGAGATCGCCGACGGCGAGATCCATCTCCGTCGTCACGTTGCCCGGCAAGCCGCGCAGAAGATTGTCGACTTCACCGCTTACATCGCTCGCCCATTCATCACGCGCCGCGCGCACCAGCAGGCGATGCGAAAGGAGTCCGGCGACCATAGATGGCAGGAACGGTGTCACGCTGCCGAACGCGGAATTCATCTCGATCGCGCACTGCCTCATCTTATCGGCCAGGCTCTTGCGCGCGCCGATGCGCTGCGCCGCTGCCGCCGGAATCTCCCGCACCGCCACGTCGAACCGCCGCGCCCGCGCCACGGGATCGCCGATCAGAAGAGTCACCGGCAGACGACGAAAGACCGGGCCGAGGACTCTGAACACCGCCGTCGCCAGCGCGATCTCGTTTCCGCGACGCTTGTTGAACTCGGGGCGATCGGTGAGCGACTTCACCGCGCGGCCGAGATCGGCGTAAACGACGGTCATACCATCGAGGAATGCCTTGCGCGCGCGCCGCACGCGCAGAATCGGCGTGACGTCGAGGAAGATCCTGCTCGCCGCCGGCAACATGTACGGACTCAGCTTCGGCGGGTCGCTCAGCGTCGGCAGACGATCTTTCCCCGCCGGGATGAACAATCGCAGCACATCGATCGCCACCCTCGGCAACGCGTCGAGCATCATCTGGATGTGCCCGAAGCTGTGGAAAACGCGGAGCCCGGGATCCTTTGCCGGAGTTTGCGGGATCGGAAACAGCGACGTGATCGGCCGAGCCTGGACGACAAAGATCTTTCCGCCGGCGATGCACCACTCGATGTCCTGCGGCACCCCGTCGTAAAGTTTCTCCACGCGTTCGCCGAGGTCCGCGAGCGCCAGCACCTGCTCATCGGTCAACGCCCGCGCATGGCGCATCGATTCCGGGAGCGGTTCCTGGCGCGTGCCTCCGCCGGGCACCGATCGAATCGCAAACGCTTTGTCTCCCGCCCTCGCAAGCAGAATCCGCGGTTTGCGCTCCCGCTTCCCGCCTCCCGCCTCCCCCCTCCCGACCTTGTACAGATCCGCCTCGATCAGCCCGCTGACCAACGCTTCACCAAGCCCGAATCCAGCGTCGATCGACGCGACGTTGCGATTGCCGCTGACCGGATCGGCCGTAAAAAGAATTCCCGACACGTCGGGATCTATGAGCTTTTGTACAACGACGGCGAGCGCGACGCCGCGGTGTCCGAATCCGTTGCGCGCGCGGTAGAGCACCGCGCGGTCGGTGAAGAGCGAGATCCAGCAACGCCGCACCGCATCGAGCAGTGCTGTTTCGCCACGCACGTTGAGATAGGTGTCCTGCTGTCCGGCGAAGCTCGCGCCGGGTAGATCTTCCGCGGTCGCGCTGGATCGCACCGCAAGTGGATCATCGACGCCGAGCGAGTGCCATGATTCCCTGACCGCGGCGGCAACTTCAGCGGGTACGGGAAGCGTGTCGAGCGCGGCGCGCATCGCTTCCGCCGCGCGTCGCGCTGCCTCGACGTCGGTGCCATCGAGGGTGTCGAGATCCGCGAACCGCGCATCGCTGTCGGCCAGCTGCGCGATGAACATTTCGTACGCGCGCGTGGTGACGCAGAAGCCGGGCGGAACGGGGACGCCGGCGCGGGTGAGCGCGCCGAGGTTGGCGCCCTTGCCGCCTACTATAGATGTGTCGCCGGCGCCGACGTCGGTGAAGGAGAGCGTGAGTGGAGTGTCGTCAGCCTCAAGCTGCCGCGTCGGGCCTGCCACTAGTCGGCGACGGTGGTGAGATCTTCCATCGTTCGGCTAATGTAGCCGCACGACGATGTCCTGTCAGTGCGGCACGAAGCTACCCGACGTCCGGCGCGGCGATCATTCTGACGTCGGATAGCTTTGCAACAGAAGCGTAGCCAGCACCGCATACCATAGGTTCGTCGCGTACTGACCGGCGCGCTCCGTCGCCCCCATCCACGGCGTCGGCTCGTTGGCCATGAAGGTCATCACGAACGGCACCGCGCTGATCACGAGCACCGTCGTGAAGACGATCGTCGCCACAGTGTAGCGGCGGAACCCGCCTCTGAAAGCAACTGCTGCCAGCACCATTGCTGCGAGCACGAATGGGTCGATCGCCAGCAGGCCGTGCATCGTATCCGTGAAGGTCGGCTCGACGCCCCGCATGTGCATTGGGAAAAAATTCCAGAGAATGAGGGCGTCGATCGTGTTGAGCGCCATCATTACAGCCGTCGCCCGGATCAGGCGCTGGTCTTTGGCCGACATCCAGATGCCGATCGAGAATAGAAGCAGCAGCGAGCTCGAGGAAGTGAACAGCGGCACCACGATCGCGCTCGTCGGCGCACCGATCGCGAAGAGCTCGCTCACCGCCTGGTCCCGGTAACTGAAGCCGGGATAGCGCGTCGCCGCGAAGATGTCCGCTAGCGGATAAAGCACCGCGCCAACGATGCCGCAGGCAAGGAGTATCCGTCTGGTCGAGAAGGCGCGCTCGCCCGTCGATGCGCCCGTCCAATGGAGATGTGCACCCGCGGTTGTCATTGGTTCCCTCCGTCGCAGTCCGGCAGAAATATCGAAAGCAGCGATCCGACTGTCTGTCAGCGGAGTCCGGTTACCCTGTAGGAAGTTCCCGTACCCCTTTGCGGATGCGTCAGCGAGCTGCTGATGAGGTTTTGGTTTTATTCGTGCCTCCGGCGGTGTACATCCCAATACCAATAATATTCGCGACCAGAATCACCGTGATGATCTTGAGCGCGAATACCCGCCAGCTCGGCACATCGATGATCGGAAACACCGACAACGTCGAAAGCCGGGGCTGATTGAGGAATCGCTCATTTGATACGACCTCCTTTATGATTTTTCAGATCGTCGTCTTCATCGCCGCTGCAATTGCCGGGGGCATCGCCAGCATCACGGGGTTTGGAATCGGCAGCGTTCTCACCCCGCTGCTCGCGACGAGCGTCGGCACGCGCCTCGCCGTCGCGGCAATCTCCATTCCGCACCTGTTCGCGACGGCGCTCAGATTCTGGCGTTTACGCGCACATGTCGATAAGGCCGTGCTGATCCGTTTCGGGATACCGAGCGCAGCCGGCGGACTCACCGGCGCGCTGCTTCACAACGTCGCCGCCAACCGCGCACTGGATGTCGTCTTCGGATTGTTGCTCGTGTTCGTCGGCATCAGCGAGCTGTCGGGACTGTCCCGTCGCATGCGCTTCGGCAATGTGCTGGGCTTGATTGCGGGCGCGGTGTCGGGAGTCTTTGGCGGACTCGTCGGTAACCAGGGCGGCATCCGCTCCGCGGCGCTACTCGGCTTCGACCTCGACAAGCAGGCTTTCGTTGCAACAGCGACTGCGACCGGTCTCATCGTCGACGCCGCGCGCATGCCCGCATATTTCGTCACCCAGGGCAGCGCGATCTCAGCGATCTTGACCATCGTCGTCATCGCCACTCTCGGTGCGGTGATCGGGACCATTTTCGGTGAGCGGGTGCTGCGACGCGTCCCGGAGCGCCTGTTTCGAAGCGTCGTCGCGGTTCTGATTCTGACGCTTGGAGTTTACATGACGTTATTCGCTGGGACGGTCGTCGCGGATGCTGGTGCGACCGTCCCTCGATAGAGCGAACTGCTCAGCGATGGAACTTGTACTCCACCCTCGTTGCGATGACGCTCCGGTCGGAGGCATCGGTCAACCCGTGACCATATGACAGCGCGAATTCCCAGCGCTCGTGGAGCTCCTTCTCGAAGCTCGCGAACAGCTGATGGTTCTGTTCTGAGCGCGGCTCGAATGCGGTGACCGGACCGAGCGAGCTGTAGTACTCGAGCGCGATCGAGCCCTCATCGCCAAAATTGCGCGCGATCTTTCCGCGCGGCTCGAACTCGACCGAATGCGGTTCAGTTGCATCGAGCGCGCGCTCGAACGCCGGGTTGACGACGAAGTCGAGCGATCCCCAGCTCGCGCTCACCATCGGCGACAGCTCATAGGTCCAGCGGTCTTCGGCAAAACCGGGTCTCGCGTACCCTACTTCCTGGGTCACACCGATTCCGAAAGGAGAGCCCGCGGTCGAAGGCAACACCGCAGTGAGACGCAGGCGGTTGCCGACGTACGACGAGGGGCCGCTCGACTGCCGCGCTCCGAGGACGTAGACGCTGGCCTCGAGCCAGCGCGTCAAACCTGCACCGAGCTCGAAGCTCGATCGAAGCATGTGGTTGGTCGGAACGAACTCAGCATCGACTAGTTTCGGACCCGCGGCCACGAAGTTGGTGTTCAGCTCGAGCTCGATGACACCCGGCTGCTTCACATCGGTGCCGTAGACTTCGAACTCGTAGCCTTGCTGCGCTGCAGCCGTCCGCGCCGAGACGCTCGCAGTGGTGGCCGCAAAAAGTACGAACAGAATTCTCTTCATCGGTCGATTGGCGTTTGGTTGAATTGCTGGGCAACCTAAACGCTGGAATCAAATCCGACAAGTCCAGTCGGAATTGCCGAACCAAGGGCAGAATTTCACCTCGAACGCGCTACCGACCGGTGGTCGTACCGACGATCCAGTCAGTAAAGGCAGAGAGAAATCGCGGCGAGATGGCGCCTCTAAATCCTCGTCCCTGATACGTCTGGACCTCGAGCATTCCGTGGGATGCGAACGGAATTATTCTGGTTGTCACGTGGGTGTTTCCGGCCTCGCCGAGATATCTGCGCATTCGGTCGATCACCAGCGCCGGCGGGAACACCACATCGCGCTCGCCCATCAACACCAGCGTCGGAACTCTGATCCGTCTCAGGTCACGCGCCGGCTCGTAGTTGAATTGAAGAACCCCGTAGAGGCGGAGTGAAGACAGCCGGCTGATGGCGGCGCCCGTTCCATATTGCGGAAACCAGCGCACTGAATCGGCGCGCAGACGCTTCATGGTGGAGTCGAGCGCCTCCCAGCCGAGTCCGGTCCGCGCCACCGCGAACTTCGCGCGCTGGAAGGCCTGCGCTCGCGCAATCTCCTCCGGAGCGAAGCCATCGCGCTGCATCAGGGCGCCGGTGCGGTAGGTCTCCTGTTCCGCCGCGCTGATTCCGCTGCCCGAAATGTTGACGAGGAATTTCACGGCTGGATTCCGCGCCGCGACCTTGGCGATGATCCACGTGCCCTGACTCTGTCCAATGAGGCCGATCCGGGAGGTGTCGATCATATCGGCGCGCGAGCGCAGCAGTGCCAGAGCGCCCTCGACATCGCCGGCGAGGTCGTCCCACGACGCCAGATCGTGCGATGCACCGGACGACTCGCCCACCCCACGCTTGTCGTAGAGCAGCGATGCGACTCCCCGTTGCGCGAGCGCCGCCGCCTCGTACAACCACGCGTCCCTTGTGTCGGGGTCGGATCCCGTCACGAACACCACCGCTGGAAACAGGCTGCCGCGCTTCGGAAGGATGATCTTTCCGCCGAGTGTGAGGCTGTCGTAAGGATTGCGAAAGGTGACGGCAAGCTCGCGATACGGGCGGGTCGGACTTCCGCGGCGCAGGGTTATTGGCGAGCGGAAACGTGTAATCCGGATTTCGCCCGCGAGGCTATCTCCCTCGAGCATCCCATCGAAAACGATCCGCTCG
>DASSNV010000036.1:0-3838 GCA_035701245.1 Gemmatimonadaceae bacterium | reverse complement strand
GTTTTTGGACCGAAACCGCCGTGTCACCGTGTTCCTCGCGCTGGTATTCGCTGTGGTCGCCGGCGACGGCTGTCGCAACGGCGAGCCCGGACGGCACTATGGTTTCCTTGCGCGACTCGGTCGGGACACGATCTCCGTCGAGAGCATAACCCGTAGCGACAACAAGGTCGTCATCGAAGGTGTCGATCGGTTTCCGCGGGTGCGACGCCGGCACACCGAGATCGAGCTCGGACCCGGCAGCACGATTCGCCATCTGGTGATGGACATCCATACGCCGAGCGAGCCGGAGAACCAGCGCGATCGGCACGTCACCGCCGACGTAACGTCTGACTCGGTGCACGTCCTTCAGACCGACGACGCCGGCAGGCTGCGCCACGACTTCGCGACCAACGGCGCAGTGGCGATGGCGCACGTCCCGCAGATGTACAGCTTGTACGAGCTCTACTTCGACGCCGCGCTCGCGAGAGCGACCGCCGAGAAGCGAGCGCTGGGCGATACCATCCAGCTGCGACAGTTCTACATCGATCGCGAATTCGACCGATTCCCGCTGCACCATGGAGTGGTGCGCTTCGCCTCGGGCAATCGCGCCGAGATTCAGCACGACTGGCTGTCGGGCACTGGTGAAGCGAGCTTCGATTCAGCCGGCAACATGCTCAGCTATTCCGGCGCGCGATCGACCTATCTGGTCGATGTCGCCCGCGTCGATTCGGTCCCCGACATCAGGTCCACCGCCGACAGGTGGGAGGCGGAAGAGAAGGCGAAAGGCGGAGTCAAACAGCTCAGTCCGCGCGACACCGTGCGCGCGACGATCGGCAACGCGAGCTTCACCGTCGACTACAGCCGGCCGCTCGCGCGCGGGCGACAACTGCTCGGCAACGTCATTCCATATGACCGTGTGTGGCGAACTGGCGCCAATGCCGCGACCCAGTTCACGACCTCGGCGCCAATCACGCTGGCGGGTGTGCGCCTCGCCGCCGGGACCTACACGCTGTGGACGGTCCCGCACCAGAACGGCGTCGATCTGATCGTGAACGGACAGTCGGGGCAATGGGGAACCCAGTACGATCGCACGCAGGATGTCGGAACGGGACGGATGCAGTCGACCACGCTCGCGACGCCGGTCGATCAGTTCACAATATCGGTGAGCGGGTTGGGTCCGCATCGCGGGACGCTTGCTATGGACTGGGGACCGTTTCGGTGGACGGCACCCATCGAAGTTCGGTCAACCGGCAAGTAGGACTGAAAAAGAAGACGACCGGCGGGCGGCCGTGGGCGGGCCGGCCCGCGGCTGCGGGCTCGTTTCGTAAAGATCGCCGAAGACTACCAGCTGAGGGCAATGAGCGGAGCAGCTCGCGGCTCCGAGCACTTGTTTGATAACAGCACTCCATCCGAAGCGCTGCCTTTCATCCAACCAATGCTCGGTGCCGCCAGCCGCTCCGCCCGAAGCCCCAGCTGGTAGTCTTCCTTGATATCTCGGAACGAGCCCGCAGCCGCCCGCCGGCCCGCTTACGGCCGCCGGCCGGTAGTCTTCTTTGGCAGTCCGTTGCTCCTCGGTCAATCTCTGAGCGAATGCCCCGTGATCTTGAGGAATACATCCTCGAGATTGGACATCTCCGTCCTGAAATCAGTGACCGTGATGTGATTTTCCGACAGGCAGCGGATGACGTCGGTCACCAGCTTCTCGCCGGCGCCGCGGACCGTCAGCCGTGAATCGTGCGGCGTCACCGACTCGACACCTGGAACTCGGGCCAGACTCTCCGCGGCGTGCTGGTCCTGGGTTGCCAGGATGACGCTTCGCTCCGGACAATATTTGTCGACGAGCCGCTGCGGCTGATCGATATCGATGATCCGCCCGCGATCGATGATCGCGACGCGATCGCACAAACGCTCGGCTTCCTCCATCAAATGGGTAGTCAGAAAAACCGTCTTGCCCCTCTCGCGGATACCACGCACCAGGTCCCAGATCTTGCGACGCGCCTGCGGATCGAGCCCGGTAGTGAGCTCGTCGAGGAAGACGACTTCCGGATCGTTGATCAGCGCGAGCGCGATGAACAGTCGCTGCTTCTGTCCGCCCGACAGCGTCATGAACCACGCGTTGCGCTTCTCGGCGAGACCGAGCTGCTCGAGCAGCTCGTCACCAACCGATGTCGGCTTTCGGTAGAGCGATGTCCAAAGGCGCGCAGCTTCCCAGACCTTGATCCGCTTCTGGAGCTGCGCCTGCTGCAGCTGCACACCGATCCGTTCCTGGAGCGCGTACACATCGCGCACGGGATCCAGACCGAGCACGGTGATCGATCCGGAGTTGGGACGGCGGATTCCTTCGACGCATTCCATCGTCGTGGTCTTGCCGGCGCCGTTCGGTCCGATGAGTCCGAAAATCTCGCCATCGTTGACGTCGAAGGAGACGTCTTCGACGGCTACGGTTTTGCCGTACGTTTTGCGGATCGACGAGACCTGGATGACGGGTCCGGCAGTCGCTTTCATTGGACCAAACTTACAGCCACTGCCTCCGCGTCGAAGGAGATTGACCGGCGGCGGATTTTACTGCTTGTAGATCGTGCCGTCCTTCATCACCAGCTGCACCTGGCGAATGGCAGAGATGTCCCTTGTTGGATCGCCGCGCACGGCAATGAGGTCGGCGAGATAGCCGTCCTTCACCTGGCCAAGCCTGTCGCCCACTCCCAGCATCTTCGCATCGATCGACGTAGCTGAGCGAAGAGCAGCGACGGGAGTCATTCCGTACTCGACCAGCATCTCGACCTCGCGCGCGTTGTCGCCGTGCGTGAACACGCCGACATCGCTGCCGTTGCAGATCGTGACGTGCGCGTCGAGCGCGGCTTTGAAGCTCTTCTTCTTCTCGACGATCGCCGGCGGATCGGGATCGACGCCCTTCTTCCAGCCACGGTACTGCAGAATCGCATCGCCCGCGGCCACCGTGGGAATGAAGCAAATCCCACGATCAGCCATCATCTTGAAAACCGCCGGCGTGCCGTTGTCGCCGTGTTCTATGGTAGCGACCCCGGCGACGATCGCGCGCCGCATACCCTCCGCAGTCGTCGCATGCACTGTCACCGGACGGCCGGAGCTGTTGGCGATGTCGACGGCTTCCTTGAGCTCGTCGACGGTGAAGGTCGGCTCGTTCTCGCCGTTCGGTCCCCAGCGATAGTCGGCGTAGATCTTCACCCAATCGGCGCCGTGCTTGATCTGATCGCGCACCACCTGCGCGACCTGCTCGAGCCCGCTCGCCTCCTGTCCGCCTTGCGGAATGTCGCTCTGATACTCAGGTGTGAAGCCGGCTGGACCGTAGGCGCCCGTCGCCACGATCGCGCGCGTCGCCACGAACATTCTCGGACCGGGAATGATTCCCTGGTTCACCGCCTGCTTGAGCCCGACATCGGCGTAGCTGGCGCCCTCGGTGCCGAGGTCGCGGAGGGTGGTGAAGCCGGCCATCAACGTCGCTCGCAGGTGATTCACCGCGCGGGCTGTGCGCAGCGCCAGCGCTTCGTGGAGCACCTGGTCGTTCCACGACGTCTCGTTGTACGGATGCAGCAACACGTGCGAGTGGGCGTCGATCAAACCCGGCATCAGTGTAGTGCCGGGCATCGCGATCGTCGTCGCACCGGCGGGAACACTCATCTGCGCGCGCGGTCCGGCGGCGACAATGCGATTACCGGTGACGACGACCGCCCAGCCGGAGTGCGGCGCATCCGACACGCCGTCCCAAACGCGATCGGGAACGAGGAGCGTCGTCGTCACCGGCGCTGCCGGCTGTCTGGTAGACGCCTGGGCGACAGCTGCGACCGGTCGCGCTGCCACGGCGCCGACCAGCAACAACATC
>DASSNV010000035.1:0-4641 GCA_035701245.1 Gemmatimonadaceae bacterium | reverse complement strand
CGATGGTGAAGTCGATCAAACCGCGATCGAGACCAATCTGCGCGGCCGCGTGCAGGTGGTCGTGCGCAAGGACATGAAGCTCGAGTGGCCGCGCGCCGAGACGCCGACGCACTGGATCACCATGGGCACGGATACGTCGCTGGTCGTCGCGACGAAGACGGCGATCCGCGAGATGGTGAAGCTGCTTCAGGAGAAGAAAGGAATCACCGAGGCGCAGGCGTACCAGGCGGCGTCGATGGCGGCTGACCTGCGCGTCACCCAGCTCGTCGACGGCAACGTCGGCGTGCACATGATGATCGCGAAGAGCTACCTCCGTCAGTAATCCCCGCGATCTCGGCGGCGAATCAGCTCTTCGACACCGACGAGTCCGCCGCCGGACGAGCGCATTTGCCGCGCGAATCCGGGGGTGACGCCGTGGTCGCGCATCCTGACGAAATCACGAAGGCTGAGATTGGTGTAGCCCATCTCCCGGAAATCCGCGATGAACGATTCGGTGACACCATGGTCGCGCGCGGCGAGCAGCTGGTCGGTGGTGAGATTGGTGAAACCATATTTCCGGAGCGCCGCAATAAAGTCGGGCGTGACACCGTGATCGCGCAGGTCCTGGAGATCATCGAGGGAAAGATCTTTGTAGCCCGCGTCGGAGAGATCACTGATGAAATCTTCGGAGACCCCGTGATCGCGCAGCGTGACGAGCCGACGGGTGCTGCCGACGCGATAGCCGGCGGCGCGCAGCGATCTCATGTAGTCGAGATTGGCGCCGTGCATCCCCATTACGACGAGCTGGTTGACTGACGGTCGCTCGTATCCGTCGCTGCGCAGCTCGTCGAGCATCGCGTAGCCGACGTCGTGCATGGCGAGCCAGAACTGCTGCTCGCTGGTCGGGCGCTCGTAGCCGCGCGAGGCAAGCTGTTCCGGGAATCGCGAATCCGGCGCGAAGGTGAAGAAGCCGGTGCCGCGCCCGTCGCGCAATTCTCCATCGAAGTTGAAGGTGCCGGCGTCGCGCACGAGCTGAAAGCGCACTGGTCCGTCAAAGGATGAGAGCTGCGACTGAGTCAGCCCGCGCAATTCCGTCGGGCGCACGCCGTAGGAGGTCGATCCATGCCGGCGCATTCCGTTCTCGTAGTGCTCGAATACGAGCTGGACGCGCTCGGGGCGCGACGCGTCGTAGTAGAGCCGCCACTCACCCTTGTCTGGTGTCTGGGCAATGGCGCTGGCCGAGAACGCGGCTATGAGAAGGAGGCAGAACGCTGGCGAGAAACGCCGGCTGAGAATTGCGGGACGGATTCGGGTGAGTCGCGGCATTTGGTACTCCGGAGCAGGGTGTTGGGGGAACGGCAGATGGCCCCTGCAATTGGATCGATTGGAACCGGGGAAGGTTTGAACGGGCGGGATCGATTTAGCGGGAGCGAGCGGCGCGAACGCGTCGATATGGGCTGTGGTCGGGCGCGATATCCTCGCCAAGGAGGCTGTCGCCGCGGACGGTGAAGTACCACACGCCGTTGGGCATCGGGCAGCTGAATTGAATGACGCCACGCATGTGGCAGCCGAGCACGCCCATCTCGACTTCCTCGCCATTGACGACCCTGCGGCCATCGACGGAGAGGCTGTCGCCGCCGGCGACTCGTGCGATGCGATACACGTTGATCTCATCGTTGCACGGCGATGTGCCCACTCGCGTGCACACCGACGATCCGCGCCACACTCCAACTGGGTTCGCCGTCACCGCCGGATCGGGCGCGAAGGTCCAGGTCGCTCCGGATCTTACGATGCGCCCCCGGGATTCAATGTCGGGCTCGCTCATGCTGGTGTAGGTGTTCTTGATGAAATCGATGGTGGAGGAGTCAAGCCACACCGGGTCGGACGCTTGCCAGGGCGAGCTCCCGGTATCGTAGGAAAATTCCTTCTCCGGACGTCTGTTGACGATTCGCCAGATCTCGATCATGCCGGGATCGTAACCGGCTTCGTCAGCCATCGAAGTCAGCACGAACCGCCGTCCGTCGGGTGAAGCAACTGGCATCCCGAATACGATTCTCGAATCTCCTGTGGAATCGTCGACGACGATCCAGGCGCCGCTGCCTTCGTAGTTGTAGTGGTGGACGATATGGGAGTGGATCGTCTGCTGGTATCCCGCGTACCGAGACAATCCGAAGTGAGGGCTGGCGACAGTGTCGTCCGTGAACAGCGCGGTTCGTCCGTTCAACAATCGAATACGCAGCTCACCGCATGCACGCGACGCCTTTCCGTTCGAGCTGGGCAATGCCACGATCTCGAGTGAATCGATAAAGGTCATGCCGCCGCTTTTGCGCGCCGTATCCGGGGTGGCGCACCGAGTCCCGTCGAGGGTCGCCTGCGAGACGATGGGCACCGCATCGACTGCGGCAGTATCTGGTCCAGGAGGAGTAGCTGGTCTAACTGGTGTCGACGTGTCGCCCACGATCGCCGTCGTCGCCGGCAGAGGTGTGGGTGCAGGCGGATGGGCAGGGTCGGGGGAGCAGCCACCGAATATCAGGAGTCCAACAAATGCGGCAAGCGTCTGTTGAGCACTCACGTTTACGTGTCCCCGCGATGTCTCCTGACTTTACATCTGCGCGACTCAGTTACACAATGCCGCGAACCGCTCGTTATCCACCAGCCCGTCGCCGGTGAGAGTTCTGACGTTCCCGTTCGTGTCGGTGAATCTCAGGTCGAGGTGCACCTGAAGGTGCCCGGGCGAGCGGTCGGTGACTTGAATCGTTCCGCTGGATGTCTCGGCCGTAAATGTCGGAGTATACGTCACCGGCGGGAAAGTGTAAGTCGCAATCACGAACGCGACATCAGCCTTGCCCGATTGCTGCAGATCGTGCGGTCCCCAAAATCCAGCTTCGCTCGGTGCGCTGACGTCGACATGAAACGTACTGCCGACAGCGTAGGTATCGCCCTGGCGCAGCGTCACGGGCAGCCCGAGCACGAGAGTAACGATTTCCTGGGTCTGGGCGTCGGTTCCGGCGAGCGTGAAAGCAACTCCTTCGCCCTGCGCCAATCCATCGAGGGTGCTGAACAGAAACTGGAAGTCTTCGCGGGTCGCGGGCGGTTGGGTCAGCCGCCTGTTGATGTACTGAACCTGCCGCGTTCCGAAATCACCGCCCAGAGTAAGGTTGTTCGGCGCCGTCGCGGTGATGGCGTGCTGCTCGGGGCCGCAGGCATTGCAGCCGTTGCCAACGATGGTGCTAGCGAGTACAAGTACGGGCAGCCATTTCATGCGCCTGCTAAACGCGAGATGCATGCCTCGAACAGTTTACTAATACGCCGTTAAAGCGCTGAAACAACGAAGGCCGCGACAAATCGTCGCGGCCTTCGTTTATCTCTCGCCGGTGCCGATCTAGCTCGCCAGATCTCTTACTGCTGCCGCCAACGCGCGCACCTTCGCTGCATCACGCGCGCTAGCTGCATCACTATCCAGCTGCGCCGCGAGCGAGCTCAACGCACTCGACCGCGCACTGCCCGACCGTCCCTCCGCTGCAGTCAGCGCCTGACGCACCGCAGAAATCCGCGGCGACGCCAGCCCGCCGTTCCGCTCGAGCTGATCGACGTACGCACGCGCGAGCGCGAACGACGGCGGCCAGACGATCTTCTGCTGGCCCTGGACATTGTAGTAGTCGAAGTGCACCGTCCTCGCCGCGTCGATCTCGTTCTGCGAGATGAACGCGCTCGGCACCAGCTGGAAGATGTCCAGACCGCGGGTGATTTCCGAGCTGATGATGTTGCCGTTGTACCAGTACGCCGACCACGAGCCACTCAGCTTGAGGGTGGTGTCGGCCGGACCGCGATCGAAGAACGCGATCTCACGCGGGTGAGCCGCGTCGGTCCAGTCGAAGACCGAGACTCCGCCCTGATACCAACCCTGCACCATGATGTCGCGGCCGGGAATCGGAATCAGCGAGCCGTTGTGCGCGACGCAGTTCTCGTTCTTGGTCTGCGGAGCAGGAAGCTTGTAGTAGCTCTGGAAGTTCATCGCGCTGCCCGCGAGCGTGAAGATCGCGTCGGCGCCCCACTCCTTCGGATCGGTCGAGCGACACTTGGGCTGCATGCCGCCGCCCCACTCGTCGGAGAACAGAACCTTCGTTCCTTCGTTGTTGAAGGTCGCCGAGTGCCAGTACGAGAAGTTGGAATCCGCCGCGGCATTCAAACGAACGGGATGCGCGGGATCAGTAATGTCGAGCAGCAACCCGTAGCCACCGCACGCACCGCCTGCCCTGCCGATTGCCGGATAAAGCGTGATGTCGTGGCACTGGCTCGGACCGTTACCCGCCGGACGCGGACCGTTCGGATCCGCACCGCCGAGCATCTTGCGAATGATGTCGGGCAGCCGCTTGTGCAATTCCGCGCTGTCCGCCGCGGTCGGATTACCGGTGCCGCCCCGCTCCTTGACGATGGTCGCGAGCTGACCGGCAACCCAGCCATCTGGTGCTACAGTCTCCTCGCCGAAAATCACCGCCGTGTAGCCCCCCTTCCTTTTCGCCTCTGCGACTGCCTCTGCCTGCTCCGCTTTCTCGGCGGTGGTCTCGCCGTGCGTCGGCGGACCCTTGAGATCGTTGAAGATGCGCGGGGACGATACGATCGCCGCCTGCTCGGGGTGCGCGAGCGGAACCTTGATCACCT
>DASSNV010000034.1:0-10198 GCA_035701245.1 Gemmatimonadaceae bacterium | reverse complement strand
CGCTTTTGCTGCCGCACCGCCCGAATGCCGAAGATTGCCGGGATGTCGATGAGGCCGACGCCGCGAATTTCCATGTAGTGACGCTGCATCTCGTGGCCGCGACCGATCAGAACATCATTACCCCGCTTGCTGGTGATGACGAGGTCGTCGGCGACGAGGCGATGGCCACGCTCGACAAGGTCGAGCACGCACTCGGATTTCCCGATTCCGCTTTTGCCGCTGAAGAAAACCCCGACGCCGAAGACGTCGGCGAGCGATCCGTGCAGCGAGACAGTCGGCGCAAACTCCATCTCCAGCACCGGCTTGATGCGGCGATAGAACTCGGCGGTCTTGAGCTTGGTGCGAATGACCGGAACGCCTGCGGCGCCCGCAATCTCCTTGAGACCGATCGGCAGGCGCTGGCCCTTGGTGACGAAGACCGCGGGAATCGGGAACGAGAAAAACAGCTCCAGAACGCGTCTGCGATTGTCGGGACCGAGGGACGCGAGGTAGGTGATCTCCGTCTCGCCGAGGACCTGCAGCCGCCCGGCGGAGAACCGCCTTACATAACCGGCGAGGACGAGACCAGGGCTCGACACCTCGGCGTTGGCGACGGGACGGTCGTGGCCGCTGCCAGGCTCGATCTCTTCGAGCTGGAGCGTTCCACGCAGCCGGTCGAGGAGCTGGCCGACGGTTACGCGCGCGGGTGCCACTCTCTCACCGTGCTTTGGTCATTAGTCATGCGCCATCACTTCCTCCAGATGCGCCAGCGTCTCATCCGCGGCGCGGTCCCAGGTAAACGTTTCGGCGAATCGGCGGCCCGCTGTTCCCAGTACATTCACCTTATAGGCTGATTCCACCAAGCCTCTCATCGCTGCTGCCATCGCGAGCGGATCATTTTGAGGCACAAGGAACCCTGTCTCACCGTCCAGGACGGATTCCCTGATTCCAGGAGAATTGGCGGCAATCACCGGTGTGCCACACGCCGCCGCCTCGAGATTGCTGATCCCCCACCCTTCCTTGGGCGATGCGAGGACCGATGCCCACGCCCGACGCAGCAGGTGGACCTTCTGATCTTCCGGGATGAAGCCCAGAAATTCCACCCGACCCGACAGGCCAAGGGATTTTACCAGAGCTTCGAGGCTGGCGCGATAGTCACCGGTACCTGCTATCTCGAGCTTCGCGCCGGGGAGGTTGAGTGCGGCGAAAGCGCGGATCACATCATCGACGCGTTTGTACTTCTTGAGCCGGCCGAGGTACACGAAGAGTGGAGTCGGTGAGCGCTCGGCCGGGTTGGGCGTGAGTCGCACGGAGTCGACACCGTTATAGATGACGCGGATCGATTCGCGGGGAATGCCGCGGGTGACCAGATCGTCGGCGGTGCTGACACTGACTGCCTCGAACGGAACGTCGCGATAGATCGCGCCGAGGGGTCGCTCCGACAACCAGACTGCGGCCGCGAGCGGAAAGGCCGCTTCGCGAAACACCGTGCCGCCAAAAAGATGATGCACGAGTGCGACGAGTCTTTTCAGGCCCCAGAGAGGAGTGTAGAGCGGAACCTTGTTCAGATCCTCGACGACGATGTCGTAATCGTTCGACGCGAGGTGTCGATTGAAGTAGCTGCGCGCGACGAAGGGGAAGGTGTTGCGTCCGCCGGTGCGGTGGACATGGATGCCGTCGAGATTTGCGCGGGGTGATGCGTCGCGCCACGAGCTGCACAGCAGATCCACCGAGTGACCGCGGGCAACGACGCGCCTGAAGACTTCCTGCAGATGGAGCTCGGCGCCACCGGCCTGGGGATTGGTGAAGTCCTGCCAGTTGATGACGAGTATCCGCACTAGATCATGCCGGCCTGTCGGGCAAAAGCATCGAGCACACCGTTGACGAACTTCGCGCTCGCGGATGTGCCGAACCGTTCGGCGAGGCGCACGGCTTCCTGAATCGCCACGCGTGGCGGCGTATCGCCCTTCAGCAGCTCGGCGGCGCCGAGCCGGAGCACGGATCGCTCGATCGCGCCGAGCCGCTCGAGACGCCAGTTGGTGGTCAGCTCGGCGAGTTTGGTATCGAGCTCGTCACCCGTGCTCACGACTTCACGGACGAGGAGTCCTGCGAGCCGGCGCTCTTCGGGCGCTACCGCGAGATCGTCCCAGACCTGGGTGGCGACGCGATCGAGATTCTTTCCGCCCCGCATCTCGCATGCGTAGAGCGCCTGCAGCGCCCGCGCACGGGCGCGGGTCTCAATCCGCATCGCCGGGGTCGAGCCGATCGCGCAGGTCGGCCATCTCGAGAGCGGCCACGGCCGCGTCGTAGCCCTTGTTGCCGTGTGCACCGCCGGCGCGCTCCTCGGCCTGCTCGTCGGTATCGCAGGTGAGCACGCCGAACCCAATCGGTGTCTCGGTGTCGGCGCTCGCGGCGGCGAGTCCGCGTGACGCCTCGCCGGCTATGTAATCGAAGTGGGCGGTGTCGCCGCGAATAATGGCCCCAACGGCAACGAGGCCATCGTAGCGCTCGCTGGCGAGTAGCCAGCGGGCGGCAATCGGAAGCTCCCACGCGCCAGGCACCCAGACCACATCAATGTCCTCGAACACGACGCCCGATTCGACGAGCGCCTGCATGGCACCGTCGACCAGCTTCTTGACTATGGGCTCGTTGAAGCGGCTGGCAACGACCGCCATTCGGCGTCCGGCGCCACTCGGTAATCCCTGGAACTCCGGCATTTACGAGGCGAAGAGGTGTCCCAGCTTCGCCCTCTTGGCCTCGAGGTAGCTCGAGTTCTCGTCGTGCGCGATCGAGATGATCGGCACGCGCTCGTCGATGGTGAGCCCGTAACCCTCGAGGCCCACGAGCTTGCGCGGATTGTTGGTGATTGGTCTGATGGTCTTGAGACCGAGGTCGAGCAGAATCTGCGCGCCGATTCCGTAGTTGCGAAGATCGGGCTTGAACCCGAGCCGCTCGTTGGCTTCGACAGTGTCGATGCCCTGATCCTGGAGCTCGTAGGCCTTGAGCTTATTGAGGAGTCCGATGCCACGGCCTTCCTGATCGAGATACACGATGACGCCCTTGCCTTCCTTGGCGATCATCTTCATCGCCGTCTCGAGCTGCCACCCGCAATCGCAGCGGAGCGAGTGGAACACGTCGCCGGTCAGACACTTCGAGTGCATTCTCACAAGCACGCTGGAATCGCCACTGACATCGCCAAAAACGAGCGCGATGTGCTCGTGCGGATCGACGTCGTTGCGGTAACCGACGACTTTCCAGGTGCCGAGCTCGGTGGGCAGGCGAGCTTCCGCAACGCGATGGACGAGACGCTCGGTCTGCAGACGGTACGCGACGAGCTGCGCCACCGTGATAAAGGTGAGACCGTGTTCCTGGGCGAACCGCTCGAGCTCTGGACGACGCGCGCTCGACCCGTCCTCGCTCAGAATCTCGCAGATGACTCCGGCTGGAGTCAGACCGGCAAGCCGGGCAAGATCCACGGCCGTCTCGGTGTGTCCGACGCGCTGGAGAACGCCGCCGTCCCGGGCGCGGAGAGGCGGAACGTGGCCAGGCCGGCGCAGGTCGGTCGGGACCGTATTGGGATCCACAGCGACGCGGATGGTGCGGGCACGGTCCTGCGCGCTGACCCCGGTCGTCACCCCGAACCGCTCGTCGGCGTCGATGCTGATGGTGAAGGCTGTCCGGTACTCGTCGGTGCTGACTTCGCTCTGCGGCGCAAGCTCGAGGTAGTCAGCCCGCTCGTTGGTGAGAGCGAGGCAGATCCAGCCTCCCGCCTTCCGGATCATGAAGTTGATCATCTCAGGCGTGACGAGGTCGGCGGCGCAAATGAGATCGCCTTCGTTCTCGCGGTCCTCATCGTCCGCGACGACGATCATCCGGCCGGCCTTGATGTCGGCAATTGCCTGTTCGACGGTTCCAAACTGCATAGCGCTCAATGCTCCAACGAATAGTCGGTCAGTGAATTTACCCCCGAAGCCTCACGCAGGTAGGGCTCGAGCAGTCGCCGTACGTGTTTGCCGACGATGTCGGCCTCCACGTTGACGCGGGATCCAGCCGCGAGCTCGGCGAGGGTGGTGTGGCGCAGAGTATAGTCGATCAAAGACAGCTGTACCGAACCGGGTCTCAGATCGTTCACGGTGAGGCTGACGCCATCGACCGTCAACGAGCCGTGCAGAACGAACAACGGATCCGCTCCGGGCGGCAGCGCGAGATCGACGAGCACCGCGTCGCGCAGTTTGTCGACCGCCGAGACGCGAGCGACAAAGTCCACGTGTCCCTGAACGATATGTCCACCCAATCGGTCCGACGCCCGGAGGGCCCGCTCCAGATTCAGTCGTGAGCCCTTCTTCCACGCGGTGATGGTGGTTCGTTCGACGGTCGTCGCAACAGCCGCGACATCGAACCAGCCGGGGCCAAACTCACGAACTGTGAGGCAAGCCCCGTTCAGGGCGATGCTTTCGCCGTTCACCAGGTCGGAAAACTCGGCGCGGATGCGCAGCTCGCGTCCGGCATCGGTCTGCCGTACGCTCTCGACTTCGCCAACCTGCTCGATCAATCCGGTGAACATTCAAACCTCACGCAGCGCGTATTCGGTCATGGTGTCCTCACCAAAATCGGACTTCCTGACTACGCGCGCTCTGTCGATGCCGCTTCGAAGATCATCGGACAGTCCGGTGAACGGACTGAGTCCCGCATCATCGAGGGTGATCGGTGATTGAAAGATAATCAGTCTGTCCACCAACCCCTCACGCAGGAACTGCTGCGCGAGTCGCGCGCCTCCCTCTACAAACAGGTGTTGGATACCGAATCCGCGCAGAGCACCGAGGGCCTGCTGCAGAGTATCCGCCTCGAAAACATCGACTCCAGCATTGTGCAGCGCTGCAAGGCGCGCGACGGCGGGGTGGTGCGCAAAAATCATCGTTGGAGTTTCTTTCGCCGTCCGAACGAGCTTGGACTCGAGGGGCGTCTCGGCGTTGCGATCGAAGACTACGCGTGCCGGCGCGAGTCGCGGACGGACCGGGCCGCGCACCGTCAGCTCCGGATCGTCGGCGAGTACGGTGCCGACGCCCACCGCGATCGCATCGACGTTGGCGCGCAGACGATGGACTTCCTCCCGCGACTGCTCGTTGGTGATCCAGCGACGCTCCCCGGACGGATCGTTCATCTTCTCATTCGAGGAGAGCGCCAGCTTGAGCGTCACCCAGGGGCGCGCGGGATTGGTGGCGGCGAAAAAGAACGCTGCGTTGAGCTCGAGTGCGGCCGGCTCTTCCACGGCGAAATCGACCTCTACGCCGTAATCGGCGAGATGGCGGGCACCACCGCCCGCCAGGGCGGTGGGATCGGCGGCGGCGATCACGACACGCTTGACGCGCGCCTGCAGAATCGCCTCGGTACAAGGCGGAGTCTTGCCGAAATGATTGCAGGGCTCGAGGGTGACGTACATCGTCGCGCCGCGGGCGCGATCGCCCGCCGCCTTCAACGCGACGATTTCGGCGTGCGGCTCTCCGTAGCGTGCGTGGTAACCCTCGCCGACGACGACACCGTCGCGAACGACAACAGCGCCGACCATTGGGTTCGGCGCTGTTTGACCCCAGCCTTGCTGCGCGAGGGCGAGTGCGCGACGCATGTACTCCGCGTCGCGCTCGTCGTTAGAATCCGAATCGGAATCCGACCGATCCGTAGATTCTGGAATCGGCGGGCTGCTTGCCTTTGAAAGTGTTGTAGGTGTTGATCGTGCCCCCCGAGACCTGCCCAATTTCTGCGTTGAGCTTGAAAAGCAACAGGTTCATCGACAGGTCGCCGAAGATGTTCGTTCTCGTGAGACTCTGCGAGATCGATACCGGGCCGGCGTTTGCCGCCGGGGTCGGAGGCACCGAGCGAGCGGCCACGTGCGCACCGATATCCGTCGATGCGTCGTATTTGTCCTGACCGAAGCCGGCTGCGAGCCCGAAGATCAGCAGGCTCTTGCTCGCGGTAACCCGCCACGCCTTGGTCTTGAGGCTGAGGTTGTTCACGTAAAGCGAGTCGCCCCCGCTGTTGCCGGCAATGTTGAGGGTCGGCAGGTCGCGGACGAGGTAGCTTACCGCGACACCCGGCACGAGCAGCGACTCCTGCAGAATTCCAACGCGAGCGCCATACCCGAGCTTCAGCGAGCCATTCGGTACCTTGACGCTGACGCCACTGTTGTCGAACTCGGGCACGTACGAAGCGCTGACGAGTACATCGATGCCGCCCACATTGGTGAGGGCGAGCGGTATTCCCTTGAAGATGCCGATCGCGAGATCAGCGGTGGGCATGGGCAGGTACTGGTCCTTGGTTTCGAACTGCGTGCTGGTCGCCCCGTTCACCGAGGGTGTCACGTCCTGGACCTGCGGCAGGCTGCCCTGCAGGACGTTGAGTCTGATGCCGGCCGAAAAGTGTCCCAGCCCGCCGAGGTTACCGCCCTGACCGAGGGTCGGATTGCCGCCGGCGATCATGGTGCCGAGCTGTGGGGCGAGATACTGAAACAGATCAATCGCTTTCTGACACGCGTCCTGTGACGCGCGGGTCTGATCGGGAACGCCCAGTCCACTGACGGATCCGGGCGGGCAGCGCTGCGTATCGACGCCCTGGGCGCTGACCGATGTTGCAGCGAGAGATGCCGCGGCGAACATAACGAACAAACGAGCTTTCATCGTTGAATCCTCAAGAGAGTATTACTGCGCCCGAGCCCGGCGTGAGCGCTCCCAGCATCCACGCTTTCACACCGGCTGCGGCGGCCGCCGAAATCACGTGCTCGGCATCGAACGGCGCGCAGATTACAACCATTCCTACACCCATGTTGAACGTTCGGTACATCTCGGCGGGCTCGACTTTGCCCGCTTCCATCAGGACCCGAAACACCGACGGGACCTTCCAGCTCTCCAGCCTGACCACCGCATCCAGCGTTTGAGGCAATGCCCTGTCCAGATTCTCGATCAGTCCGCCGCCGGTGATGTGCGCCATCGCATGAACGTGATCGAGCACTGGTCGCAAAGACGGCAGGTACGTGCGATGCTCCGAGAGGAGCACATCGGCAACGCTGCGACCTGCGCCTTCAGGAAACTGATCGCTCAAATGGAGACGCAACCGGTCCGTCACGATCTTGCGCGCCAGCGAGTAGCCATTGGTGTGCAGGCCTGCACTCTCCAGGCCGATCAGCACGTCGTCGGGCTTGACGCGGGCGGCGCCCAGGATCAGCTGCTCTTCCACATATCCGACGATGAACCCCGCAAGGTCGTAATCAGGCGGACTGTACAATCCCGGCATTTCGGCCGTCTCGCCCCCTATTAGCGCGCAACCGTTCTCGCGGCACCCGGCGGCGACGCCCGCGACGACCGTTTCCACGATCTCGGGCTCGAGTTTTCCGAACGCCACGTAATCAAGGAAGAACAGCGGCTGCGCGCCCTGGACGAGGATATCGTTCACACAATGGTTGACCAGGTCGCGCCCAATCGTGTCGTGGCGGCCGGCCTCTATCGCGACCTTGATCTTGGTTCCGACGCCGTCGGCGCTGGCAACGAGTATGGGCCGCTGGAGGTTGGGTGGCATCCGGAACATGCCACCGAAGCCTCCGAAAGCGCCCACTACGCCTTTGGTGAAGGTCGATTCGACCAGCTTTCTGATGCGCTGCTTCGCTGAGTTGGAAGCATCGATGTCGACACCGGCGCTTCCGTAACGAAGCGCGTCGTCAATCACGTCGGGAGCTCCTCTTCGAACGCGACGAGCCGCCGCATGTCGCGCATCCGCTGATCGATCTCGGCACGGGTGACGGTCAACAGCCGTTCGATCGAAAACTTCTCGACGGCGAAAGACCCCATCACCGAGCCGTAGATCACGGCTCGGCGCATGTTCGCCTCACTGAGATCTCCAGTTGCGGCAAGATATCCGATGAAGCCGCCGGCAAATGAGTCCCCCGCGCCGGTCGGGTCGAACACGCTCTCGAGTGGAAAGGCGGGAGCGAAAAAGATCGAGTTGTGATCAAAATAGAATGCGCCGTGCTCGCCCTTCTTGATGATCACCACCCGTGGGCCGCGCGCCATGATCCACTGCGCAGCCTGAACGAGATTGAACTTCTCGCTGAGCTGACGCGCTTCCGCGTCGTTGAGGGTAACCAGATCGACCCGCGACAGCAGCGTGAGCAGGTCGGGACGTCGGCTCTGGATCCAGAAATTCATGGTATCGCACGCGACGAGCTTCGGCTTGTCCACCTGCTCGAGAACATCGAGCTGCAGTCGCGGATCTATGTTCGCGAGGAAGAGATACGGCGACGACTTCAGCTTTTCGGGGATCTTGGGACTGAAATGGGAGAATACTCCGAGATGCGTCTCAAGAGTCTCGGCGGAATTGAGATCGTGGCGGTAGCGGCCACGCCAGCGGAACGACTGTCCTTCCGCGCGCTCCAGGCCACTGAAATCGACGCCGCGTTTCTCGAGGGGATCGAGCTTGTCGACCGGATAGTCGGAGCCGACGACTCCGACCACACTCACCTTGGTAAGCAGGCTCGCCGACGCGGAGAAGAAAGTCGCCGAGCCGCCGAGGACATCGTCTGCCTTGCCGAACGGTGTCTCGACTGAATCGAGCGCTACGGACCCAACCACGAGAACCGACATTCGTCGTTATTTCGCTGGAAAGATTGTCAGAATGCTAATGGTAACGGAGCAGTGCCGCGGTGCAACTACATTCGCTCCGGCGCGGTAACACCAAGGATCTGCATGCCGTTGCGGAGCACGATGCGCGCGCCGCGAGCGAGCGCAAGCCTCGCTTTCGTCACTTCCGGTGCCTGCTCAAGTACGTGATGCTTGTGGTACCAGAGGTGGGCGAGCCGCGCGGTGTCGAGCAGATACGTGGCTATTCGATGCGGCTCGAGGCTCTCGGCGGCCGACTCGACGAGATCCGGAAAGTCGACCAGCGCCTTGATCAGCTCCTGCTCTTCGCGCTCCCGGAGCACCCCGAAGTCGATATCGTCGGGCGATACCGATTCCGGGTCGATGCCGCCGACGCGGAAGATCCCGCACATCCGCGCGTGCGCCATTTGGATGTAGTAGACTGGATTCTCCTCCGACTGCGACGCGGCGAGATCGACGTTGAAGATCAGCTGCGAGTCGCTTTTCCGCATCAGGAAGAAGTACCGCACGGCGTCGCGGCCAACCTCGTTCACCAGATCCCGCACCGTGACGTAGCTGCCGGCACGCTTGGAGATCTTCACCTCCTCGCCGTGCTTCATCACCGTCACCATTTGGTGCAGCACGTATTCCGGGTAACTGCGATCGACGCCCATGTTGAGCGCCTGCAAGCCGGCGCGCACCCGAGTCACCGTGCTGTGATGATCGGCGCCCTGGACATCGATCGCGCGCCTGAAACCGCGCCTCCACTTGGTCACGTGGTACGCGACGTCCGGAAGAAAGTAGGTGTAGGTGCCGTCGCGCTTGCGCATCACGCGATCCTTGTCGTCGCCGAAGTCGGTGGTGCGAAGCCAGATCGCGCCGTCGCTTTCGTAGGTCTCGCCGCTGGCAACGAGCAGCCGCACGGTCTCATCGACCATTCCATCGGTGTAGAGCGACGACTCGAGAAAGTACTTGTCGAACTGCACGCCGAACGCCTGCAGATCGAGATCCTGTTCCTTGCGCAGCTCGCGTACGGCGAATTCGCGCACCGACAATCCGTCGCTCCCCGCGATGTAACGCTCGGCGAGCTCTCGAATGTAGTCTCCGTGGTAGCCGCCCTCGGGAATCTGCGCCGGCTCGCCGCGCATCTCCTTGATCCTCGCTTCCACGCTCGCCGCCAGATTCTCGATCTGGACCCCGGCGTCGTTGTAATAGAACTCGCGCGTCACCTTCCAGCCGGTGTACTCGAGGAGCGTCGAGATGGCGTCGCCAAGCGCCGCCTGCCTGCCGTGACCGACGTGGAGCGGTCCGGTCGGGTTGGCGGAGACGAATTCGACGTTGACGACTCTGCCCTGCCCTGCATTGCTGCGACCGTAGTTCTCGTCCGCGATGAGAATGTCGCGCAGGCCGGAGGCAATCCTGGTCTCGTCGATCCAGAAATTCATGAATCCGGGGCCGGCAATTTCGACCTTCGACACACCGGCATCGGACACGTTCATCGATGCACGCAGTCGCTCGGCGATGTCGCGCGGCTTGGCGCGAAGTGGTTTGGCGAGAACCATCGCGAGATTCGTCGCCCAGTCCCCGTGAGATTCCTC